>NZ_CP045455.1:728258-1092387 GCF_030060925.1 Spiroplasma sp. SV19
AAATATCTTTAAAACAAGACCAGGAAAACCAGCCCCACTCCCAACATCAGCAACTTTTGCTTTGTCGGCAAACACATAATGTTTTAACAATAATGCTGAATCAAGAAAATGTTTGACATAAACATCCTCTCGACTAACAAGCGTTGTTAAATTCATTACTTTGTTTTGTTCAACTAAATACTGATAATATTGTTCTAATTGTTCTTCTTGGTGTTGATTAACAACAAGGTCAGCAAAATAATCATTGATTAGTTTAATCATCATAACCCCTCATAACTTTTAATTGTGTTAACATTATAACAAGATATTTGTTAATATATAAATAGACAACAAAAAATATTAAAAAGGAGGCTTCAATATGAGTCAAAAAGCATTAATTGTTGTTGATTATCAAAATGATTTTGTTGATCCAAAAGGATCATTATACGTTCCTGACGCAGAAAAACTTCATCCGCACATTTTAACATTAATTAAAACTTTTCAAAATAACAAGGACCTAGTCATTGCGACAAAAGATTTTCATCCTGATAATCACTGTTCATTTGCAACCTGGCCACCCCATTGTCTTGCCAATAGTTCTGGCAGTGAACTTTATCAATTACCAGAAAGTCATTTTGATAAAATTATTCTCAAAGGAACACAACAAGATGCTGACAGTTATAGTGCTTTTTTTAGTGATAATCAAACATCCAATGGTTTACATGAATTCTTGCAAGAACAAAATGTTACTGACCTTGTTATAGTTGGTGTTGCCTTAGATGTTTGTGTCTCGGCAACTTTGACTGATGCTATTAAATTAAATTATCATGGTTATCTTGACTTAACATGTACTGTTGGTCTTAACCCCCACATTACCTTCTAAAAAAGCTATTATTTTTAAATAATAGCTTTTTTTAAAAATCATCATCATTGTCAAACTCAATGTTTTTTACTCGCATAATCGTTTCACCATTCGGTAATTGACCAATCCGTCCACTTGTACTTCCTCTTCATTTAACCTGATAATAAATAATGCCCTGGGCATGCAGCAATTTTAATAACTCAATTCAATTGTATAATTGATCACGATACATTCAACGTTTTTCACTATGAGCTTCAACTAAATTGCGATTATAAAAACTATGCGGATGCGATCACATTCGAATTTGACGCATCGTATTTTCACGTTTTGATACAATTTCAAGATTTTCCGCACGATTATCGCGGGGATTACCATTGATATGATCAATTGTCATATTAGGTGGCACTTGGCCAATAAATAACTCCACAACTAATTTATGGAGTGGCTTTGTTTTGGTTTTTCCTTCTTCGCGACGACGAATTAAAAAATAATTTGTATTTTTAGGTTTTTTTAACTCCTTAATTTTCTTTGTCATATTATTGCGAACACGACCCATATTACTAATTTCAAGATAAGGAAAATCAGGATGAATTTTTCAAATTTCTGTATTGTTTGTTTTACTCATTTTTAACCTCTTACTTTTTTGAAACTGCCTTATGATTTGTAATATAAAAACGATATGGCTTTAACTTAAAATTAGTTGCATAATCAATATTAACCCGTGATGTTGTGGTGATGTCAAAAACACTGGGGATTGCTTCTTGTTCTAAATATAAAGTTGAACTTTTAATAAGATTAAGGCCATCATCAGTTTTATTAATTTTTAAATAACGTGATAATTTTCCCGGGCCATTTGCTAAATTGGGTTTGCTAACAAAATTAGGAGTTGTTTCATCAACAACAATTTCACCAGCCCGTAACAAAACAGCACTCGGATAGTCTGTTTGGTCAGTAACAATATTAAAACAAAAATACATCCCATAAATCATAAAAATATGAGCATATCCACCTTGTCAAAATAATGTTTCATTCCGTAAACTGCGCTTATTATTAAAACCATGGTTAGCATCATCCGTTGGTCCATCATAAGCTTCAGTTTCAACAATTTTACAATTAATTTTTTTACCATCAATAATCCGAACTAAATACTTTCCCAATAATTGTTGAGCAACAAGAACAGCATTTTGTGAAAAAAAGACAGGATCTCTTAAAGGTACTAAATTTACCATTTTTGCGAAAAAAACATAACAAAAATTATTGCTAACTTGTTATGCCTTCTTAACCAAGTTTTTCACATTGGTCAAAATCAACTTCAGTAGGTGTTAAACGACCAAACATTTCTAAGTTTACCGTTGCAATTCCTTTTGAAGTATCAATTTTTGTTACTTGGCCTTCCATTTCAACAAAAGTTCCTGATAGAATACGAACATAATCATTAACTTCAAAGTTAGCAACAAATACTTTTTTAACTTTTTTTCCTTGTTGTGCTGTTGCTTTTTTAGTTGCTAGTGATTTTGAAAGCATTGTTTTTGCTTCTTGATCAGTTAAAGGAAACGGTTTTGTTCCCCGTCCTGATGATCCAATAAATCCAGTAACACCAGTTGTATTTCGCACAATATATCAAGCTTCATCATTCATAATCATATTAATAAAGATATATCCTGGATAAACATTTTTTTCTGTTACCCTTGTTTTTTTGGCTGGTACCGTCTCTTTTACTACTCTAATATCAAAAACAACATCTTTCATATTTAATGATTCTACCCGTTGAATTAAATCATCATGGACACGATCTTCGTGACCAGAATAACAATTAATTACATATCATTTGCCCGGATATTTCGTAACATCTTCTAAATCTTTACTATTGTCTAATTTATCATTATTTGTCTCTAGTTCTGTTGTTGTGTTCTGTTCTGTCATTATTTTGCTCCTTTAATTCTTACCTATCATATTATTATATAATGCGTGCAACAGTTAGTAAATGGTTTAAAACTAAATCCAATACTAAGTAAAAGATCGCAAAAGCAATAATAAATAAAATTGTTATTAAAAACTTGCGTCCTAAACTGCCCTTACTTGTCCAACGAATTCTTGTTACTTCCTTGGCCATTTTTACGGGAAACTCACGAAATGCTAATTTTCAATTTGTTTTTTTACTTTTATCTGAATGTTTACGCTTAAAAAGGCCTTTTTTAATTGGCTCACCATTTTCATCAATTTCTGGTGCTGTAATTTCTTTTTTTGTTCCAACTTGGATTGGCGCTGTTTTATTTGCTTTTTTCTGAAAAATTAGCGCCGCTTTTTCATTTTTCTGTTGCATTTTTAACACTTTTTTTTCTTCTTTTGTTAAAGTTGGTTTAATTTCTTTTTTTGTATTGTTTTCTTTCGCTTTTTTAGCCATTGCGAACACCTACCTTGTTTCCTTATGTTTCGTATGCTTGTTACATGTTTTACAAAACTTATTTATTTCTAACCGCTCTTTTTGTGTCATTTTATTCTTAAATGTTGAATAATTCCGATTTAAACATTCCGAGCATACTAATATGATCTTTTCGCGCATAATATTCACCATATTTAATTATAGTATATTAATAAAAATATTGATATAGTTAATTTAATTATTTTTGTAAAAATCCTTGGTTTTTTGCATAATTCGTTGCATTGCATTATCAACTTGCCGATAGTCTAAAGCTAAAAGTTGATGAATATTATAAATATTTTCTCCAGCATATCATAAACGAAAAACTTCTTTTTCTAATGGTGATAACCGTTGATAAAATAGTTTAATGACTTGTTTTCGTTCATCAAATCGAGCAAGTCTTGTTGAAAAATATTCCTCATTGTTTGTGATATTATCATTTGTTAATTTAACATAATAATTTAAAACTCGATTTTTCATGTTTAAGCACTGTCGAATTTGTTTATGAATATCCCAGGTATAACGTTGAAAAATAAAATCTTTTAATTTTTTTCGTGATTGGGGATTATACATCTTTGCACTTTCTAATACTGAAAAATACTTTAAACTTTCTAAATCTGATAATTCAATTGGTAAGGCAAAATACTTATAAAAAGTTCGCCGCTTCACTTCTTCTAGAAAAGGGGCATATAATTTATACAAACTAATTACTGCTTTATTATTATGACCCTCTTGAAATAAATAGAGTAGTTCATATTCATTAATAAGAATCAATTCCTTTCTAATGTCTGTTTTATTGTTGAAGCATTTTAATGTGATAAATTAAAATCGCACTAGCAACTGATACATTTAAAGAATCCAAATGGCCCGTTGTTGGAATATAAAGATTAAAATCAGAATGTTTTAGTAACTTAGGGCTAATCCCAGCTCCTTCGTTCCCAACGATTAAACAAACTGGTGTATCATATCGCAATTCATTAACCTTTTGTGCTTTTGCGGTTAAACTTGTCGCATAAATTCAAAAACCTTGCTTTTTTAAATATTCCACAGCATTTGTCAAATTATTAACCCGACAAACAGGAACATAATTAAAAGCTCCCGCCGAAGTTTTTGCCACAGTAGCATTAATATCAACTTGTCGTTTGTCTAAAATAATAACACCATCAACATTAAACATATCACAAGTTCGGAGAATGGCCCCAAAATTATGAGGATCAGAAATTTGGTCAAGGACTAATAAAAATGGATGGCTCTTTTGCAAGGCTTGTGTTGTTATTGTTTCAAGTAAATAATTTTGTGGTTTTAAAATCTCTAACACTAAGTTTTGATGCTTATTTGTTTTTACTAATGCTGTCATTTTATCAACAGAACAAAAAGCAACCTTAAGCTGGCGATCTTGTGCTAACTTTAAATAATAATCATTATTTTTACTTTTTTCTAATAAATATAATTTATTAATCTTCATCGTTGGGTTTAATAAAGATTCAACAACTGGATTAATTCCGTAAATGTATATATATTCTTGCATATTATTTTCCTTTTCCGATATTATTATCCATAACCAATATTAATAAATTACTTTACCAATATTATAGTTCAATTTGATAGTTTTTAATAGTTTCTTTTAAAGCTTGCATTGCCCGCTGATAAATTGCCAAATTTTTTGCTGACTTATTTGGAAATTTTGGCGCTAATGTTGGTATAATCCCTATGTTTGCTTTCATTGGTTTTAAGTCTTTTTGTTGCGGATTAGTTACATAATTAATTAATGATCCTAACACAGTTTCTGATGGTAATTTAATTAAGGGTAAATCCATCATATATTGATAAACATTCAGCGCACATAATAATCCGGAGGCTGCAGATTCTAAATAGCCTTCAACTCCAATAATTTGACCAGCAAAAAAGATGTTACTATTTTATTTAAATTGTAAATATTGGTTTAAAACCTTTGGGGCGTTAAGATAATTATTTTTATGTAAAACACCATAACGGACAATGTCAACATCAGTTAAACCGGGAATAAATTGTTTAATAATTCGTTTTTGTTCTGGCCATGTTAAATTTGTTTGTCAACCAACCAAATTATATAGACTATCAATGACATTATCTTGCCGTAATTGCACTACTGCAAATGGTTTTTCGCCAGTTTGATTTAAGAGATTGTTACTACTCATTGGACCATTTAACAAAATTTTACGAGATGTCTGCGCCATAACCTCAATTGGTTGACAACCTTTAAAATATTTTTCAAATGCCGGAATAATAACTCGTTTTGCATTAACCAGTTCCGTCACTAATTGTTCAAATTCTTGTTCTGTTAAAGGACAAATAATATAATCTTTTTGATCAGAATGTCGCGCACCATAATATGCTTTAGTAAAATCAATTCCTGCTTTTGTAATAATTGGAGCCGAACCATCATAATAGTACAACGCTTTGTTTCCAATCAACTTTTTTAATTCTGTTTCAAAATTTGAACTAATTAATGGTCCCGCTGCAATAATAGTAATTTGTTGTGGATTAATTGTAACAAATTCATCATAAATAACTGTAATATTTGGGTGGTTCAATAATGCTCTTGTAACTTTTTCAGAAAACAACGCGCGATCAACACTCAGAGCATCATCTCCCGGTACTTGTACTTCATATGCTGTTTTTAAAATTAAGGAATCCAATATTTTTAATTCCTCTTTTAAAATGCCAATCGCATTTTCTTTGGACATACTACGAAAAGAATTAGAACAAACTAATTCCGCAAAAGTATCTAGTTTTTGAACCAAATTCTTTTGTTTGCCCTTTCCTTCATATAGGTTAACTTTTAATCCCCGTTTTGCTAATTGATACGCAATTTCTGAACCAGCTAAACCAGCCCCAACAATATTAATTTCTTTTGTTTTCATCGCTTTAAAGAATGTCTTTTTCTAATAAAACTTTGCGAAGTTCATCAGCTTTCACGAAATCTTTACTATCCTTCGACTTAATTCATTCTAATAAATATTGACGAATTTCACTACTAATAACTGGTAATTGAAAATTGAAATTCATAATATTAAAAATAATATTATAAAAATCACTAGCTAATTGTAGATCTAACATTTTATTACGTAATTGCGTATTAATCATTTTTATCATTTGACTAATAATTGTTAAAACATTAGGACTATTTAAATTATTGGTTAACTCAGCAAGAACTTTTTTGACATATTCACCATGATTTGCTAAATTATAACTTAAATCATATTCTGCTAAAAATAAATTAATTGCTTTTAAAACTTTTAAAATTTTCTCGGTTTCATTTTGAACAACACCAATAATAGTATCAGTTACATTTAAGGGTTGAGTATAATTAGTTGCATATAATAAGTATCGTAATGTATTAGCACCATATGATTTAATAAAATCACGCACTAAAATACTATTATCTAATGACTTACTCATTTTTTCATTAGCAACATTTAAATGTCCATTATGCATTCAAATTTTGCTAATTTCTTTGCCATGATTTTTAGCAAAAAATTGAATTCGCTCATTCTCATGGTGAGGAAAAACCAAATCAATTCCACCGGCATGAATATCAATTGTTTGATGATTAAAAAATTTGTCAATTAAAACAGCACATTCAGTATGTCATCCTGGGCGACCCATATACTTTTGACCATTAATATTATCAAATGGAAATGAAAGTCCTACCGAAGTATTTTTTCACAAAGCAAAATCATATTGACTATGTTTATTTGCATCATGTTCAATCCGAGCATTAACTGCTAATTCTGCTAATTTCTTATTCGCTAAACAGCCATAAACTCCTTGATATTTTGCAATATTAAAATAAACATTACCGTTAATTTCATATGCTGCACCAATTTGAATTAAGGCTTGAATAAAACTAACAATATCATTAATATGGTCAGTAACCCGCACTCGTCTTGTTGGTTTTTTAACATTTAAATTAGTAACATCTTCTTCAAAGGCTTGAATATAAAATTCGGCAATTTCTTGCTCTGTTTTATTTTCCGCAGCAGCTTTATTAATGATTTTATCATCAATATCCGTATAATTTTGCACATAGTTAACTTCAATGCCTTGAAATTGTAAAAAACTAACTAATAAATCAACACTAATAATCGCACGAGCATTCCCAATATGAATATAATTGTAAACTGTTGGCCCACATGCATAAATATTAACTTTTTTTGTTTGACCATAATTTGTAAAATCACGAGTCAAAGTATTATATAATTTCATACTTCACCCTCTTATCTATTTGATTCAAATTCCATTTTTTTTAAATGAAATAAAAGCATTTGAATATCAGCGGGATTAATTCCCGAAATCCGATTTGCTTGTCCAATTGAAATAGGACGAATCTTTTTAAATTTCTCTCGTGCCTCGAGTGCTAAATTATCAACTAAATCATAGTTTAAATTGACAGGAATTAATTTATTTTCTAATTTAATTGTTTTTAAAGCAATTTCTTGTTCCTTTTTAATATATCCTTCAAAACGAATATTAATTAACAAATTTTGTTTTAAAAATGATTTTAAGTTTTTTAAAGGTAATAACTCTTCTTCTAAATATTTTAACTCAATATTTGGTCGTTTTAATAAATTATATCCCGAAATTCGTTCAGTAATATTAACAATCCCCAATGAAGATAACTTTTGAATAATTGGTGACTTTGCAGTAAAATAAGTATCTTTTAATAACTGGATTACTTCATTATAACTTTTTACATTTGCTTGATACTCACTTCAACTTTGATTATCAATTAACCCAAACTGGTGCGCATAATTTTTTAAGCGTTCTTCCGCGTTATCATTGCGTAACAATAATCGATATTCTGCGCGAGAAGTTAATAACCGATAAGGTTCTTCGGTTCCCTTTGTAATTAAATCATCAATTAAAACACCAATATATGCTTGATCACGACGCAAAATAAATGGTTCTTCGTTATTAATACTTAATACTGCATTAATTCCAGCCATTAAGCCTTGACAAGCAGCTTCCTCATAACCACTTGTGCCGTTAATTTGCCCAGCAGTATATAAATTTTTAACTCTCTTTGTTTCTAAAGTATGCATCAATTGCGTTGGGACAATTGCATCATATTCAATAGCATATGCTCATTTTAGAACCTCAACCTTTTCAAAACCAGGCAATGAGCGCAGCATTTTATCTTGAACATCAATTGGCATTGATGTTGAAAATCCTTGCACATAAATGGTATTTAAACTTTTTGATTCTGGTTCTAAAAAAATTTGATGACGAGGCTTATCGGCAAAACGAACAATCTTATCTTCAAAACTAGGACAATAACGTGGTCCCGTCCCTTTGACATTCCCCGAATACATTGCTGATAAAGATAAATGCTCTTGCACAATAGCATGCGTTGTTGGCGTTGAATGAATTAATCAACATAATTCTTGCTCTTGTAATGGGGTAAAATCTTTTGTAGCATAAGAAAATGCTAATTTCATATCAGTTCCTGGTTCTGACTGGGCTTTGGTATAATCAATTGAAGTATTAAGTACCCGCGCTGGAGTTCCCGTTTTTAACCGAAATAATTCAAATCCTAAATGTTTCAATTGGGTTGATAATCCCGCTGTTGTAATATCGCCATCAGGCCCTTGTACTTTTTTCTCTTTACCTTGTAGAACTAGTGATTGCATATATGTTCCTGTTGTCAAAATAACTTTTTTCGCAAAAAATTGTGTTTGATCTTTTAGAACAACACCATAACAAGCACCATTATCATCAACTAATAAACTTTGGACTGCTCCTTCATATAATTCTAAATTAACTTGGTTTTCAATAACTGTTTGCATATACTTTGAATATTTAATTTTATCTGATTGTGCTCGTAACGCTCATACTGCTGGTCCCCGCGAAGAATTTAATAGTTTCATTTGTAAAGCAGTTGCATCAGCAGCCTTTGCCATTTCACCACCAATAGCATCAATCTCACGGACAACAATTCCTTTTGCTGGACCACCAATTGAGGGATTACATGGCATTAAAGCAATTTTATCTTTATGTAAAGTAATTAACAATGTTTTTTTGTGCATTCTAGCAGCAACTAAACTTGCTTCAACACCAGCATGTCCAGCCCCAATAACGATTACATCGTATTCTTTCATTAAGATCCCTCCTTTAAATTATTTTATTGCTCTAATTCTGTTTTAATTCGTTCCAATTCTTGTTCAACATTTAAACGCTCAAATAAATTGGCTTTTTTCTCTATCTTTTTATTATATATCATTTCTTGATTTAAAATTGTTGAAAATGTTAAATTTTGTAAATCAATATTAAAGTAATCTGCAATTTTCTGGGCATGATCAATTAATATTGGTTGTAACAAAAAGGCACTAACAATAATAACATAAGCTAATGTTGCTAATGTTGTATGTAATTGTTCTGTCGCTTGATTTTTTTCTAATTCTCATGGTTTAGTTTCTTCAATATATTTATTTGCTTTATTACATAATTCTAAAACAATACTTAATGCTTTTGAAATTTGATAATCATTCATTGCCACTTGATAATTTTTAATTGCCAAAAGGCAACTATCAATTAAATCATTTTTTAATGGATCTTGTGATAAAAGTTGCCCATTAAAATATTTACTAATCATATTGCTTACCCGTGATACTAAGTTTCCAATATTATTTACCAAATGGGTATTATATGATTCTAAAAACATTTCATAAGAAAACTTTCCATCATTATCAGTTGGAATTTCATATCCTAAATAAAATCTTAAAACATCACGACCATATTGAGCAATTAAATATACGGGATCAACAACATTACCAATTGATTTGCTCATTTTTGTATCTTTGAACAAAATTCAACCATGTGATAAAAGTTTGTTTGGTTGACGTAAGCCCAAACTTTCTAACATACTTGGTCAATAAATTGTGTGGAACCGCGCAATTTCTTTTCCTAACAATTGCAGAATTTCAACATCCGCGTTATTTCAAAATTTATTAAATAATGTTTCATCTTCTGATAAATAACCCAATGCCGTTAAATAATTAGATAATGCATCAATTCAAACATAAATAATATGTTTATTATTTTCTAATGTTTTAATCCCCCATGAAAAAGTTGTTCTTGTTACTGACAAATCAGTTAAGCCTGGTAAAATAAAATTATTTAACATTTCATTTTTTCTAGCTTCTGGTTCAATAAAACCAGGATGATCATTGTAATAATTAATTAAAAACTGACTATATTTTGAAACCTTAAAAAAATAAGTCTCTTCTTTAACTTTCTTTGGTTTGTTTCCACAAACTAAACATTGCTGGGTTATTTTATCTAATTGTGATTCTGTTAAAAATTCTTCACAACTAACACAATATAATCCCTCATATGTCCCTAAATAAATATCACCTTTATTATATAATTTACTAAAAATCTTTTGTACTCCATCCTCATGAGCCTTATCTGTTGTACGAATAAATTTTGAATACTCAATTCCTAACTTATCTCATAATAGCTTAAAATTATTAACAATCATTGTTGTAAATTGATACGGTGTCACTCCCGCTTCTTTAGCTTTTTTTTCAATCTTTTCACCGTGTTCATCACTACCTGTTAAAAAAAAGGTTTCATAACCATCTAACTTCTTATAACGGTTCAAAATATCCGCTAAAGTTGTTGTATAAGCATGACCAATATGTAACTGGGCACTTGGATAATAAATTGGGGTTGTAACATAAAATAGTTTCTTGTTTTGGCTCATAATATCCCTCTCATTTTTATAATTGCTAATATAAATTATATCGCATTTTCTGCTGGAAAATAAGGTTCTTTGCTTTGATTCTTAACTTTTAAGCAATTATATTCCAAATAAAAAATAGTTATCATGATAACTATTTTTGATTGTCAGTAGTTTATCTTGTTACTTCAGTTAACTTACGAGATGAAATACTCCGCAAACCTTCTGCTAATAATTCTGTCATTTGATACGCAATATAAATAAAATCAATATCATCAATGCGATTACCATAATTTGCCTTTAATGTTTTTACTGCTTGTTTGTATAATTTATCATGGTAAACTTTGACATCTAATTTTTCTTTAAAATAACTGAAAGATAATGTTTTAGCATTCGACAATAAAGAATCAATTCGTAATGATAATGTTTTGTAAGTATCAGCTAATGCTAATTCCAATCGATATGTAAAATCTTCTTCAGTAACAACACGTCCACTATTTCGATATCAAATTACATTATCATATAACAATTGAATCGGATTTGTTGAATCACGAATTTTTTCAATATTTAAAACCAATTTTAATTGGTCTCGAATATTATTAAAGTGCTTTTCTAAAATAGGATTCTTCATTTTAATAATCTCCTTTAATCCTTAAGTCACTTAACACCACTGGTATAAATCCACAAAGGGTATCATTATTCAGTTTTATTAATTATAAGATTGTTTCTTATATATAATTATCATAACATAAGAAATATGGCATTTGTCCAGATATTTTAGGTAAATAAAAATATATTAAAAAAGCAATAGAAATTGCTTTTTATGATTAGGAAGATGGGAGAAATTTGAATAATGAAAAATAATACATTAATTAATGAATTCTTAACTTTATTTCCAGACAGTAAAACATACTATCAATATATTTTTAATAGAAAATTTGATAACTTAAAAAAATGTTTAAAATATCATAAAAATTTTAAATACTATTTTATTGAAAAACAAAAACGATATGATTGTCAATATTGTGGAAATTCTATATATCCTACTATACAAACATCAGTTAGAAGAATAATTTATTTTTATATTAATTTTGATATTATTAATATTAACAATATTAAACAAATTTGTTTAAAATTTAATGGTAATATTTTGATTAAAAATGAATATGAAAAAATAATCCACCAAATGAGTTCTATAGTAATAATTTTAAAGTTAAAATAGATATTCAAATTGAAAATAAAAATACAGAATATGTATATCTTATATCCAATTTAAATAGTGGTCATACAGAATATAATAGTATTTTTAAAATTAATGAAAAAAATAAAAAAGATAATAAGAGATAATATTATCTTTTTTTATGTAATATATCTACCTACAATATCTGGACAAATGCCATTATATTTAAATAAACTAATTATTAGTTTTTTTCAATTTTTTTACACTAACTTTACCTAAATAAAAGGATAAATATTAAAATTGTTTATTTACCCCAACAAAAGCAGTTTCTGAATTAACTTCAAAAACAACTGTTTTACATCCTTTTGTTTTTAAGCTCCGTAACGCAAAGCTCTAACTTTAGCAACAAAACCAAATGTTCCTGAGATTTTATCACCTTTTGTATGTACTGTAAAATTAACTGGTCTTGCATAACTGTAATCACCTGGTTCTGCATCATTTGTGATCCAATAATCACGTCCTTCGCTAATAGATGGTGTTACTCCTGGCACTGCTTCAATTGCGTCTGTAACACACTTATTGATATAAGCGTCTTTATTAAGTTGATCTAGTTCTTTTTTTGTCATCTTAGTAGGATCATTAAAGAAACCAAAAGTTATTGGATCTTCAAGTCCACTAACTTTTGCCCCCGAAACATCAACTGGAGCTCCTACTGCACTTTTTTCTTTGTCATATGCAAATAATCTTGCTGTTCTAGTTGGTGTTATTCGTGACATTCCTAAAATAAATACAAATTTATTCATTTTTTTGTCTCCTCTCTAAAAAACTTATAAAGTGCAAATAATTATCATTTCCACGTCTTTTCTTTTTTAATTTTATCATAATTTTAGCATTTGCCCAAATATTGTAGGTTATGAGGCATCAAAAATTTAGGACTGATGTGGAACCTTGTTTCGGACACTTTATTAGATAATAACTTTATATTCTTAATCGTTCAAGATTATATCAATTAAAATATAAATTTGTTTGATATTTAAATTCATCAAACGTATATTCTGATTTGTCTAATACTTCTTTTTTATAAATATTTCATAATGATTCAATATGAGGATTATCTTTAGACCTTCCTATTCACGACATACTAATTTGACATCCTGCATATTTTAACATCCTATTATATTGATAACCCTTAAATTCTGTTCCATTATCACTATGTATAATTAATTCTTTTAAGATATTTTCAGTTAAATTATGATTAATCGCATTGAAAAATGCAGCTTCAACTAGTTGAAAGCCTCTCATTTGATTAACAGCTCAACCTACAGCCTTTTTTGTGAAAATATCCTTAAATGTGCACAAATAATAAATATTATTATCATAATGTTTTTCAGTAATATCAACAACTCATACTTGATTTGGATATCTTGTTCTGAAAGGATACTTAAATAAACGCTCATATTTTCCTTTTAAATATTCTTTTGGACCATTTTGTTTTCTTTTAATTGGTTCATTAATAGGTTTTAAATCAGCAATTTTTAAATATCTTCTTACTTTTTTAACTGAGCACTTCATTCCTATTGAATTTAAATATAATGTAATTCGTTTTGCATCATATGTTTGTCTACCTATTTGATAATATACATTCCTAATCATTTGATAAAACGAATAATCTATTTTTTGAACACTATTTGGTTTTCCTTTATTTACTCAATCATAGTAGGCACTTTTAGCTAAATTTAATAAATGGTATGTTTTTCTAATTGATTTATATTTTGGTAAATATTGAGATGAACTTATACCAAAAGAAAGATTTAATAGTCTTTTAGAAAAAGCAATAAATATTGAAGAAAAAAAGATAATAAGAAATAATATTATCTTTTTACTTAATATATCTAACAAAAATAATTTAATATTAAAATTAAATTAGAATACTCAAAAAGTTATTCTTTTTAGAAAGGAAAATAGTATGGATTTAAAAGAATGAATATTGTTAATAACAAGTATAACAAGTGTCTTAGGTATAGTTAATATTGTATATTTACGATGAATTAAACCTTGAAAAAATAAACTTGAAAGAAAAATATTAAAAATGAATAAAATGAAATATGCTTCTCCATCAAATATGTCACATAAAGAATACGAGAATTTTCAATATAAATTATTATTTAATGGCGATGAAGTGAATGAATCTATTGACAAAAGTATTAAATATATTTATCAATTAATTGTTGGAAATGATACTCCTAATAAATTTGAACAAAAAATAATTAAAATGCATATAAAACAATTATATTTTTTTACAGTCTGATATAGAAAAAATATTTATCTCTATATCAAACTAAAATAATTGATTTAGATGGGAAAAAATATCAATTAGGTTGAGAAATAATAAAAAGTAAAGAAGAGAATGAAGAGAATAATTTTATAAGTTTAAGATGTTGTATTTGAAAAATAAAAGATAATAACCCTTTAGAGCTTTTCCATATATATTGATCCTATTAAAATGACAATATTTCAGCCAAAAGAAACATTACTAGAGCATTGACATAATATTTTAGATATTATAAATAATTTAAAAGAAGAAAAAATTAAAGAATTACTTACTACTAGAAGAACAATATAATTTACTCTTTTTAATATATTTTTATCTACCTATAATATCTGGACAAATGCCAGAAATATCTTTTTTTAACAAAATAAAAAACACTAAAAAACTTTAGTGTCTCTTACTTTTAATTAAACTGTTGCAAAGTATAATAATGTTCGTACCATTTGTGATACATATGACATTTCATTATCATATCATGCATATACTTTAACTAATTGTTTTCCATCAACTTCAATAATTTTAGTTAATGTTGCATCAAAGATTGAACCATGTGATTCCCCAATAATATCTGATGAAACAATTGGTTGTGTATTATAACCAAAAGTTTCTGATGCAGCTGATTTCATTGCACCATTAATTTCATCAACTGTTGTAATTTTTTTCAATTCAACTGCCAAGTCAACGATTGATCCTGTAATTGTTGGGACACGTAATGCCATTCCATCAAATTTACCTTTTAATTGTGGTAATACTAACGCTACGGCTGCGGCTGCTCCAGTTTTAGTTGGAACAATATTAGAAAAGGCAGCACGTGCTCTTCTTAAATCATCATGAGCTAAATCTAATAAACGTTGGTCATTTGTAACAGCATGAACAGTTGTCATATATCCTTTTTCAATTCCAAATTTTTCATCTAAAACCTTAGCCATTGGTGCTAAACAGTTTGTTGTACAACTTGCCCCTGAAATAACAGTATCATCTTTAGTGATATCTTTATGGTTAACATTATAAACAATTGTTTTAACATC
Organism: Spiroplasma sp. SV19; assembly: GCF_030060925.1. Classification (NCBI taxonomy): domain Bacteria; kingdom Bacillati; phylum Mycoplasmatota; class Mollicutes; order Entomoplasmatales; family Spiroplasmataceae; genus Spiroplasma; species Spiroplasma sp. SV19. The sequence goes on from NZ_CP045455.1 coordinate 743,782, forward strand.
TGTTCCTTTTGCTGGCGCTGAAATTAAAACTTTTTTTGCTCCTGCCGTAATATGTTGTGAAGCTCCTGCTTTATCAGCAAAGCGCCCCGTTGACTCAACAACAACATCTACCCCTAATTTTCCTCATGGTAAAGCGGTTGGATCTTTTTCTGCACAAACAACTACTTTCTTTCCATCAACAATAATAGCATTTTCTTCTGAAGAAATTTTTCCTCGCATTCATCCCCCTTGGGCTGAATCAAGTTCTAATAATGTTGCTAATGTTTTTGCATCTGTTAAATCATTAATTGCGACAATTTCAACACCTTTTTCCTCAAATAATTTTCTAAATGCTAAACGGCCGATACGTCCGAATCCGTTAATTGCAATTTTTGTCATCTACTTGTTCTCCTCTACTTACTTTAATAACTTAGTCTGCAATAAAACATTGCATACTTACTCATATTTTACAACCTTACCCCTTAATTTGCAAGAAATTTAGAAAATATCCAAATAAAGCGAGGTCAAAATACTTAGAAATCTTCGTTGTGAAGCAAAAAGTCACTTTGTTCATCAGTTACTTCTTCAAATAACAACGGATCACCATATAAATCTAACGCAATGGCCTCAAAAGCTAACATAGAATTTGCTTGTTTTAGTTTGTCAAATTCTTTCATATCCATGGCGTAATATTCTGCCATTTCCGTTAGTTCTTGCTCTACTTCTGTTCGTGGCTTATGTTTTAACAAACTAAAAGAAGCTTCTAAACTACGATAGGCCGAATCATCTTTTGCTGTTGCCCCATGAACAAGTAAATATTCTGCAAGAACTTTTTGCTTTTGCTCTTTTAAAATATTAAATTTTTCTAATGGTAAATAATGTTTATCAATAAAAGCTTCTTTGTCTTGTTGTCATTCATTTAAAAATAAAATTCGATGTAAGTCACATTCAAAACATTCAAATTTAAATTTATCATCAGGATCTGGTTTATCATAATTAAACCAATAATTTTTAATTAAATATTCCTTTTTGTTTTTTGTTATTACTTTAATTCCAACTTGTGGTTGATACTGATACTTTTGCACATCTAAATATAAAATATCTTGCACATTATTGTCTTGATCATATCCTTTAAAAAAATATTTATGTAGTTCGTACTTCGACATAGTCATCATCACTTCTCCTACTATTTCCAATTAATTCCAATTCAGTTGCCAATCCGCGAATCCGATCAACAATTCGCAACGCTTTCACTTTATTAATCTCTTTATCACTAATTTCATTTTTAACATTTGCATAAATTGTTGTTAATGCAGTTGTTGTAAAATTAGAAGAAAAAAAAGTTGGTAACTGCCGACTAATCCGATCATTAAGAATTCGAAATAATAAATCATCACGAACTCATGGTGAAACTGTTTCTCCCCCAATGTCATCTAAAAATAAAACATCAGCGCGCAATAAATCATAAACCAAAGAAGATTCGTTACTAAAAGTATTAAATGATTCTTTTACGCGGTTAATTAAATTAATTACTGAAATAAAAGCAACTTTTCGATTATTGTTTGCTAATACATTAGCTAATCTAATTAATAAATAAGTTTTCCCAACCCCCGGCTCACCATAAATGTACAATCCTTTTTGGCGTTGCCCCTTGACAAACTTAACCATTTCGCCAATAATATGATGCATATTATTAAAATTTTCATCTTTCTTAATATCACTTAAGCGCAGCTTTAATAACTCATCACTAAAATCATAATAAAGATAATTATTTTTAACTTTATTTATTTCATTCAACGCTACCATATGGTTACACTCAATTCGCGTTAAGAATAACTTATTATCTTCCTTTTTAAAATAATATTTATAGCCTTTAAATTGTTGCTGACATAATGATAAATCTGGCGCTGATTCACAACGATGATAACTATTCAAATATTCTTCAAAGAGCAAACTAAACTTTTCATAATCATTGACATCAAAAGTAATTGTTTGCAAATTAAGCATTAACTCTTCATTATTCTTAATTTGTTCTAACAAATTTAGTTTTACCATTCCTGCGCCTCCTTTTAAAATTATATTACAAGTTTTTTAAATCATCTAATAATTGGTTAAGATCAACTTTTTCTTCCTTTTGTTCTTGCCGCTTTTGTTCATAAAGCTTATTATATTCTAACATTGCCATATTATTTTTCACTGTTGTTTCTTTTAATTTATAAGTATTGCTTTTAATTGTTTCTTTTGCAATTTTATTTTTTTGTGTTTTCGCATAGGCGCTTCGCAAATGTCTCATCGCTTTATCGACTGTATCAATTTGTAATTGATTAAAAGTATTGGCAATTTTTTCACAATACTTTCTTTCAATTCGATGAGAATTTTTAAACCAAACATATTCAATTAAACAATTTACAACACCTGGTTTTAACGAATAATTAATAATTAAATCACGAATTAAATCAACTTCCATGGGGGTTGGTTTTGTGTTTTCTCGTAGTAAAGTTAAATATTCAATTGGATCAATTGAAGTCATTTCATTAATCTTTGCTTCCAACATGCTTGTTGGCTTTGCCACATTTTCCTCATTAACAATTAAATTTAATTGATCTCCTGTAATTTGTTTTTGCAGAATTGTTTTTTGATGAAAGTCAGATAATAATTGTTGAAATTTTTCATAATTAAAAATCCGTTTTTGTTCAATTAATTCAATACTCTTATAAATAAAAATAGCAAGATTATTTGTTAAAACATGATAATAATTTGCTAATTGAATAATTTTTTCACGATACGGTAAATACAATTTATGATTGGCATTTTTAGTTGCTAAGTACTTGTCAATGTAAACAAAATCTAAATTAACATTAGTAATCTTTAATTGTGGAGATGTTTCATTAACAGGAAGAGAATAACACTCTTCAATAAACTTGGCTCTAATAATTGTAAAAGATTTTTCCCCCACAGCATTTAATAAGTAATCGCTTAAAACCTTATTTTCAAAAAAAGCAATACCCGACACTGGTAATTGCGGTTTTAAAATATGGTGCTTCCCTTTTTCACGTTTCAACACTTTTAAAAGACCAATTATTTCTAATTTATTTTTTGCTGTTAAAAACTCTTCGTATGTCATTTGTAATAGTAATAAAAGATGGTCTAATTGATATTTAATATTTAATTCTAAAATAAAATCTTGCGCGGTAAAAGCAATATATAACATATGTGCTTTATCACCAATAAGAGGACGATATAAACATAAAAGGAGCATACGTTCATCATCTGATAATTGGTTTTCTTGCTTTATTAAATATGTAGCCTCTTTTTCCAACATTTTTTCACATTCCTTCACTTAATCATTAATAATATTACAACTAACAAATAATAAGTAAATATAAATTACCAAAATTATAATATCTTTTTAGTTATCCACAAGTATTTTGAATAAAAATACTTATTTTTATTAGATTTTTGAAAGTTTTACACATATAAACAATTTTTAATGATTCGGAGAACTACGTTTTTTAAATTTAATTGGCACGAATGATAATGTTTTGTTTTGAGCACACCATAAAGTAATACTGTGCCGTGTTGTAATTAATTTATATAAAATGGTAAAACTAGAAATTGTCATTGGTAAATAAATTGCCATTTGGATTGGAAACTTAATTGCTTTTGCAATAAATGTTACGCCTAACACAACTGAATTTCAACCAATTGAATATAACCATAAGACATTAAACCCAAACGAAATTAACACAAAAGCAATGATGTATAACATAATTGTTTTTACAACTCAAAATTTCTCACTTTTAAAAAGAAAAACAATGCTACCCATTAAACCATAAAAAGCAAGATTAAAAGCAAAACCACCATGGTAGGTTCCTTGAATATTAACTAACGATCCTAAAGTATCAGTTGCAATGCCACTTAAAACACCAAAAAAAGGTCCAAATAACATTCCAACAACAAAAATTAAAAAGTTACCTAATGCTAATGCAATTCCTCCCGTAATTGGAATTGTATACCCAATTAAATTTGTTAAAATAACTGATAATGCAATTAATAAACTTGTTACGGTAATTGTCAGAATATTAATTTTTTTTAAATTCTTATAATCTAATAAAACACCCAGTCCAAGGAAGAACCCAATTCCCAACCAAGCGCCAATATTTGTTAATAAATACAACATATTTTACATCCTCTCTAAATAAAACTGATATACTAACGGAATAAAATACAACGACCCACAAACTAAAATATTTTTTGTCTTGTTTTGCAATAATAATTTTTTTCAATTTTTTACTTTATTATGAAAATTAATGTTCGTAATATCTCACGACATTGGGTGTTTAAAAGCAGTAATATACAAATTTGTCCCAAAATGTTCTTTTAACAACATTAAATTTTGCAAATAATCTTTCTTTTGTGCTGATGCATATAGTACTAATACTTCATCATGGTTTAAATTATTTAGCATTTCAAATGTATGAATGCAAGCACGAATTCCTTCGGGATTATGTGCACCATCAATAATAAAATACGGGTTTTTACTCAATTGAGTAAAACGACCCAAAACCGGATTTACTTTAAAAAGTGCATAATTAATTTTAAACTTAAAAAATGTCAAAAACTTAATTACTAGTCCAACATTAAATTCTTGATAATAATTAATTGCTTGCGGATAAACTTCGCTTGTAATAATTCTATCCGAATTAAGATATTTTGTAATAACAGAAAAATATTTTTGACAATTTGCACTAATAAAAAGTTTACAATCATTTTTAACAATCCCAACTTTATTTTGAATAATACTTTCTAAACCAGTCCCTAAAACTTCAGTATGATCATAATCAATTGAAGTTAATAACACCGCTAATTGATTATTAAAAACATTAGTTGCATCTAATCGTCCACCAATCCCAGCTTCAATTACAGCAACTTCAATTTGCTGTTCTAAAAAATATTTAATACAAATTAAAACTCAAATCTCAAAAAAGGTTAGTTGATAAGTTTTAATTTCTTCTTTAATACTCTTAATAATTCGTTTTAAATCATTATCACTAATAATGTCATTATTAATTTTAATTCGTTCATTGTGTTTTAAAAATGCTGGCGAAGTAAAAAGGCCAACTTTTTTATAATTTAACATTAATTGTCGTTGCAAATAATTAGAAACAGAACCCTTCCCATTAGTTCCAACAACATTAACAACTTGAATTTTATCTTGTGCATTATGATATTTTTCTGCTAATAGTTTTGCTAAATTATATTCTTTCTTAAACAAAGCAGCTTTAAAAAGTTGTTTTTTAACAACCATTAATTATTTTTCCTGATTCAATAATGGTTTTAGATATTGTGCCGTATAACTAATATCACTTTTTACTGCAATTTGTTCTGGGGTTCCTGTTGCAATAACAGTGCCACCACCAATACCACCTTCTGGTCCTAAGTCAATAATATAATCTGCTACTTTGATCACATCTAAGTTATGTTCAATTGTAACAACTGTATCACCATTGTCCACAATTTTATTTAAAACTAATAATAGCCGCTTAACATCATCAACATGTAGCCCTGTTGTTGGTTCATCTAATAAAAATAATGTTTTACCTGTTGTTCGTTTTAGTAAAAAAGTTGATAGCTTAACTCGTTGTGCTTCTCCCCCTGATAATTCAGTTGCTGATTGTCCTAGTTTGATATAACCTAAACCAACTTCTTGCATTGTTCCTAACTTCTGACTAATCTTTGGTTGTTTTGCAAAAAATTCACAAGCCTGGTCAACTGTCATTTCTAAAACATCATAAATATTTTTATCTTTAAACTTAACTAATAATGTTTCATCATTATATCTTTTCCCTTCGCAAACTTCACAAGGCACATAAACCGTTGGTAAAAAATGCATTGAAATTTTAATAATTCCATCCCCTTGACAATTCTCACAGCGTCCTCCCGGAACATTAAACGAAAATCGTCCTTTTAAATAACCACGGGCCTTTGCTTCGTTTGTATTTGCAAATAAATCACGAATGTCATCAAAGACTGAGGTATATGTCGCTGGATTACTTCGCGGCGTTTTTCCAATTGGGTCTTGTGAAATATTAATAACTTTATCAATATTATCAATCCCAACAATTTTGTCATGCGCTCCAGGGCGATCAGTTGCTAAACCAAGATTCTTCTTAATTCCTTTTCATAAAATCTCATTCATTAAAGTTGACTTCCCACTACCAGAAACTCCTGTTAAACAAACAAATTTATTTAAGGGAATTATTACATTGATATTTTTTAAATTATTTTCACGTGCTCCTTTAATTTCTAATGTTAAACTATTCCCACCACGACGTTTGCTTGGCACCGCAATTGCTAATTCACCAGTTAAATATTTTCCGGTAATTGAATTTCGACTTTGCTTAATATCATCAACACTTCCAGTTGCAACAACTTCACCACCATTAATTCCTGCCCGCGGTCCAATGTCAACAACATAATCACTTGCACGAATCGTATCTTCATCATGTTCAACAACAATTAAAGTATTTCCTAAGTCTCGTAGACTTTTTAATGTTTCAATTAATTTGTCATTATCACGTTGGTGTAATCCAATTGATGGTTCATCTAAAACATATAGGACTCCGGTTAACTGACTTCCAATTTGCGTTGCTAATCTAATCCGTTGTGCTTCTCCCCCTGATAAAGTTGAAGCATTACGTGACAATGTTAAATAACTCAAACCAACTCGATTTAAAAAATCAAGGCGATTAACTAATTCGTTAATTACTAATCGCGCAATTTCTTGTTGTGACTCAGTTAAAACTAAATTTAAAATTTCTTTTAGTTCATCTTCAACTGACAAGTCAGTAAAATCAGAAATACTAATATTATTAATTTTTACTGATAACGGAATTTCATTTAACCGTTTCCCCTGACAAGTTCCACATTTTTTATCTGTCATAAACTGCTTATAATATTCACGAGCAGTTTCACTAGAAGTTTCGGTATAACGTCGCTCAATTAATTGTCCAACTCCTTCAATATAATCATATCCACGCATAATATTTCCGCTTGCTGTTTTAAAATTATATTCAATTGGTTCATCACTACCGTGAATTAAATATCCCAATTGCTCTTTTGTTAAATCACTAACTGGTTGTTCTAAAATAATATGATAGTGTTCGGCAAGAACTTTAAATTTTTGTCATTCAATATTTGTTGTATTAACAATATTTTTTAAATAAACAATTGCTCCTTGCAATATTGATAGTTCGCGATTTGGAATTAATAAATCCTCATCAACTTCTAATTTTACACCTAATCCCTTACATTCATTACAAGCTCCAGCTGGTGAATTAAAAGAAAATAATCGTGGTTCTAATTCTGGAATCACAAACCCACAAATATTACATGAATAATTTGTTGAAAATAGTGTTTCTTTTTGTTGATCAACAAAATCAATCTTTACTAAAGCATTCCCATACTTTAGAGCAACTTCAATCGCATCATGAATTCGACTTAATAACTCTTCTGAATTCTTGTACACTAACCGGTCAATAATAATGTCAATGTTTTGTCGTTTGTTTTTATCTAATTCAATTTCTTCATCCAATGTTTTAATTTCGCTATTAACTTTTACCCGAATAAAACTTTCTTGTTTTAACCGTGCAAATAAATCTTTAAAACTACCTTTTTTATCACGCACAACTGGTGATAAAATCATAAATTTTTCTCCTTCACTTAAAAGCTGTTTTAAATTGTTAATAATTTCTTTAATTGTCACTGACTTAATAACACCATGCCCATTAATACAATAAGGAGTTCCAACCCGTGCATATAATAATCGTAAATAATCATAAATTTCAGTTACTGTTCCAACTGTACTTCGTGGATTATGACTAGTTGTCTTTTGATCAATTGAAATTGCTGGTGACAACCCATCAATTGCATCAACATCTGGTTTTTCATTACCACCTAAAAATTGACGAGCATAACTTGACAAACTTTCAATATAACGACGACGACCTTCCGCATAAATAGTATTAAAAGCTAATGATGATTTTCCACTCCCTGATAAACCAGTAAAAACAACTAATTTATCTTTTGGAATCTGAACATCTATATTCTTTAAATTATTTTCACGTGCTCCTTTAACAACAATTCAATCTTTTCCCATTTTTTCACCTTCTTAATTATTATTTTATAAAAATAACATAGTAAAATGATATTATTTTTTAAAACAAATGCAAATGTAATTCAAAAAAAATCTAACATTTACTGTCAGATTAATAAAATTAGTTAAGTTCTGTAACAATTTGGCTTACTTTATTTTCAATAAAATAGGCGTATTCTTTAACTAATTCTTCTTGTCCTTCTAAGAAGAATAAAATTTTCATGATTTTCTCTTTTAGTTCTGAAACTTCTTCATCACTGCTATAATTTTCAATAAAATAAATTTCAACTAATTGTTCGGCAATTTCTTCATCAGCAACTGATTGCTCATAATAGTTATTGTAATTAGCTTCATTTAAAATTTCACCAACAAAATCTCGAAAAATTTTATCATCATTAATTTTCGTTTTAATTTCTAATAATAATTCTTTTAATTCTGGTTTCATATTTTCCTCCCTTTTTTGTGTCTACATATATTGTACTATATAAATTAATTATTTTCTTGTTTAAATAATTTGTTATATTGTTCCAAATAATTTTCTCGCTTAGTAATAATTTTGGCCAGATCTTCATCAATCATTGTTTGTTTTTCCAAAAATTGACTCTTTTCATTTTCAAATGGTTTTAAGACACGAATTACAATCTTTTGTAACCGTAATACCAATTCTTGATTATCCAATAATTGAATTGAATTTGTTAGAACCTTCTCATAATTGAAACCAGCTAAAGAAGCATTTGCTGGTCCAACTAATTTTGTCCCATTTTTTAAAAGCATTCGTTGTAATCGATCATATTCATCATCAAAATAATTTCGTTTAACATAAAACTCAACTTCATTTTTAAATTCCTGACCATTTTTCCCATTTTTCCGGTGAAAAACATTCCGATTATTACCTGTTGTATATCCTTTTGCAATTAAATTTGATAAGTCAGTTGTTAAATCAATATTTTGCTCAAGTTTTGCTTTCAGAATATAGAACACTCGTAAAACATAGCCAATAAAAACCTGATTATTTTGCTCACTAAAATCATAGTATTTTAAAATATCTAAGCAAAGCATAATGTCACTTTGTAATGCTTGTGCCTGATAACGCTGATACAACTGTGTTAACTCATCAACTAAAACTTGAATATTGTTATCCATCCTACCTCCACTTTATGTTTCTATTATGATTTTACCACATCTGTTCCCATTACAAATGATAAATCAATCTTTTGCTTTTGCAAAAAATTAATTTTATCAACCCGTGATAACTGCTTAAAAGTTGCTTCACGTTGCATTGCTGCTGAGCGCGTGTCATATTCTTCACTATAAATTATTTTAACTGGTCTGCGCTTTAATAACGCCGTATACTTTGCACCGTTTCCAAGGTTATGTTCTTGCTCACGACGAACTAAATCAACCGTATACCCAGCATATAATGTTTTATCGGCACAAACTAAGACATAAAAATAATGTTTTTGCATAATTAGCTCCTATATCATTTTCTCAAAATCAAGTACTTTGTCTGCTCAATTAACACTAAAATTAATATCATGGGTTGTAATTAAAACAGTTCCTTCAAATGCTTGAATTGCTTCTAGTAATGCTTCTTTAGCTAAAACATCAATATGATTTGTTGGTTCATCTAAAATTAGTAAACTACATGGTTCTAATGACAACGCTGATAACCGAACTTTCGTTTGTTCTCCTCCAGATAACTTTGTCATTTGGTTTTGCATTAAAGTACTTTTAACTCCAAAATTTGCTAAAATACTACGAATTCGTCCTTCTTCAAGATCAGGATATAAATTTTTTAAATACTCAATTGGCGTCATATCTATCATCGCTTCAATTTGATGAAAATAAGCAATAACAACACCATTACCAAGTTTTAAAGTTCCCCCTAACTTTGGAAGACTTCCTGCCAAAGTATTTAAAAAAGTTGTTTTTCCAATTCCGTTATATCCTCGCACAATACATTTTTCTCCATCACGAATATCAAATGTTAAAGGTTGAATTAATGGAAACTGATAACCAATCTCTAATTTTTCGGCACTAACAATTGTTGTACTTGCTGGTCGCTTATATTTAAAACTAAACTTTGGTTTCGTTAATTCATGACGTTTTTCAATAACATCCATTTTCTCAATTTGTTTTTGGCGTGACTGTGCACTTTTCGCCGTTGAAGCACGTGCCTTATTTTTTGCAACATAAGTTTCTAATTTTTTAATTAATCGCTCTTGGCCTTTTTGGGCTTTATCATACTGTTCGTTTTTTAATTCACTTAATGCTAAGTACTGCTGATAATTTCCAACATAACGATTAATTGTTAAATTCTCAATTGCATAAATAACCTTTGCAACTTTATTAATAAAATCAACATCATGAGAAACTACCAAAAATGCTTTATCATAATTTTGTAAAAACTTTGCTAACCATTCAACTTGTTCTAAATCTAAAAAGTTAGTTGGTTCATCTAACAATAAAAAATCATTTTCTGATAATAACAACTTTGCTAAAATAACTTTGCCCCGTTGTCCTCCCGATAATTCTAATAACTTAGTATTTAACTTTGTTGGGTCAATCCCTAATCCATCAACTAAACTTCGAATTTCTTTATCAATTGTTTCAAACCCATTTTGGTCTAAATGTTCTTGCAGTTTTAAGGCCTTCACTAATTCATCTTCATTATAATTAACACTCATTTTTTCATAAATATCATGAATTTTTTGTTCAATATCAAATAAATGTTGATATGTTAATTTTAAAAACTGATCAACTGTTAAACTACCATCTAACTCTTGATGTTGATCTAAATAACCAATTTTAACTTTTGGATGTAATTCAATCATACCTTGTTCAGGAGTAATTTTCCCATAAATTATCCTTAATAGCGTAGTCTTCCCGGTTCCATTAGCTCCAATTAATGCTAAATGTTCACCCTTATTGATTCGAACTGTTGCGTTCTTATATAAAACCTTTCCACCGTTAGCATGACTTAAATTGTCAATATTAATTAAACTCATTTTAACCTCAATCCCTTATTCCAATATATAATTATACCTTATTTTAAAATAGAAATAAAATAAAAGTTTTATATAAAATTAGAGATTTATATATTTATGATTTTATTGATGAAAAATCTCGTTTTGGTCTAGCATATGTCTCTGAAAATAAGTCACAATTAACAGCCAGTAGTATATTTATAAAGCTCAACAAGATTTTAAACAAAATAGTATAGAAATTAAACGAATTAGAACAGATAATGGTCCTGAATATGTTTACAGTTACAAACCCGAATATAAATATCATAAAAGCGAATTTATAAAAGCCCTAAATGAAAAAGAAGTTGCTCATCAGACAACTCCAATTCGTTCTCCCCAAAGTAATGGGAAGATTGAAAGATTTCATCGTAACTGAAATAAGTTTTTTGAATATCTACCCCGATATCCGAAAGATATCAATGATATCAAAAAACTGATTAAGATCTTTCTTAATTATTATAACAACATTCGGCGCCATAAGAGCATAAATCTTTTAACACAGCTTGGGCAGGTGTTAAAAGATTTAAAAGACTAACTGGTCTAAAATGTATATGGTGTATTACATATATAAAAATAATTTAATATTAAAAAATTAAACAACTTTAAATTCAATTGTCTGTAAAAATTCATCGCTCTTATCAGTATTTGTTTCCTTATCACTTGGTTTAAAGAAAAAACTATAAGCAAAACTATTGTAACTAAAGTTAATATACATTGGTACATAAGAGCCACTTGGATCCTGTTTTCGAAGCAAATGAAAAACAAATGATTTTTGATCTTTTACTAAATTAACTTTTTGTTTTAGATCACTATAAGTAAGAATATAAATGTTTGTATTTCAATTTGTCCTTGAACTTAAGGTACCTTCAAATATATTAAACACTTTTCTAAAAACTGGTGATAAATTAGCACTAATACTTTTATCTTCTGAAAAAGAAGCAGTTGTTTTAATTAAATTATCAAAATCATCTTGGTTTACTTTAAAAACAAGCTTATCATTATATGTTTCAATTTGATAATATTGTCATAACTTCATTGTTATTTCAGCAAATTGAATTAAATCCTGATCAGTATATTCTTTTGCAATTAATACTTTAATTGGTGTTTTTAAACTTTTATATGTATTCTTATTGTTAAATGGTAAATTTTCAATTGTCAAACTACTTGGAACAAAAGAAGCAATATTTCCTTTCACATAATAATCTGATAAAGTTGTTGCATTAAAATATTGATTTTTATAAAATTGCAGAAATTTTTCTGATGTTAATTTTTCAGGATCGTAACCTTCACCAGCTCATCTTAAGACCGAATGGGCTTTAACTAAATTGTGTGTAAGAGTCATAGTACTATAAAAAGAACTTCAAGCGCAACGTCCCTTAAATAAAATCCCTCTTTCTGTTAATTCTTTTACAATAACTGGTCAAATAGTATTTGATGAATCAATATTATTATAGCTGCGATTTACTTTATCAATCACTTGATAGTTTTCCTTCTTAAAAAGCTCATCAATAAAAGTAATAAAATAGTTTTCAAGGTTTTTTTGAATGCCGCTTAAAGCTTCAACATCATTACAAATGACAACGAAACCTTCAGTACTATTACGCTGTTCAAAATCTTTAAATTTAATTTGATATGAAATCTTAAAATTAATTGTAATTCCCATAATACTCTTGTCATTAACAGTCATTAATTTTGCCAAATTATCAAAATTAATATGACTTAACATAAACGCAATATCATCTGGCTCTACAGATAATGGTACAGTTCCCAAATAAAAATTAGAATATTCATTGGCAATTTCACGATTCAAATTGTCAAACTCTGCTTTAAATCCCGTCACTAATTGGTCAAGAAAACGATATTGATTAATTGCATTGCCAGTTAAAACTTCACCATCATTTGTTTTCAAACGAGTAACTAATTCTTGAAATTTTGTAATTTGATCAGGATAAATGTTAATATCAATTGTTGCTTTTTTATCTCATCATGCTTTAAACCGTTCTGATACCTTGGTCATAATTTTATTAATAATGTCAACATCGTTTACCCCTTGTCCAGCATCATCATCAGGAACATGCTTTGGTTTGCTATTGCAACTAATAATTGTATTAACCGTTGGTGCCAATAAACTAACACTTGTTAAAACTGTTAGCAATTTTTTCATTTTTTGATCCCCCTTTTGTAAAAAAAAGATTTATACTTTAATTGTATTTTAAAAAAAAAAAAAAAAACAAGAGGGTATCCTAAGGCTGGATATGGCACATTCCTGATTTTTTAATCCTTGAATTTTGTAACTTTCAAATAATACTCGTTCTTCTATGATAAAATGTTTATAATTCATATTGTTACTACTTTCTATTTAGAGGTAAAAAGTATAACATATGAATTTTTTTACTTTATATAAACTTGCACTTATTATGATAATCTACACTCAGTAATTTTACAGGTGTTAAGTTCAGCATACCTTTACATTTGTTTAAAAAAGTTATAAAATGAAAAAAACAATGATAATAAAGGAGAATACTAATAATGCTACCTATTATGTTTAACCTGAAAACCTCATATATGATAAAAGCATTATTAATTAATGCTTTACATACACAATGTATCACCTTATTTAAAAGAGAGTATGAACCCCCCGGTATTGTAAATTTTAAAATAATTATCAAAAATTAAAAAACTTAAAATACTAAGGAGGCAAATAACATGAAAAAGTTATTGAGTATTTTAGGGGCCGCCGGATTAACAATTACTAGTACAAATGGAGTTCTTGCATACAAAATTTATGCAAAACCCAATATTAATAGAAGTCAATTGTTAAAAGAAAACTATCAATTTTTAAATAGTATAGCCATTGCTGACCGCGAAAATCGAAATCTTACACATTCGGAATTTAAACCAACAGGTTATTATTTACAATCAAAAAATACTTATACAGTTATATTCAATCGTAATTTAACTGACGATGAATTAGGAAATATCAAACTATCAATTGGTCAATGAGGACAATATAAAAATATTAACCAAAATAAAAATAATGTTTTTAGTCATTTTGTAATTCCAACAAAAAGCAACTTTATTACTTTTTATTTAAATACTGCTGGGGTGCTTTATCTTGCTGATAATAATCAAACTGATTTACAAGTAACTAGCGTAAGAGCAGAAAAACCTAATGCTGTCATTAAAATGCCAACTTTCAAAATCAATCAATCGAATCAAACTGATTTTATTAATGATGTTTTAAATACAAATTCGCCTTTTGTTGAATTTGTTTCCAATCATTTTATTGGAACAATGCAAACAGAAATGATTATTAAAAAAGTTCTTCCTCATTTAAAACAACATTTCAATGCTATTTTAGCTGGATGAGACAAAACCTGAAAATATACTAATGAAATTCTTGGCTTAAATGAAAATAATGATGGCATTAATAAAAAATATCCTCAATATATTCATATCGCTAACGAAGATGACAGTGATGGTTATGCCAATGCTAGTAATGACCGAATAATGTTTCAAAATAGTACCTCAGCTGGGGAAAATTTGTTTTTAGACAAAATTAGTGATCAATGAGCATTCTGACATGAAACTGGTCATACCTATCAAAGTTCGCAATATAATTGAGGTGATGATTTGGGGGAAGTTACAAATAACATTAGTGCACTATATGTTCAAGAACATTTTAATATTCCACTACGAATTTTTAACTATGTTAAAGAAATTAAATTATTTTTCCAAACCCCAAGTGAAAAACGAGATTTCAGCATCATTAAGCAAGAACCTTTATGAGTTAGACTAGCAATGTTTTGACAACTACACATGGCATTTGGAGCAAACTTTTTCCCGCAATTAAATCAAACTTATCGAGCAATGCTTAATACTGAAAAAAGTGAATTTAATAATAAGCAATTTAAAATTCAGCAATTTATTATTCATACTTCGGAAATAACTGGCTATAATTTAATCCCTTTCTTTGAACAATGAGGCTTGCGTCCAACTACAGAAACTAAAAATATTATTAATCAATACCAACGTTTAACAAAACCAATTTGAAATAATATTATTGATGAATCAACTAAAGAACGCCCAATTGTTCAAAAAATTGTACCAATTAAAAAAGTAACATCTACTAAAGAATTTACTGCAAAAAATATAACAATAAATTTTGGGGATGAATTTAAAACAATGAGTGCAATTAAAAAAATTTTTACATTACCTAATTTAACTTCTAAAGAAAAAATAACCGTGTCTGCTAATTACAATTTAGCATTAAGTACATTAACTAAAAATCTAAGTCATCTTTCAGTTCCTGTTGAAGTGCAAGTTGCCGAAAAAAATAAAATTCCAAATATACAAATATATTTGTTTAATTTAAGCAAATTAAATAACACCATTAGATTCCAAGGAATAAGTGATGATTATAAAGGAGCAATGGGTTTAAATGCACAAGATAAATTAATTCGATTTTATGGTAATACTGATGAAATTCATTACTATTTTAGAAACGAAATGTACTATACTATTAAAATTAAAAATAGTACTGGTAAATTAATCAAAAATATGATTATTACTGGTAATCAAAATTTCAGTGAAATTATTAAAAAATATAATTTGACCGATGGGATTAAATATGATGAAAATTATCAAATTTCAATTATCCCTGCTGAAGGCAATCGTGTCCAAATTTTTAATAAAAATGAATATCAACCATTAAATGGCCCCAAAACATATATTATTAAAAATAATAATTTTGTTGAAATAAAATAAAAAAATAATTTAAAATGGGAAAGATTAATAATAATCTTTCCCATTTTTTAATTAAAACAAATATTAATTTTACTAAGTTTTTTAACATACAATTGTTTTATTCCCACAAATATCTTGTGACAAATAAAATGATCTTTTATAAAAATACTATTAATTTTCTCATTAATTAGAAACCACTTTCGTTATTAGCAGAAATATCAAATTGAGCTAATACTTCATAATATACTTTTTTTGTCATAATTTTTGCTTTTTGATCACTAATCTCAAACAATCGTGATCCAGCTTTGGGCGCTAAAGTTATAACTCCTTTATTGTAATCCACATTAATAACATTAATTTCATCATCTAAAATATCATTATATTTATTAATAAATTCTTGTCCTAAAGTTGCAATAATTACTTTTCTTCTAATAAGATTAAAATTATCGTTTGGTAAAAGCATTCAATTGATTTTTAGTTTTATTGTTGGGGTTGGATCTAAAATACCAACTGGGTCTATTTTTTCATTATTTGCATTTAAATAATATTTATTCGTATTAACAATAAAATTAAAATGAACTTTAAATGAAGAAGGACTAATAATGTTATTTTTGTTATAAGTTAAAGAAAATGTTCCTTCATTTTCAAATAATTCATATTCAAGTTTTGCTGACAATAAAATTGAACTAAAAGCGTTTTGATAAACTGTAAAAGCCCGATTACGATCACCAAGATACTCCATAACTGTTGCTCCTAATGTCAAAGGCTTAAGCGGTTTCTTATCCCCCGTATAGTCCTTATAAACTTCTTCATTAATTGTAATTGTCCCTAATTCATTTTCTTTAACCAACTGATCAAATGTTAAATTTTCATTTATAATATTAACTTCGCCAAGAAAGTTTCTTCCCTGTTTAGCACGAATTATTGCAGAATGTTCACTGGTGTTTACTGAGACATCAACATCATCAACCGTAAGAGCAGTTCCATTTAATAAATTAATACAGTTTAAAACTAAATTTTCATCATATACTGGCATATCTATTGAACTATAGGCCAAAGAAGTCACTGATAAAATCTTTGTTAAATCATTAGTTGTTCACTCTAAATGAATTTCTTTTGTTAAATAATCTAAATTATTTTCATTTGGCAAATAACGAATAATAGCATTTTGCATTCCTGGTAAAATATCAACATCAAATTTGTCAATATTAATATTTTTATCATAAACTTTTAAAGCTGTTTTTATCCCACCAATTGTCGGAATTGTTTTAATTGTTGTAAGTTCCCGAGGAACATTATCATCAATCTTTTCTTTCATACTAGTTTTATTTGTACAACTAATTGGCAATAAACTAGTATTCCCAATTAAAGTAACACTGCCTAAAATAGTCAGTAATTTTTTCATTTCTTTTTCCTCCTTAAATTTGTTAATAAAAAATATACTAACAACCAAGAGGTGGGAATTTTCCCTTTTTAAACTCATTTAACAATTCTGTTTTCTGAAAATTATAAGAGATATCATGTTCAATAAATTGTTTTCTTTCACTAATTAATAAGAACAACATTAAAAGAAGATAAATATTAAAAACTTTAATATCTTATACTTTTCTAATAACATAGTTAAAATAAAATTATTATTAATAGTTAACATACAATTAATTTTCCCATAATATGAAAACCATAATTTTAAGAAAATTAAGTTAAGAATTGCAGCAAGACTAGCTAATAAATAAACAACACAATATAAAATTATTAATTTAAAATAAATTTCTTGATAAACAGATGGTAAATGGTTTAATGAACAATAAGATTGATAGTTAATGATAATATTATAAGTAAAATAAATAAAATTAACAAGTCATAGTGCTACAAAATAATATTTTTAACAAAAATAACTTTTAATTCTGATAATTGCAAATAATATTGGTACTTCTTATTCATATAAAAATTATTTAAAAGAACACAACAATTAATTAGAATCGTAGTAATACTAACTAAATAAACCGAATCTAAAATTAAAAGCACAAGTGTTAATTTATGAATTGGATAAGTATTATATAAAATAGCTAAAAAAAATAAATAGGCAATAAAGAAGCCAATAAAAATCTTAAAAAATATTAGACATAATTTTTTAACATAATTTACCATCTTTTACCAAATTACCTTTCAAAAAAACAATATTTTTACTATTATACAAAAAAAAAAAAAAAACAATATAATAAAGATGAGAAATTAACTAATTTCTCAAACTTATTCCTATTTTTAAAATTCTATAATTTTAGTAAATTTAATTATAGCTAAAAATATGTTAAGATCTAATTAATTTTTTTCAAAATAAAAGTTATATTTTAAAAATATAACTTTTTTATTTTAGTTCAGAAGATTTAATTATTTTACTAATCCCAAGAAAGTCTGGGGTTCTAAACTAGCTCCCCCAACTAAAGCACCATCAATATCGGGTTGTGCTAATAATTCCTTAATATTATCTGGTTTAACACTACCACCATATTGAATTCGAATTACATTTGCTACTACATCATCATAAAGATCGGCAATTTTAGCGCGAATTATTGCACAAACTTTCTGAGCAATTTCAGCTGTTGCTGTTTTTCCAGTTCCAATTGCTCAAATTGGTTCATAGGCAATAACAACTGTTTTTGCAGCTTCCAAATCAATTCCCTGAAAAGCTTTTGTAATTTGCTTTTCAACAATTTGTTGTGTCTCATTGTTTTCATATTGTTGTAATGTTTCACCACAACAAATAATTGGTACCATACCTTTTGCTAATAATTTTTTTGCTTTTAAATTAACAGTTTCATCAGTTTCATTAAACATTTCCCGACGTTCAGAGTGGCCAATAATAACATGGGTTATTTTTAGATCTTCTAACATATCAACTGAAATTTCACCCGTAAAGGCTCCAAAATCTTCATAATGACAATTTTGCGCTGTAATAATTAAATTATTAGCATGTTGCTTTGCAACAGCTAAGTTAACATATGGTACTGCCACTCCCGCTTCTAATGATAAATTAGCACAAGCAGCATCAACTTGGTTTAAAAACTTAATTGTTTCACTAGTTGTTTTATGCATTTTTCAATTTCCAATAATAATTGGTTTTCGCATTCTATTCCCTCGTTTCTATATAACATTTTAATTATATACTTAAATTTTACAGATTTCTTAATAAAATAATAACTTTCTTAATGCTATAATATATCATAAAGAGGTGAAAAGATGTTTTTTTCAGCATTTCAGACGAAATATAATACAAAATCAATTAGAAAATTACCCAAAATTAATAATTCGGAAAAATGGTTAATTATTGATGTACGACCAAAAGAAGAATGAATTGAAAGTCATATTACTAATAGCATTAATATTCCTCACCATTTATTTCGTTTAATTTATTCAAAAAAAATTGTGAAGGATAAAAAAATTCTTTTTGTCTCAAGTGCTGGTCATTCGCATCTTGACTTATATCGCTTACTAAAAAAACATAATTTTAAAGTTTATATTTTACTAGGTGGCTGAAAAAAAGTTCACCAGACTGATGAACTTGATAAAATCTTAACTTATAACCCTATTGATTAATTTTATTAATCACTGGGGTTTTTATTTGGTACGGAACGGGTGGCATTGTTTTATTTAATAATAATTCATTAATTCCTCATAAAATTAAACTTCCCCCAATAATACCCACTAAACTATACAATGTATTATGATTACTATTAAATGCAACAAAACTATAAATAATATATCCAATCGAAACTAGTAAAAAGAAAATCGCAAACCCCGCATAGTAATACATTCCTTTTACTGTGGTTACTTCAACACGTTTTGTATAACGATTTACTCATATTGCAACAATTAAACTAATATAACAAATAAATGCAACAAAACTAACTGCATTTGAAGATATATCTAATAAATAAAGTGGATCGTTCTTAACTCCTAAACTAGTTCCCATAATAATTAAGTTAAAACTAACTGTAATTGCCATTTGAATTAAACCAATTTGTTGATAACTTAGTTCTCTTTTACCAATATAAATAAGACGTTCATCTTGAACAGTTTGTCCCAATGCTGGTGAAACAAATGTTAAACCATTAATACTCATCAAAGCGGTAATAACAATAAACCAAGTTAAAACACGCGCAATTGGACCACCAATAATATTCTTAAATAAAGTAAAAACACTTCCATCGTTTGTTCCTAAAAATAATGAAACAACTTGAATTAAATAAAAAATTGTAATAAAAACCATTGCAACAAATAATGCTTTTGGCACGACATTTTTGTTAGAAACTTCTTTTTGTAATCCTGCTGCATAAATAAAACCATCAAATGAAAATAATACCGGTAAAATACCCATAAAGAAATTTCCAAATTTTAATTCTTTAAAACTATCAAACACATTTCCATTCATTGGAACAATAAAACCAATAACTAAACTTACTAATAATGGAATAAATTTAACAAAGGTCCCAATTGTTTGTATTCATTTACCAACATTTCGTAAAAAAATATTTAATAAGTAAAACATTATTAAAAGAACACTACCCACACTAATGGCAATTGCGTTCTGAGTTGCTTTTGTAATACTCGTTATTTCTAACGCATCAAACATTGCGTTAATACTAAAAATTGGAAAAATTCCTAATAAGATTGGAAAGTAGAAAAAAATATAAAAGATTGAAAATAAACTGCCAACTTTACGACCAATTAAAACATTGGCCCAAGATGCTAACGTTCCATTTCCACTCTTTGTATTAATGGAAGCAATCTCAATAAAAACCATAATCATTGCAATTCCTAAAATTCCAACTAAAATTCATAATGCAATTGCTAGATATGGATTTTGAGTAAAATATAAAACATGGCCCTCAGAAGTATCATTTTTTAAATAAATTCCAATTCCGATTGTAATTCCAACAGCCGTTGAAAAAACAGTTAAGAATTCAAATAACTTAACATGTTTCTTCGTTTTTCCCATAATTTTTTCCTCCATTTTATTAATAAATAACCCTCAATAAGTATTTCTTATAAAAAAATATAAGTAAATTATAGCATATTTTACTTTTGGTTTTCATAATATTTTTTCTTAATTTCACGGAAAAGATGGTTAACTCCTGATTTTGAAATTTCTAAATTATGGTCACTTTCCAATAAAACAGAAAGATCCTGCAATGATGCATCAGGATAAGTAATTCGTAATAAAGCAACTTTCCTTGTATTATCATTTAATTCGTCAAACAAATTATGTTCTATCAAATAGTTAATCATAATTACTTGTTCTTCGCCTGCTTTCATAGCTTTCTGCTGATTTGAAATTTCAATGTTATTTAATCGGTTAATACTGTTGACCATATCACGCGAAATTCGGGTATTTTCAAATGCTAAGACACTATTAATCGCATCAATTAACTTTAGAAAATCAGAAACTAAAATTGATTTCTTAAGATAACAAACATATTTATCGTGGCGTGTAATTATTTTAAACGGAAAATGAAATTTGTGTAATAATTTGCGAAACGTCTGTGCTGCAACTTCATCAATAAACTGTACTTCTAAGTGATAATTACTTGTTTCGGGCGAATTGACACTTCCACACGCAACAAAAATTCCAGCAATATAAGCACGCTGTTGACGTTCATTTCAATCACCTGGAATGCTAATAATCTTTTGATTGGTATCAGCATCAAAAATTGCTAAGTCTTTTAAAATTTCAGCTGCCCGTTCTTTAATTCGCAAAATAAACGTTTTATTTT
This sequence comes from Spiroplasma sp. SV19, assembly GCF_030060925.1. NCBI lineage: Bacteria > Bacillati > Mycoplasmatota > Mollicutes > Entomoplasmatales > Spiroplasmataceae > Spiroplasma > Spiroplasma sp. SV19. Next base: position 765,459 of record NZ_CP045455.1, read on the forward strand.
TCTTTAATTTTGTTGTTTGCATAATAATAATGTCAATCTCAACTTGATATAAATTTTTAAAGAATGCATAAATTGTGCGAATAATGGCATTACTAATTGAACTAACTTCAAAATTAAAATAATGGTTACTAATATTTAATGTCATATTATATTTAACAAAACCACATAAAAAAGCTTTCTGACAAATTGGGTCAAATTCTTTTTTAACAATTTCTTCTTTAACTTCTAACGCAAAACTCATTTTCATCCCTCTTTTAATTCTAATTTAATAGTACAGAAAAAACCACTAGCTTGGCATAGTGGTTTCGACAATTAACCTTTTTGTTTAAATTCACGAACTTCTTGTTCTGAATCTTGTAATGGTTCAATTCCCCCGTCCTCAACTTTTCGGATTACAACATTTGCTAATTTAATAACAACTTCATGGGCAATTGATAATTGCATATGTTCAAATAATTTTGCTGCTTCTTCAACATAAGCATGCAATGGATTAGTTTGAGCATAACTACGTAAATAAATCCCGCTTCGTAATTTACTTGCTTGATCAATGTGTTTTGTTCAATATTCATCAAACGAAGAAATGATAGCATTTCGTTCAATTTGATTCATCACATCAGGAGGAACATCTTCTGTCCGTGCTTGATAAAAGGCATTCATTTTCTCTGCCAGATATTTTGCGACTTCTTCACGGGTCATTTTTTCCATTGTTGTTTTATCTAACGCATTATTTGCAACAACTTTATCATTAACCCCTTTTATTAACTCATCATAATGAATAAATCATTCCCCATGAGATTGATTTCCAAACATTTTTGTTAAATCATAGGCTGCTGAATATTGCATCTTTTTAATAATTGGTTTTAAATCATTAGCTGTTAGAATTTGATCACGACGAGCATACATCGCCTCACGATGTTGTGCCAGAACATTATCATAATCTAAAATATGTTTTCGTTGGTCAAAGTTCATCCCTTCAACTTTTTTCTGCGCATTTGAAATTGCCCTTGTTAACATTCTTGAATGAATAAAGTCTGATCCCAGTCTTGCAAAAATTCGGCGTAAACGATCACCACCAAAACGCATCATTAACTCATCATCCATTGCGACATAAAAACGTGAAAACCCGGGATCTCCTTGTCGTCCTGACCGTCCACGCAACTGATTATCAATCCGACGAGCTTCATTTCGTTCAACCCCAAACACAGCCAATCCACCAAGTTCAGTTACTCCTGTTCCTAATTTAATGTCAGTTCCCCGTCCGGCCATATTTGTAGCTAGGGTAATTGCCCCTTTTTCACCAGCTTGAGCAATAATATCCGCTTCACGTTCATGGTTTTTAGCATTTAACATTTCAAATTTTAAATTAGCATTGCGTAAATAATGCGACACAATTTCTGATGATTCAACCGAAGTTGTTCCAATTAAAATTGGTTGTCCTTTTTCATGTAAAGTTAAAATTTCTTTCATCATTGCTTGCATTTTTGCATCACGATTAGCAAACATATAATCCGCTTCATCGCGACGAATTAATGGACGATTAGTTGGGATTTGGATTACTCGCATATTATAAATTTTAACAAATTCTTCTTCTTCTGTTTTTGCCGTTCCGGTCATTCCACTTAATTTATTGTATAAACGGAAAAAGTTTTGATAAGTAATAGTTGCCATTGTTACTGTTTCTTGTTCAATTTCCACATGCTCTTTTGCTTGTAATGATTGTTGTAAACCATCACTATATGCACGTCCTGGCATTAATCGCCCAGTAAACTGGTCAATTAAAATAATTTCATTATTTTGAACAACATATTCAACACCGTTTTTAAAAACAAAATTAGCTTTTAAAGCATTTAAAATTAAATGATATAATTCTGTATTTTTAATATCAAATAAAGAATTAATTGAAAAAATCTTTTCTGCTTTTGAAATTCCCTCTGGGGTTAAATAAACTTGTTTTGTTTCTAAATCAATTTCAAGATCATTTTCTCGTGACAATGATTTTGCAAAATGATCAGCTGCTTGATACTGTGGAATCCGATTTTGTCGACCCCCCGAAATAATTAAAGGCGTTCTTGATTCATCAATTAAAATTGAGTCAGCTTCATCAATAATAGCATAGTTTAATCCGCGCTGTACTTTATCACTAAAACTTTTGACCATATTATCACGTAAATAATCAAATCCCAATTCAGCGTTAGTTGTGTAAGTAATATCACAACTATATGCTGCTCTTTTTTCATCTTTATTACCACTACGCGTATTTAATCCTACTGTTAAACCTAAAAATGAAAACACTTGTCCATTAATCTCTGAATCCCGTTTTGATAAATATTCATTAACAGTAACAACATGCACTCCTTTCCCAGTTAAACCATTTAAATATGTTGGCATTAAAGCAGTTAATGTTTTTCCTTCTCCGGTTTTCATTTCAGCAACATCACCCTCATGTAAAACAATTCCCCCAATTAATTGCACACGATAGGCATGTAAACCCAAAATACGACGGGCTGCTTCTCGTGCCACTGCAAACGCTTCAACTAAAATATTATCTAATGTTACACCTTGTGCCAATTTTTCTTTAAATTCCGTTGTTTTTGCTTTTAATGCTTCATCAGATAATGCTTGCATTGCTCCATCTAATGCGATAATTTTATCCGCTATTTTTCCATGTTTTCTTACAATACTACGATCGCTAACTGCCATGTAACTATCTCCTCTATTCTACACAATTATAAACAATCATATTTATTCTATCATAAAAAATAATGTTCGCATAATTATTACACAATCTTAACAAGTGCGATGTTAAACATAATTTCGATCCTCTGGTTTTCATGAGTAAGAATCCCATAAGATCTCACTAATTAAATAATATCTAACATCTAAAATCCCAGGGTAACTCTCTAATTCACTAATAAAATTAATCATCTCTTTCCCTGATTGAAACCAACATTGAATGGCAAAATCTTGATCATGCCAATGGCGTGATAAATATGAAACATAAACTTTATTATGTAATCATTCTTGCAAAACTTTAATATCAACATCAGCATTAATTTTAAAAAAAATATCAACAAAATTAACATAGCCAAACGCATTTGGGTTAACAATACAAATGGGCTTAATAATGTTTTGTGTCATTAATTTATTAATACGAATTCGAATTGTTTTTTCAGAAATATTAATTATTTTACTAATTTTACGCACTGAAATTCGACTATTTTTTTGTAATTGTTCAATAATATCACGATCTATTTCATCTAGTCTTATCATCCTATTACCTCTCAATCTAAATTAAAAAAATAAAAAAACCTGATTTCATTCCAGTAGGTCCTTATTTTAAACATTATTACATAATTAAAATATTAATACTACTGATTAAAATCCCTAATTGTCCTTATTTATGCTTTAATTTTAACTTATTTCTAAAAAAAAATCCATTTTTCGCCTAATTAATTATCAAGTAATTGAACTTTTAATTTGTCAGAAAAGGATAGAAAAGTATAATGAAAATAAAGAAAGGAGAATTGTAATGAACCAATTACGACACTTTATTGATACCCAAGATTTTAGTAAAAATGAAATCTTAGATTTATTAACACTAATGCGAAAACTAAAAACGGCTCGTTATAATGGTGCTATTCCACCTTTATTGCAAAATAAAACATTAGCTATGATTTTTGAAGAACCTTCAACAAGAACAAGGGTTTCTTTTGAAACAGCAATGACATTATTGGGAGGACATGCCCAATACTTAAAACCTGGTGAAATCCACCTTGGTCGAAAAGAATCCCTTTATGACACAATTAAAGTTTTATCTCATATGACTGATGGAATTTTAATCCGTGCCTGAAAACACGAAACAGTAGAGGCAATTGCCAAAAATGCTGATGTTCCTGTTTTTAATGGCCTAAGTGATTATAATCATCCAACACAAGCTTTGTGCGATTTATTTACCATCTTAGAACACACTGACCCAACATTATATTTGAATAATGACTTTAGCAAATTAAAAATTGTGTTCATCGGTGATCGTACCAATGTTTGTAGTTCGCTAATGCACATTACAACAAAAATGGGAATGAACTTTGTTCATATTGCTCCCAAAAAATATCAATCACCACCAGCATGAATTGATATTGCCAAAGCAAACATTAAAGCAAACAATAGCGGTAGCGTTTTAGTTACTGAAGACTTAAATTATGTCAAAGATGCTAATATTATTTATACCGATTTATGATGATGAGTTGACCAGGAAGATGAAGCAGATGAACGCGTAAAAGCCTTTAAACCAACTTATCAAATTACCAATGCATTAATGACAAAAGCGGGACCACAAGCAAGATTTATGCACTGTTTACCAGCTTCACGAAATATTGAAGTTATGGATGAAGTTATTGACGGAACTCAATCAATTGTTTTTCAACAAGCAGAAAATCGTTTAACAGCACAACTTGCCTTGTTAGTTTACTTTATTTATCCTCGTCTTGATATCGCCACCGAAGCTACAAAAAACTACCATACTGGTGATATTACTAGTTGACTAGATGATATCAAACGCCCATGAAAACAACGTTACACTTTTAACCACCAAGAATAATTTTTATGAAAGCAAAAAAGTTAAAAATAACTGATATTATCCTTTTTACATTTAGCGCTATTTTTGTCCTTGACTCATTTGCTGCTGCTGCTAAAATTGGATGATCATCAATTATTTATTGATTTCTACTAGCAATCTTTTATTTTCTTCCCTATGGTTTTATTAGTGCTGAATTAAGTTCTACCTTTGGTGCTGAAGGTGGGATGTATGTTTGAGTTAAAAAAGCATTTGGACGAAAATGAGCTGCACGAACAAATTGGTTATATTGAATTAACGTTGGACTATGAATGCCATCTGTTTACTTAGCTTTTTCAAGTACGCTATCTTTTGCCTTTTTTAATAATACGCTAAACTTCTGAATTCAAATTGCAATTGCCTTATTGTTAACTTGGATTACAATCTTATTAAATTTTATTCGGTTAGAAAAACTAAAATGAATTCCAAACTTAACTTCAGTGGCAAAATTAGTTGTAACAATTAGTTTAATTGCGGGAGCAATTTACTGACTAGCAAATGGTAATCAAGTTTCAACTCCAATCAACGATGCTAACTTTGGTTTTTTGCCTTCCTGATCAACGGGTGTTATCTTTCTTCCTGTTATTATTTATAATTTTTCTGGATTTGAATTACAAAGTAATGCCACTGATAAAATTGATAATCCCCGTAAAACAATTCCTAAAAGTATTTTAATTAGTGGAATTATTATCATTATTTGTTATTTAGTTGGAACAGCAGCTGTTAACATTATTGTAGATGTTAATCATCTTGATGAAGCAAATGGAATTATTCAATCAATTGGTGCTGCTTTTAAAGCCCCTTGAGTAACAATGATTGTTGCGATTTTTATCTTATTTACCTTCTTTGGAACAATGGTTACTTGAACATCCGGAGCAAACTTAGCAATTAAAGAAGCTGCCGAAGATGGTGAATTTCCCTCAATCTTTGCTTCTAAATTAAAAAATGATACTCCATTATGAGCATCAATTATTACCGGTATTATTTCAACTGTTGTTATTTTAATTGGTGGTGCAATGTTGTCAGCAACACCAAATGTTGCCAATCTGTTTTGAACCTTATATGCTTTTTCATCCTTGATGTTTTTAGCACCCTACTTTTTAATCTTTCCTGCCTATATTAAATTACGACTTAGCAAGCCAGATATTGAACGACCGTTTAAAATTAAAGGACCATTATGAGTCCAATGAATTATTGTTTTATTCCCAACCATTATTATTCTTATTTCTGTTATTCTATTTATTTTTGGTAGTATCATTGTTCAAAATGATACCTGAGCTTTTAACAGTGGTGGTCAACATGTTACCTTTTGTATTGTCGGTAGCATCATTGTCATTATTGTTGGTGAAATTTTAATTAGTTATAACAAACGAAAACATAAAAAAGAAGGAGGACAATAAGATGAGTAAATTACTAACAACATTACCACAAGATGATGAATATTATATGCCCGGCGAATTTGAACCTCACCAAGGTTGTTGAATGGTTTTCCCAGAACGAATTGATAATTGACGAAAAAATGCGAAACCCGCACAAACAGTCTATGCTGAAGTTGCAAACACAATTAATAAATATGAACCTGTCACAATGGTTACTTCGCCACGAACAAAGGAAATTGCTACAAAACTACTAGATCCAACCATTAAAATTTTAGTATTCGAAAACGATGATGCTTGAATGCGTGATATTGGACCAACATTTTTAAAAAATAAAAGTGGTAATGTCCGTGCCGTTGATTGGGTTTTTAATGCGTGGGGTGGTTTAAATGGTGGGTTATATTATCCTTGGGATAATGACGACAAAATGGCAGCGGAAGTATGCACTTATTTAAAAATTGATCGTTATCGCACTACATTTGTGTTAGAAGGAGGAAGCATTCATGTTGATGGTGAAGGAACTTTATACACCACTGAAGAATGTCTATTAAATCCCAATCGTAATCCTGATTTATCCAAAACCGAAATTGAAACAGCTTTAAAACAATATTTGAATGTTAAAAAAGTAATTTGACTACCCTATGGCATATTTAATGATGAAACAAGTGGTCATATTGACAATATGCTATGTGTTGTAAAACCAGGAACTGTTCTCTTAGCTTGAACAGATGATCAAAATGATCCTCAATATGAACGTAGTCTTGCTGCTCTCAAACTGTTAGAAGCATCAACTGATGCAATGGGTCGTAAAATTGAAGTAATTAAATTACAAATTCCAACCCCAATGTATACAACAAACGAAGACACCAGTGATATTATTGGCAAAGCAAACGTTAAAGCACGTTTAGAAAATACACGGTTAGCTGGTAGCTATGTTAACTTTTATATTGCAAACGGCGCAATTATTTTACCAATCTTTAATTTAACAACAGATCAGCAGGCTATTGATATCATTAGTGCTGCCTTCCCCAATCATAAAATTGAACCAATTTATGCTTATGAAATTTTATTGGGCGGTGGAAACATTCACTGTATTACACAACAACAAATTTAAAAAAGAAAAAGGCGACAAAATTGTCGCTTTTTATTGTGTTATTTATTTTGTACCGCTTCAATTCCTGGTAATGGTTTACCTTCCATATATTCCAGACTTGCTCCCCCACCAGTTGAAATATGAGTAAATTTGTCTTTATAACCTAGTTGAATTGCTGCCGCAGCTGAATCACCACCACCAATTAAAGTAAAAGCATCTTTTAATTCGGCAATTGCCGCACAAATGGCCTTGGTACCAATACTATAGTTACTAAATTCAAATACTCCCATTGGACCATTTCAAGCAACTGTTTTTGCACCAGCTAACTCGTTTTTAAACAACTCAATTGTTTTTGGCCCAATATCTAAGCCCATATAGCCTTCATCAATTTCAGCACCATTAGTGACTTTTGCTGGAACATCAGCAAATTCTGGAGCTTCTAAGGCATCAATTGGTAAAATAATTTTCCCATTAGCTTTTGCTAAAAATTCTTTTGCAACATCAATTTTATCCGCTTCTAATAATGAATTCCCAATGTTATGACCTTGAGCAGCAAAAAAAGTATACGCCATTCCGCCACCAATTAAAATTTTATCAGCTTTTGTTAATAAATGTTCAATTACCCCAATTTTGTCTGAAACTTTGGCACCACCAATAATTGCAACAAATGGTTTAACTGGACTATCAACTCCTTGTGATAACATTTTTACTTCTTTTTCAACTAAAAATCCTAAGCATGATTCACCAATATTTGTAGCAATTCCAACATTTGAAGCATGCGCACGATGTGCTGTTCCAAAAGCATCATTAACAAAAACATCACCTAGGCTTGCTCAATATTTCCCTAAAGCTGGATCATTTTTACTTTCTCGTTTTGCTGTTGCATTGCCATTATCGTCAACACTAATTTGACTATTTTGGTCAAGAATATCAGCAAACCTTGTATTTTGAAATAAAATAACATCTTGGTTTTGCATTTGATTAATTGCTGTTTCTAATTCTTTTCCTTCAAAAGCATTCACGAATTTAACTGGTCTCCCTAATTTTTGTTCTAAAACTTTAGCAACAGGAGCCATATCACGTTTTTTTAAATCATCTGCTGTTTTTACTTTTCCTAAATGTGAAAATAAAATAACTTTTGCATCATGTTCTAATAAATATTTAATTGTTGGTAGGGCTGCTGTAATTCGATTATCATCTGTTACTTGCCCATCTTTCATTGGCACATTAAAATCAACTCTAACTAAAACTTTTTTTCCATTAACTTGGACATCTTTTAATTCTTTTTTATGCATAATAATTATTTTCTCGCTTTCTTTATTGTCTATCTAATATATATCTTACCGTAAATTCTGCCTTTTAACAGTAATTATCAAGGTATTCTAATGCAAATTGGGCTGCTTTTGCTCCATCGCTAACAGCTGTTGCAATTTGCCGTAATATCGTGTTAGTAACATCCCCAGCAGCATACAATCCTGGTACTTTTGTTAAACATTTATTATCAACAATAAAATATCCATTTTCATCTAACACATCTAAATTTTTTGCAAAATCACTAATAGGGATGGCCCCAATATATGGAAAGACTGCGCTAACATCTAATTGGCTTGTTTCATCCGTTTTAACATTTTTAATTACAATTGCTGTTACTCGATTAGCGCTAACATCTTTAATTTCTGTGACAATACTATCAACAATAAAATTAATTTTCGGATTGGCTTTTGCTTTATTCACCACATTAATGTCCGCACGAAATTGGTCACGACGATGAATTAAATAAACTTTATTAACAAACCGTGCTAAATACATTGCTTCTTCAATTGCGGCATAACCACCGCCAACAACAACGACATCTTTGCCCTTATATAAAGCACCATCACAAACAGCACAGTATGAAACACCACGACTATTTAATTCTAATTCCCCAGGAATTCCTAATTTTCGTTCAACAGTTCCTGTTGCTACAATTACTACTTTAGCAAACAGTTTTTCTCCTGATAATAAATCTAGTTCGAACAAATTATCTTTTTTAGTAATATTAGTTACCCGTTCTGCCAAATAGGGAATCTTTAATTTTTGTGTTTGTTCAAACATTTTTAATGCTAAATCTGGGCCTTGAATACTATCAAAACCAGGATAGTTTTCAATTTCACTTGTTTTTGTTATTTTTCCTCCAGGAGCTCCTTTTTCAATCATAGCAATATTAGCCATTGCTCGTGCCCCATAAATTGCTGCAGTCATTCCACCTGGACCTGCACCAATGATTAACATATCATATATTTCATTAGTATTGTTTTTCATATAATCATCCGCCTTTTCTTCATTTTATAACAGCTACTCACTGTGCAAATAATATTAAAATTAGTCCAATCCCAATCATTAAACTAAGAATAACATAATCAAGAACACGCATATTTTTAATAAATAAATCATGATCATTACGCTGTGTTTCTAAAATAATTCGAATGATATTATAACCAGCAATATACATTCCTGTTTGAACCCCACAACGTAAAATTTTTAAGCGATGTGGATTTTCAATTTTTTCCAACTCTCGTACATCAGCTTTTAAAATCTGTTTTAAGCGTGCTTTTTGATAGATGAAATAAGTTTTCATTACTTGTTTTTTGGTCATCTTATGTTTATTTTTAAAATAAATTTTTTTTAAATTTACTTCTTGTGCTAAATTGTTTACTATCATTGGATCAGGTTTAATGTCATAATATCATTTCCCTCAAACCCCTTTTCACGATAGTTTCGTAAAATTAGGTTCTTCTTTTTTAAACCGTCAATAATAACTATAACGAAATATTAATGGTAATGCAATCACAATTAAAATTCATAATAAAATATTAGCAAATGATTCATATAGGAAAATCGGTTGAAAATATTGAACATTATTAAAGTCAGTTGGACTAACAGGACCCCCACCAATTCCAACAGCATCAACTGGATGAAAATTATCTGGAATTGGATTTGGGACATATCACTTAAACAAATTATCACGAATAAAACTTGGTAATCACATCAATTGTTCTCGAGAAACAGGCGATCCTAATAATTCATGATTAAAAAAATTACCTCAACGACCAATTGCTTGCGCTAATAAAATATTTGGAACAATTAAATCAGCATAAACTCAAATTGAAATATTATGTTTGCGTGATTCAAAACCGAATCAAATTCAACCTGTTATTAAGCCAAAAATTAAACCACCATGAATACTCATTCCTGGTTCTCAAAATGCAAACAAGGTAAAAAAGAAAATTGGATTTTTCACATCATATTTTCCAAAAAAACTAGCTCCTAATAAAGCAATTGGTGAAATAACAAAGATACCTAAATATAATCCCTGGGTTGGAATATGACGCTTACGAAAATTAACTCACGACAAAATAATTGTAATTGCAAAACCACAAAAAATTAAAAATCAATATGGTCGAAATCAATTCCCATAAGTATCATGGGCAATTCATGTTGCTAAATTCACCAGGTCTACTCTCTTTTCTATTTTGAATATTCTTTAAAACGATCTTGTAATGTTTTCATTGAAGAAATTCCGGCTGCTTCTAATTTCAATTTTGAAACAGCTGTTTCAACTAATTCACTGACATTTCGTCCATATGTAACTGGAATTGTCACAATTGGAACTTGTATATCTAAAATTTTAGTATATTTATATTCTGAGCCAAGTCGATCAATTGATTTATATTGCTCATCCTCAAGATGAATTAATTCAATTACTAAATCAATTTGTGTTTCATCTAATAAAACTTGCAAACCATAAATTTTACTTAAATCCAAAATTCCTAAACCACGAACCTCAATTAAATTCTTTAACATTTCATGTGATTGGCCATATAATTTATTGTTGCGTTGTTGAATAATAATACGATCATCTCCAACAAATAAATGGTTTTTTTTAACTAATTCTAAAGTCATCTCTGACTTTCCAATTCCAGATTTCCCTTTTAATAAAATTCCTTTCCCAAAAATATTAATTAATGATGCATGTTCTTCTATTATTGGGGCAAAGTGTTCATCAAAAAATTCTAACACAACTTGATACAACCGGCTTGTTGTAATATTTTTTGCCAAAACAACAGGACAATTATGTTCTTCCGCAATTGCCAATAATAATTTGTCAGTAAACTTTTCTGTCAAAATAATCATTGGAATGTTTTCATTTAAAATATATTCATAACGTTCTTTTTTTACTACGTCACTTAACGTATTAACAAATAATTGTTCTTTGTTTGACAATAAAACTACGCGACGATTACTATTATTTTTTTCAAAATCAAATCCCGCTAATTCTAAACCCGGACGATTAAGACCATAAACTTTCACTTCACGATTAAGTCCTTTTGCTCCTGCTAAAACTTCATACTCAAATTTATCAACAATATCTTTTACAATAAACTTTTCCACCCTAAGTTCCTCCTTGTAGTTTAATACTATCACAAATTGTTATTCTGCTTCAATTTCAATAATAATATCACGCAATTCTGCTGCTCGTTCAAAGTCAAGTTTTTCACTTGCTTCATACATTTCTTTTCGTAAATCGTGTAATAATGCTTCTTTTGCTGTTTTGTATTCTTTTGATTTCTTATTTTTAATTTTTTGTAACTTATCATCATGTCGTTTAATGTTAGTATAATCACGAATACTTTTAATAATTGTTGTTGGAGTAATATGATATTTTTGGTTATACTCTTCTTGAATTCGACGACGTCGAGCAGTTTCAGCCATTGCCCTTGCCATTGCATCAGAAACATTATCAGCATATAAAATAACATGTCCACTAGCATTCCGTGCTGCTCGTCCTATCGTTTGGATTAAACTACGTTCATTACGTAAAAATCCTTGTTTATCAGCATCTAAAATACAAATTAATGAAACTTCTGGAATATCAATCCCTTCCCGAATCAAGTTAACACCAACAATGCAATCATAAACACCCTTTCGTAAATCCAATAAAATTTGACTGCGTTCTAGTGTTTTTAATTCACTATGCAAATAAGCAACTTTAACATTTTGTTCTTGTAAATAACTTGTTAAATCTTCTGACATTCGAATTGTTAAGGTCGTAATAAATACTCGCTCATTTTTTTCACGACGACTTTTAACTTGGGCAATAATGTCATCAATTTGACCGACCGTTCCTTTCACTTCAACGGTTGGATCCAATAAACCTGTTGGACGAATAATTTGTTCAACTACTTTTTGCTCAACTAATTCTAACTCATAATCACCTGGCGTTGCTGAAACATAAATAACATTCTTTAATTTCTGATTAAACTCATCAAAATTTAGCGGACGATTATCTAATGCACTTTTTAACCGAAATCCATAATTAACTAGTGTTTCTTTCCGACTACGATCAGTATTATACATTGCCCGAATTTGGGGTAGTGACATATGTGATTCATCAATAATTGTTAAAAAATCATCACCAAAAAAATCAATTAAAGTATAAGGAGCTTCACCTTCATTTCGTAAATCTAAATGCCGTGAATAATTTTCAATCCCTGAACAAATACCACTTTCTCGTAACGAATCTAAATCATATTCTGTTCGTTGTTTTAACCGTTGTGCCTCAACAATTTTTCCTTCTTGTTCTAATTCTGCTAGACGGACTTTTAATTCTGCTTCAATCCGTTTAATTGCCTCTACCAATCGTTCTGGAGAAGTAATATAATCCTGCGCCGGAAAAATGGTTAAGGTTGATAATCGTTGTGTAACATCACCAGTTAACCCATCAATATATGCCAAGTCCTCAATCTCATCACCAAATAAATCAATTCGAATAAAAGTTTTAATATTTCATCCCGGAACAATTTTAATAACATCTCCTTTTGCACTAAAACTCCCCGGAATTAATTCAATATCATTTCGAACATATCCAGATGATACTAAAAAAATTGCTAAATCTTTCTTACTAATTTTTTGGTTTCGATCAACTTGGAAAAACGATTTTTTATATTCGTTCGGGTCTTGGGCTCCATAAATTGCAGCAACCGAAGCAACAACAATCACATCTTTTCGCGTTGTTAAAGCATTAAAAGCACTTAAACGCATCATATCTAATTCCATATTTTGACGTGCATCCTTATCAATATATAAATCCTTACCAGGTAAATATGCTTCTGGTTGATAGAAGTCAAAATTTGAAACAAAATATTCCACTCGATTTTCAGGAAACATTTCTTTCAACTCAACATATAACTGCATTGCCAAAGTTTTGTTATGAGCCATTACTAATGTTGGCTTTTGATAATTTTCAATAACATTTGCCATTGTAAATGTTTTTCCAGTCCCAGTGGCTCCCAATAAAACTTGATGTTTTTTATCTGCAAATAAATTTGCTGTTAATTGTTCAATTGCTAACGGCTGGTCACCTGCTGGTAAATAATTAGCAGTTAATTTAAACATTATGCCACTCCCCTTATACTATTCTTTTTGTTCTATTTTAATTATATCAATCTTCGCCTTAAATATTTTAAAAATAAAAAAAGTAAAATTAATTTTACTTTTTATCCATTCGTAATATTAGCAACCGGAATATCAACTCCCGCTCAATAAATATCAACTGTTTCATTGGTTTTAAATTTCATAACTTGAACATCCATTTTATAAGTTCCAGTAACTTCACCACTAGCTGGCGTGATTGCTACTGTATATTTCCCTTCAACCAAGCTACCTCCGGCAGTTCCACCAGATGGCCGAGCATCAATTGTTGTATTTAAAATAACACCATTTTTATATTCTCTTGGCATTCATTTCAAAGTGGCTGCCTTAACTGCTGCTTTCAAATCATCTTCTTTATAATTACTATTTAAAAATGATGGCGCTGGAATTTTATTTGAAAACTTTGCTAAATCTAATTTAACAACTGGTTTATTTAAAACTCCAATTATAATTTCCAATTTTTTGACAACCGTTGTAGCCTTATCCTTTGCTGCAACAATAACTTTATATGGTTTTGCTAACAATGCTTTTGTATCATCAGTTTCATTCTCAACACTATATTCAATTTCAGCTTTATCAACTGCGGGAGCAACAAATGATTCAACATAATTTTTAACTGCTGCTTTTAAATCACTAACTTTGTTATCAACAGTTAAATCTACTGAAAAATATTTTGTTGGAATTGTTTCTAAATTAAATTTAAAATTAGCTTTATCAACAACATCAATTTTAAAGTTAGCTAATCCCTGAATTGTTTTAGCATCTTTTTTTGCTTCTAAACTGAGTTCATAAGTTCCCACGGCCAATTTTCCTCCTGGTGTTCCACCACTTGGTCTAGTTTTTACAACTAAGTTGACCTCAGCAGGATCAATTTTAATATTACTTTCTTTATCTAATTCAGCAATAATAATTTTTGTAATATCTGTTTCACTATCATCAGTTGTAAAAAAATCTTTTTTAAGTCAACCAAGATCAACCGCGCTTAAATCAGGTAAGACTGAATAACCATATTCATGAATTTTTGCTTTTCCACTAATATGGTAGTAACCCATCAATGTTTTCTTCGCAGCAGAACTGACTGTTGCTTTCTTATACATTGCAGCATCAACAAAATCTGATGATGGAACTAAACTCTGTGCAGTTTGAAACAATGTGCCACTTTCATTTGGCATAATTCTTGCAACAGCACCATTAATTCCTGACGGTTTATCCTTACTATTGCCTAATAAAGTAACAGTATATAAAGCCACTGCCAACGAATTAACAGCCGTTGTCCCTTGGTCATTATTTGTTCATGGATTTAATGAAGAGTCTTCTAACGAAGGATAACGTTCCCATTGGTTTTGCAAAATCTCTTGATAATTATAATAAAACTTATTTTCAGCAGCAGAAGCACCTTTTATGTATAAAATATTATACATTAAAAAGTTATTAACAGCATTGATAACTGCTGGAGCTGCGGCTTTAGCAACTTGATTATTCCCAGGAAAATCACCTAAACCATTTGTTTTACAACCAATAACATTAATTCCAACAGCTGCTGACAATGAAAAAGTTGTTAATAATGATAATAATTTTTTCATTTAGTGACCCCCCTTAATCAATTGAATTCCGTTCCATTTTTTTAATTTGTCTTTTACTTAATTTTGTATAAGAGTATTTTTCGCTAATATTTGTAAACAATATTTCATTAACTTTTGCTTTAATTTCTTTTTTCTGCTCTTTTGTTAAAATCAATAGAACACTTCTTTTATGAGCATACTCAGCAGTACTTTCAACTTGTGTCATTGCTTTAAAAATAACACTCATTCGATGTGTGCCATAATGGGCACGTAAGAACCGAACATGTAATGTTACTAATGTTATCACAATCATAATAATAGCCATTGTTAATAAGACTAAACAATTTTTAACAATATCTCATTGATAGTACCATAATTGTCCAGCACCTGATGCAATTCCATAAATAATATTTCCCATATTATGCATTGCATAAGTAAATGGCATAATATTTGATAATACATTATAGAATGGGTTTGACATAAACGCTGGGAATAAAATTCATCCACAAGCAAAGTTAAACATTAGCACAACCATATTTAAGACTCGCGAAGAAACTTCATCGGGAATTGATAACCATATTCCCCCAACAATAAAAGTAAAGATAAAGCCAACATAAAGCGAAAATAAATATAATAATCAGAATGATGAGCCTAATTGTCAAAATCCAATTGGTAATAACATTAATAATAAAATTGAAACTTGAATAATCATATTAACTTGTAAAATTAACATTTTACATAAATAATGTTGATAAAATCTAGTATTAGGTGTTCGTGACCGACGATTATAAATAATCGTTGAAGCAAAGATTCCAATAAAAGTTGCAATCAAGATAAATGCTTCTCCTAAACCAATTCCATATTGACTATATTGTTTTCCAACTAAAGTATATGGCATTTTAAAAATATTTATTAAATTAGAACCTGTTTCAGTAAAACTTTTTGATGCTTCTGAAAATTCAGTGTAATTCATTTCTTTCCGGTTAAAACTAACCTGGTGGGTTATAAAATCAATATCAAATGCTGGTTTAGGATTTGGGTTTTTAATTTGAAATAAATCATTAACAATTGGCATTAACGAAATTGGTTGTATCCCTGTTAAGAACCGATAAATTTCATCAGCAATTTTTGAACTAATATAGTTTCCTGAAATTGCAACATCTAAAATATTTTTTAGGGCAATCGCTCTTTTTTGTACCGGAATATAATCACTTAATTTAACAGAGGCTCCCGCAATTGTCATTGGTGGAACCAATGTTGGATCAATAAATTCAAATAGAAAACGGTTAATATCTGCTTCTTGAATTGTTCGATCATTAGGATTTGTTGAATTTGGTGGATAATAACTAAACATTGTAAACAAAGTTGTTGCCATTAACTGTGGCAAAATTTGTGCACTTAATGCTTTTGTTAAATTTCCATAGAAATTACTAATCATCCCACTTGCAAAATTTTGTCGAAATGTTCCTCAGAAAGTAATTCTATTTTTCAGAAATCAACGTAACTCTTTGATAATAATACCATTTAATTCTGTTGCTGGTAGAACATGTGTTGGATCACCATCTTTACAAACATTATTACCATCAAAACCATCAAAACAAGCATAATTTGCTTTATTCATGTTAACAATTAAAGTTGCCAAATGTTGGCTAAACCCTTGTGGAATTCGAATTTGAACTCAATATTTACTATCTAATTCACTAACATTTTGTCCTGAATAACGAACATAATCTCCCGAAACTTTTCCAACTTTTAAATCATATGTAAAACGGTTAGTTTCTTTATTATAAAAACTTAATTTCGTTACAGCTTCATCAGAAATACTTGTATAATAACCTATTTTCCCAACCATTTTTGCTTGTGAAGTACAATCTGCTTGATTATTAACAGTATAATCGAATGAAATTTCTTCTGCATTTAATAATGAATCAGTTCCATCGGTTGATGGTGGCAAGTTTTTATCATCTTTATAAATCATACAAACATTAGCATCTTGATTAACAATTGCCATTGGTATTCTTTGCAAATTTTGATACGGATTAAAGAAGGCTCAAATATAGAAAAACCCATAAATAAAAGTCATAAAACAACCAACAATAGCGATTACTTTATTAAATGGTTTTTCAACAAAAAATGCACGTAATTCGTTTTTTAAAATATCACTGAATTTTGGTTTAATATCAGTGTTATTCTTTTTATTTACTTTGTACTCATCATTCTTCATTGCTGGACCTCCTAATCTATTCCTTCGCGGTTATCATCATAAACATAATTTGTTCTTAACTTAACCAACTCTGCGTTATATTTTGCAAATTTAAATTTATTAGTAATTTTGTCTTTTTGCTGTTCAATAATTGAACGCAACTCACCTTCTAGGTTTTCAATTTCACGATTAATATTGGCAATTTTAGTATTAATTTTATGAATCTTAATGTTATATATTTCATCTTTTGTAATTTTTGATAATTTATAATTTTTATCTTTTTCTGCGTTTAATTCTTCTAATTGACGTTTTAATTTAGTAATGCGATCCTCAATATGACGATTAACTTGTGTTTTATTTGCCTCTAAATCTTTAATGCTATTTGCTAATATTAATAATTTTTCTTGATAAATTGCAATTACTCTTGATTCTGGTCTTATTTGTTTTAAATGATTTAATTGTTCTTTTTCTAAGTTATATTGAACAATTAATTTATTAATTTTTTTATCCTGAGGATTATCAAAAACTGTTTTCTTCGTATTGCTATTTAACTCATCAATTTTCTTTTGTAAATATGTTAGTTGTTGACGTAAAGTATACACTTTTCGTAATTTTAATTTTGAACTATTATCATTAATTGTTTGTGCTGCAAGTGTATATTGGTCTTTTAAATCATCATATTGTTCGCGTAATTTTAAAATACGCTTATAGTTTGGGTTGGTTTTCAACATTTCAATTTCTTTTCGTGCTACTTTAATTTTTTCACTTAAAGTTTCTAATTTTTGTTTTAATTTTTGTGATTTACGAATATCTTGACTATCATTTGTAATTTCAGCTTTTTGAACTAAAATAACATATTTTTGTTTAATTATTTCAAAACGGTTTCGATACACTTCAATCAATGCTTCTAATTTTTTACTTCGCACAACCGCCGGGTCTTTATATAATGAATTAATTTTATCTTCTAAATCTTTAATCTTCTGTTCACGATGTTTTTCTTCAATATATCCTTTAATTAATAAAGCATATTCTGCACTTAAATTATTAATAACACGACGACTTCTAACAAAGTCTTTTGTTACATCAATATTATCCATTGTTTCATAAATTTCTTTTAAACTAAATGTTCCAAACATTTCAATTCGACGATAAATATATGCTGTTCCTAAACCAATTCCTAAAAATATTATTAAGAAAAGCATTAATGCGCCAAAACATCCTAAAATTTCCGTATTGTACATGCTAACAATTCCTTCATTAGATGCAATTCCATACACAATATTACTCATTCCAAAAATAGTATATTTAAATGGCACAATATAACTAATTGCTTGGAAGAAGCCATTTTGTAAAATAACTGGGAAACTTCCTCCCCCGGCCGTTAAATTGAAGACAGTATAAATAATACATAAGAACCGCCCAACATTATCATCTGGCATTGAATATCAAAGTGCCTGGGTTATTGTTGTTAAGACGGTCGCGGTGACAATCATTCACATCAACATATAAACAATTGGTGAACCTAGTTTTCCATAACCAACAGCTAATAGTCCTAAGAACAACAATAACGTTTGCGCATAAGACGTTATTAACATTGTAAATCATTTTGAAAAGTAGTGTTGGTATCATTTTGCATTAGGGGTATAACTTTTTTTACGATAGATAAATGTCTGTGTAATGGCCCCAATTCATAATGAAATTGAAATAAAATATAATCCTAATCCATATCCATATGTTCCAAATTCAGAACCTTGAATATGTTTATTGACACCAGTTGATTTTGATACATTATTTAAAAAATATTGAGTTACTGATAGTAATTTTGTTTTATAATCTGAAAAGTAAACACGTTGTTCTCATCTTGGATCATTATCTTTTGGGCTTCCTAAATCAGGAAACATAATTTGAAAAGCAAGTGGCAAAATATCAACCATCTTTAATTTAACAATTCCACCAACAGAAATCATAACGTCATTTTTAATATGACCAAACATTCTGTTAACAGATTCATATAACTTAGGATTATTTTGTTTTAAATGCTGTAATGCTTTATATAAGTTTGATGGTTGGCCTGGTTTTGCTCCAGAACAAACTGTTCCATCACAATCATATGTACTAATGTTTTGAACAACAGCCATTATAAAATTATACATATTCTTTGGAATAATATAATATTCACCAAAATGAGAACTACCACCACCGTTTGAGCTTTCACCATGGTCTTGACGTGATGCTAATCAAAACATTGTTTCTGGTGCTAATGTCGCTAAAATACTACTTGCTAAACTTCCAAAACCAACTTGTAACATATTCATCATATTACCAACCATAAAACTATGCTCATATGTTGCTCAAAATTCCATCTTATTTGAACTAAAATAATCCATTGTTTTAAAGAAATCATTTTCATCATCATCAGTGAAATTTGGCTCACCAATTTGTGCTAATCCTCGCATTAATTTATAAGTATTTAAAGAATAATCAGTTGGAATTTTTAATTGTACTCAATATTTACTATTTGGAGCAAAATTAGTTTCTGCTTCTTTCAAATATTTAATTGTTACTGCAATATCACCAACTGATGTTGCCAAATTTTTTGAATTTTCATCATATTTGTTATTGTTAGTAATAACACTATCAACTAATGAAGAATAACGATAATTAAGTTCATACTTATTAGGATCAAATCCTTCACTTTGATACCATTTACTTGCTTGTCCATTACATTCTTCTGAACTTTTTGCCTCTAAATAACCAACTTTAACTGCATTATCGATAAATTCAGTTCCACCTTTAGTATTGACATAAGCCACACAAGTTGCATCATCACGGTTTACAATTGCCATTGGTACTTTTGAAATATTAGCAACCGGATCTCAAACTCCAGTAATACAAATAATTCCATACAAAAAAGACATAAAACAAATTAATAAAAATCGTAACAAATGTTTTTTATCACGGGCAATAGAATTATATAATTCTGTTTTAAAAATTCTCCCAAATGTTGCGCGTCCATCTTTAATGTTATCCATAGTTCGTTTTTTGTTAAGTTCAGGATTAACAATTTTATTCTGATCAGACGAATCGTTTGGCTCAATATTTTCGCCAAAATCTTTTTCAGTATCTTTGTTCATGTTAAAATAACCCCTTTAAATAATTACACTCATTTTTTAATCATATCATAAAAAGGGATATTAATCAATATCAAAAAAATAAATAAAATGATACACGATACAAAAACAAATTGCAAGATTTTTTTCTGTTATTTTTTAAAATTTATAAATAAATTTCAATTTTTTGGAATTGTTAGAAGTAATTATGCTCAAAAAAACTATTTTAAAAAATTCTTGTAAAAAATACCAGATTATTAAAAAATATGGTATTGTAGAAATATATATAAAAAAGAGGAACAAAATGAATACAAACAAAGTAACAACAACTTCAAACCCAACACAACAAAAAAAAATTACCGTAGAAAACCAAAAAATTTTAACTGAATTAATGGCAATGCGTTTAAATGCTACAACAATTGAACGATTATTACATTTTAAAAAAGGGCTAACACAGAGCCAAAAACAATTACTTTTATCAATTGCAAAAAATTTGACTCCAAAATCAACTTCAGAATCACCAAAAGTAAAAAAGGAAATGCCAAACAAAAAAACTAATAATAAAGAAAAAAAAGTTACAATTAAGCCCCAACAAGTTAAGCCTCCTACACAATTAGAATATATTAATGAGCATAAACATAAACGAATTACTCAAAAAATTAAAAAGACTAATTATGCAGGTAGAACAATCCCTAAACAAGAAAGTATTTCACAACCACTAGTTAAGAAAGAAATTAAGCGAACAAGCATAAAGCAAAATAATAAACCAAAAAATGTTAGTCTAAAAAAGAAAGAAATTAAAATAAAGCAACCAACTAACAATAAAAAATATCAAATTACAAAAAATAGCCCCTTCTTTGACTATGATCCTGGTTATACTAAACAATATAGTCGCCCAACAATATCGTTTTTAGTTAAAACAAATTATAAGACTTGAAATAAAATAAAATAAAAATATACCATAAATTGTTTAAAAACTACTCTATTGAAATTAAAAAGTTTAAGTTCTATTTTATAATAAAACTTAAACTTTTTAATAACTATTTTAGTATCTTATTTTCACTTAATATATTAAATGACAACTATTTTATTCCTCTAATTTTTTCTACTAATTTTTTAATTTTTTTATTACATTTTAAATAGACATCTGATAAGCTACGTTTTTCAATCATTGCTTTAATCATTTGTGAAATTAAATCAGCGATTGAAATAACTTCTAAACCATCAAATAGACGGTCTTTATTAATATCAATTGTATTTGTAACAATAACTTTTTTAACGGTTCCATCATTAAGGACTTCAGTTAGTCGTTCTTTTGCTGGTGGTGAAAAAACACCATGACAAGCTAATAAATATACTTCTTTTGCCCCATTTTGTTTTAGAGCTTTAGCAGCACTACAAATTGTTCCAGCCGTATCAATCATATCATCAACAATAAAACAAATTCGGTCTTTAACATCTCCTAAAACAAATTGAACTTCACTAACATTTGGTTTCGGGCGGCGTTTATCAATTACCGCAATATTCCCTGCCAAACTTCCTAAACGATTAGCAACATCACGAGCACGAACTAATCCACCATGGTCTGGTGAAACAATTGTTACTTCTTCAGTAATATGATCTTCTTCAATTTTGCGAATAATTGTTTTTACTAATTCTTGTGTTGATCGTAAGTCATCAACAGGCACATCAAAAAATCCCATTGATTGTGGTGAATGTAAATCAACAGTCATCACTCTTGTTGCTCCCGCTGTTGTTAACATATTAGCAACTAATTTGCAAGTAATTGGTTGACGACCACGCGCTTTACGGTCTTGTCGCGCATAACCAAAGTAAGGAATAATTACATTAATACTTTGTGCACTTCCACGTTTTAAAGCATCAATGGCAATTAATAACTCCATTAAATTTTCATTCACTGGCCATGATGTTGATTGAATAATATAAACATCTTTGCCACGAACTGAATTCATTGCTCGTACTAGAATTTCGCCATCAGCAAAACGAACAATTTCCATTTCTTCTCTTGTAACACCTAACATATTACAAATCTCATCTGCTAATTTAACTCCAGCAGACAGGCCATATATACTAAAACTTTTTTCTTCCATTAGTCCTCCTATAAAATTTTGGTATGAGATAAAAATTCAAATTGAATCCTTATTTATATTATATACTTATCCGTAATGAATTAAACAATCTTTTATTAGAAAATAATAATGATATAATAAATAATGAAGGTGATAAAATGACACAAACAAATCAAGCAAAAGATATTATTGACAATCTTCGTCCCTATATTAACCAAGATGGTGGTGACATTGAATTTGTCGAAGTTAAAGATAATATTGTTTATGTTCGATTAGCGGGAGCATGCGTTGGGTGCGGATTAATTGATTCAACAATTAAAGATGGGGTTGAACAAATTGTTAAACAAGAAATGCCCGACATTAAAGCAGTAGAAGTTATTATGTAACTTCTTTTTTTATTTGTAAATACTCTTGTAAAACTATTTTCTGATCCACTTGTTGTGGCATTGTCATCCTTACTAATTCAGTTAGTTTTTCTGCCACTTGTTTTGGCTGATAATATTCTCCACTAATAAATTTAGCAGCAAAGTAAACAACTACAATTAACAACGAACAACAAAATGCACATCCTAAATATAAAAATAAAATAACAGGTTTTAGTGTTTTTAAAAACATATCATTTTCAACAATGGGTAAAGTTCAATTTAACTCTAAATTATTAAAGATACCAAGATGATTACTAGCAAAAACACGAATTAAAAACTGTACTAAAAAAGTCATTAAAGAATTTAAGGCAGAAAAACACCCAGTTACCGGACGATTACGAATCCGATAATTTCACATAATTGCTAGTGAAAACAAAATACCAAATAAAACTCCCAAGGCAAAACCATTTAAAAGTTGTAGTCCTAACAAAATTTCTGGTACCGAAATTGTAGCGGCTAAAATAAAGTATAACCCCCAAACAGCAAACCCTAATATTAATGAATTTTTAATTCCTACTTTCTTAACAAATAAATGATAGATTAAAGCTGCTCCAATAATTTGAGCAATTCATCAAATTTCTTGGACAGAATGAAGATATTGCTCTGCAATGCTTTTACTATGATACTTAACTCAAACCTCTTGGGCTAATAGTAAGTTCAAAAAATCACCTTGACTTAATTCACGTAAAATTGCCACAAAAAATAACAAAACAAAAATAATAATAACTTTTCACCATGAAAACTTACTAAGTTGTTTTAATACCCTTGGTTGAAAAGCACCAATATTATTTTTAATTTCTGGCAAATAAAAACAAAAAATCATCGCAAATATTAATAAACCAAAAACAGTTCCAAAAATAACATAGTGTAATATTAACGGATTTTGATTAAAGTTTTTTACAAACATTAAAAAATTTGCTCCTGCCATATTAGCCAAGAAGACAACCGGTAAATTTAAAGCAATTGTTAAAAATGGATTAGTTCGATACAAATATACCTCATTAAAACTTAAATATCATATTGAATTGGTTGAAACGCCAAAACCAAAGGCAATGGTACAAGTAATCATTGCCCCTCAATTACGAGGCAAGATTAAAACTAATAAAATTCCAAAAAACATTAACCCATATGAAATTCATAACCATAATTTCCGACTACGAACCAACGCAGTAATTCATGCTCCGGGAATAAAAAAGACGGCGGCATAAAAAGAAGTGCTAACTGCAAACAAAATTGCAATTGAAGTAATATTTTTTGTAAAATCAAAGATAATAAAATTATAATTTAAAGTTAATGTGCATGATAATGCTAATCAAAAACAAAAATGTTGAACAATAAAAACTCATTGTCAAAAAGATTTTGCCCCTTTTTTAACCAAACCAATAACATAACCAATCATGACTAATATCGTTAAAAAAGGATACAAAAGCAAACTATCTCAATTATTCATAAAAATTTTTTACAATTTATTAAGTTTATCAACACGAAGCGCGTGGCGTCCCGCATCAAAAATAGTATTTAAAAATGTTTCAACAATTCATATTGCATTTTGATTAGCAATAACGCGAGCCCCCAAGGCCAAAACATTCGCATTATTATGTTCGCGTGCCAATTTAGCTAAAATTACTTCATTGCATAAAGCTGCTCTTATGCCTTTTACTTTATTAGCTGCAATTGAAATCCCAATTCCTGTTCCACAAATAACAATTCCAAGGCTATCTTTTTCTTGCATCACTTTTTCACCAACTGCTTGTCCCAAGTCTGGATAATCAACTGCCACACTACTATCTGTTCCCAAGTTAATAACTTGATAATTATGATCTGTTAAATAATTAACAAGTGCGTTTTTCATTTCCACACCAGTATGATCATTCCCAATAATAACTTTCATAATTTTTTCTCCTTTATCTATATTTTAACTATAACACATCTCCTTATTTGAAAACACTTAAAATCTAATTTCTTGCAATAACTTCAAGCAATTTTTTTGGACTCATTGGTGTCACTGTTACAACTAAACGCCTATGTTTTTCAACAACAACATATAAATTGCCCTTTAAATCATCTAATTTAATATACAAATTATTGCTTGTTTCAATCCGATCAGACGAATTGTCAATCATTTTAATAATTTTCTCTTTAATAACCCATTCATCTTCTTTTTTAAAAAATGGAATTCGTTCACGAATTCGTTGTAAACAATGAAAAGAAAAACCTAACTTGTGTTGATAATAATAACCCATATTTATTGCTCCTATTACTTTTATTATACATATAATCCAGAAAAAAGTGCTAAAATATCCAGAAAAAGTATTACTTTTCTTTACACCTTTTTATCTATTTGCTATAATTCCTTTGTGTCTTAGAAAATGAAAGGAGACCTAACATGGCTAATATTAAATCACAAATTAAAAGAGTTAAAACAAATGCAAAAGCTAATTTAGCAAATAAATCTTTTAAATCCTCAGTAAAAACTGCAATTAAAAAAGCAGAAATTGCAATTAACGCAAATGAAGCAAATGCAACAGAACTAGTTAATACAGCAATTAGTTTAATAGATAAAGCAGTTACTAAAGGAATTTATCATGCTAATAAAGCTGCTCGTGTTAAAAGCAAATTAATGCTTAAAAAAAATTAATTGCACATCCTTTTTAAATAGAGACAACGGTATTAAAATAAAAAGTTTTCATAACTAATTATGAAAACTTTTTATTTTAATTATCTTTCTTACCATCTGAATCATCTTTTTCAAAAACATTATCATCCTTAAATTCATCATCAAAAAGAGTTGGATCCATTTTGTATTTCTGACCACTCATCATTGCAGTCACTGCTTTTTGATATTCTGTGTTAGCACGAATCAATTTATTACGATCTACTTTAGGTGCTAACACAGCTAAAATAACAACCATAATTCCGGCAATTAAACCAATAATCATTGAAATAATTGTAAAAATTCGTAAAATTTGATAAGTTGTATTGTTGTATACTTCGTTTATTAAACTTTTAATTGTTGCAGCTAAATCAGAATCTGGCAATAATAACCCCCCAGTAATTTCTAACCCAGGATCATTTTTAATAATATATCCATTACTAGGAACTGAAATTTTATTGAAATATTTTTCAACCACATTTGGCAATAAAACTTGGATTAATGATAATGAAGAATATAATAAAATAACAATTGATAACACAACTGGCCAAAAACGAACCACATAATTATCTCGTTTAAAACGTTTTTTCCCTAATAATTCATATCCCAAGAAAATTCCCGGTAAAATTGATAAAATCCCAGAAAATGTTTGTAAACCAGCAGATTGCATCAATGAAAAGTTGTATTTTGAACCAAATGGAAATGCTGGTTCACTAAAATTATTATTCCCATTATGTAAAGCACTATCTGCTCCTCCACCAACAATAATTGCTGAATTTGTTCCTGGAATTGTATAAACAATCACTTTTGTATTTAAGTGAATATTTAAATAAGAAGTTAAAAATCATAAGATTACTAATAAAAGTGAAGCTAAAATCACAAAACCAGCAACAATTTTTTTCAAAAGAGGCATATATTTTGGTTTTGAAGTATAAAAATAAAATCGAGGATCTAATCGTGGTGGAACTGGCATATTAGACATTTGTTGCACCATTTGTGACATATCAAAATTATTTGGATCAGGAAAACCAGCACCCATTCCTGCCATTGCACTTGTATTTCCAACTGTTGGTCCTGATTGGTCACGTAATTCATCTAATTCTTTTTCATTAGCTTTAATTTTTAATTTATCTTTAGCATTTTCAACTGCCTTTTCGTCAGTAAAATCAGCTGTTGCATCAATTAACTCATTTGTAATAACATTTTCTCTGGTAATATAACTTTTTTCAACTTCAAAGTTTTGAACAATATATTGCACAAATTCAACATATTCTTCATCTAATGTGTTAAAAGTAGCACCATCAACTTTCTCAATTGTTTCTGACTCATTGGTAATATCGGCTAAGACTTGTGCAAATGAAAGGGTAAACTTATTATCATTTAAATTTGCATTAAATTCTTTTTCTAATGTTAATAAATTACAAATTTGCTGAATTACTAATTTTTTAAACTCCGGATTAACGATTACTTGTGCTTTAATATTATCATCATTAAATGTATTATATAATGTATAAACTATATGAGCATATAATTTATTTTCTTTCATTTGTTTCCCTCGTCTTTCTTTGCTATAGTTTAATTTATATCAAATAATTTAATTAAATACAAATCACTACTAATTTTTTTCCTTATTATACCTTTTTTTATATTATAATCAATTCAAAATAATTCCTTAATAATATTATTTGCTTTTTCAATGTTAAAGTTATGCATATGTTCAGCAATTTTTTTAACTCGAAAAGGATGAATTTGTAAGATTTCAGCAATTTGTGATGGCGTTTTCTTTAAAGCAGATAATACAATAATATCTCTTGTAAAAATAACACTATTAGTAATTAGAGCTAACAAGGCAATACTACTTAACCCGCGTTCTTGCAAATAATGATAATTAATTAAAAAATTATTTAAATCATTTTTTAATAAATCATCAACTAATTTAAAAATATCTGTATCCAAATATTTTGTCATATTATTTTCAATTAAATCATTGGTTATTACTTTATCAATTAAAAGCAATTTTTTTAACTCATTTTTAATAATATATAAATTATTTGGTAAATATTCAACTATTTTATTAATTAAATTTTGCTTGATTGTTCCATTATTTTTAATAACATAATTATCAATAAACTTTGTCAGTTCATTATACGATAAATTAGTTGCTTTTAAAACGCTCGTTAATTCCAACATTTTTTTTGTTATTTTTAAACGATTACTAATATTATTTACTGGACAAACAAAAATCATAAATGTGCTTGGATTGGGACTTATCAAATATTCCATCAAGTGCAACAAATGTTCTTTGTTATCAACTTTTGCCTTAATTTTTTCTTCGGTAATAAAATAACTATCATTAATAATGATAATTCTTTTTTCAGAAAATAATGGTATTGTATTAGCATCATTTAAAATTGTTAATAAAGAATCTTCTAAATAATTATACTCTTGTAAATCATACTCATTATCTGGATTTATTTTTTTTAAAATCTTATTCTTCTGCATTTTAATTAAAAAAGCATCTTCTCCATATATTAAAAACATTCCCCGAAACTCCTTTAAAGTGCTCTAAAAACTATGTTAAAGTAATCTTATCACAAAAATAAACAATTAAAATGTCAACTTAAAATAATTTAATCATTGTTTTTTTACCAAGAATATTAAACTGCAGATTTTGCTTACCACCAGTAAAATAAATTTGACAATTAACAGCTTGCAAATTTTGCCAAACTGTTGTAGCAGGATAGTTCTGATGTTTTGTTTTTTCACCAGAAATAAAGCAAAGCATTGGTTTTATCTTTTGCAAAAAAATAAGACTAGAACTGGTTGCTGAACCATGATGCGCAACTTGTAATAAATGAACTGGCCATAAATCTTGTGCTGCTAACACTAGTTCAATTTTTTGACTAATATCTCCCGTTAATAAAATTCTAATATTATTAATTTCAACTAAGATAACTAAACTATTATTATTTTCATCATAATCATTAACAGACTGGTGCAAAATCGTGAATTTCATTCCTCCAAATCAAATGGTTTTTAAATAAGTATCATTTTGAATAATTTTCTTAACAAAAAAATGCTTTTGCACTTCAATTAAATTATTATAATGATCGGCATGTTGATGCGAAATAAAAACTGCATCAACTCAATTAACTCCCGCTCATCTTAAATAATTACTAACTAATTGTTTTGAACGTCCACGAGCAACACCAACATCATACAAAACAGTTTTTAAAGTTCGGTTATCTTGAAGAA
This sequence comes from Spiroplasma sp. SV19, assembly GCF_030060925.1. Lineage (NCBI taxonomy): Bacteria > Bacillati > Mycoplasmatota > Mollicutes > Entomoplasmatales > Spiroplasmataceae > Spiroplasma > Spiroplasma sp. SV19. The sequence continues at coordinate 794,309 of NZ_CP045455.1, forward strand.
CAATTGTTTGGCCATTGCCAACGTTTAACATTGTCATAGAATAATTAACACTAAATAAGTTATGTTGAAAACCATTATAAAGTAAAAAAACTATCAGCACAAAAGTAAATAACTTTTTTCATAAACCAATGTTGTTAATAACACTTAATAACATAACATAATATAAAACAATATAGCCAATATTGACGACACCAACATTTCAAATTAAATTAATTTTTGTGCAAAGAACAACATAGTTACTTAATAAAAAATAAAAGTACTGATAAATAAAATAACAAGGTGGTATCCAGACAATTAGGATTGAAAGTAAATAGATTAACACTAAAATTGGTGTTAGTAACAAGTTAAACAGGATACTAGAAAAATTTAGGTGATAATTAAAATACATTGTTCAACCAAGTAAGACAATAAAAATCATAAAATTATAATAAAATAATTTTTTATAAAAAGCATAATGCTTGATCTTTGACTGAGAGCTAAAAATAAATAACGTTACAGTAAAACTATATCAAAAACCACTTGATAAAAAGCTATATGGAAAAAATAATAGTACTAATAAGACACTCAAACCTCATATTTGATAGGATGATAATCTTTTTTGCAAAAAATGCGTATTAAATAACGAAAGAGTTAATAAGATGACGGCCTTAACACTTGTAAAAGAAAAGTTCAAAAGATATAGATAAAAAAATAAAAAACCATAAATAAAATAAAAGAAAATCTTTCGATGAAAAATTCGTTTAAACACTTTCTCTAAAAAATAAAATAAGATATTAATATGATATCCAGAAACAATTAGCAAATGCACGACACCCATTTTAACAAAACCATTATATAAATCAACAGTTGTTTTTGCTTTTTGACCAAACAAAATTAAGGAAATTGTATCCTTAGTTAAATCATCATAGCTGTTAAAAAATTTTGTTATTTTGGCAAGCACGCTTGTCCCTGTTTTAACTTCCATTATTTTTGTTACATTAAATTGATGGAAAATATTGTTGGCATTTAATCAATGATTAAGATTTAATTCATAAATATTAGGTGATGAAATAATAGCAGAATAATATCCTTGCAAACGAACCTGATCATGTAACTCAAAATTAATTGTTGTTTTTAAAAAATATTGTTTTCAACCAATTTGCAAATAATAGTAACCCAAGCCCTTCTTTTGAATTTGACCCGAAACAATTTGATTTTGATAAAAATTTGGCTGTTTTAAATAATAAAATAAAATTGCTGAAATAATAATTCCTAAAATCAATGCTCATAAATAAATTTTTTGTTGCTGTCAAATTAAAATAAAAATTAAAACAAAGGCAATCAAAATGATATAGTAACTATTAATTAATAACAAATAATTGAAAATAATTATTCCGCCAAGCAAGATAAAATATTCTTTCCTTAGCAAGTGAAACATCATTTTTAAATTAGAAAACACAAAATAACCTAATAATATTAAAATACTTTAAATAACTGCCACTTAAATATTGTTGTAATTTAGCAATAATAATTTCAGAAGCATTTATTTTGTCTTGTAAAATTCTAATAACTTCTCCTTGCAGAAAATTTGGCAATAAAACTTGGTTTAAAAGGGCTTGGGTTACTAACTGCCGCGGATATCATTTGATATATTGAGCCTTTGGAATCAATCCAATTGTTGTTATTTGTTGATATTTTTTTTGGAGCGTATTTTTATTAATTGGCGTAAAAGAATTAAATTTAAACTGATAATTTAATAGAATTGCTTCAATTGTTCAACCAACCATTTCCACAGGAAAACAAAAAGGGACTGGAATGATTTTTGGCTGAACTAATGGTAAATTATATTTATTTGTAAAAATTATTTTGTGATCATATTCCTGATGATTTTTTTCAATAAAATTATTAACATTACCATTTATGCGCCAAGAAAATAAAAAATAAATCAATGTCACTAAAATACCAAATAATATTGTAAAAACAAAATACCCTCTCTTTTTAACAAAAACCACCTACTTTCATTTTATTATATAATCACTCTCTTTTTATTTTCCTTGCAAGAAAAAAAGAGATAAAATATCTCTAATTCTTTCCGGCAATTAAAATATTATATTTATTTAAAAGATAGGTATCTAAGTCAGTCAGCATAAATGGACCATCAGAAATTTGTGGTTTAGCAACATATTGTTGAAGAGTTTCATCAAATCTTGCCACTGGCACATAATCACGACGATAATTAACCATTGCTCCTGATTCGGGATCATGATCATTACTGTAATAATTATAGTTATTTTCATAATCCATTACTTGTTGATAAGGTGAAGTATAATTTGCCTCTTCTGTTAAAGCTGTTGCATTTTGAATAATATAATTCATAAACTTATAAGCAAGATCCTTGTGTCGAGCATTTTTTGCTAAGACCATATTATCACTTCAAATGTTAGTTCCTTCCGTTGTTTCTGGCGTCCACTGTGCTGTTGCTCGTGGACGAGTAATAATTAATTTTGTCCCACTAGCTTCTTTTCTACTATCTGCAAATAATGTGTCAGCATAAATAGCATCACCATTATACATAAAAGCAAAATCAAAGTTTCCATCACCAACAGCATTAATTAATTCATCATTCATTAAAGCAACATTATTATGTTTCAATAGCGTTGATAATTCATTATAATCTACATTAACCTGATTTTGTGTTTCTGGTACTGGTTTAAAATAGTTTTTTTCATTAGCCAACATAAATAAATTTCGTGGATCATTATTTAATAGAACTCGTTTCTTAGCGGCAGCGGCTTGTCATAGAATATCTCATGAAATTGCATTTGAATAAACATTATTGTTAGTAACTTCATTAATAGTAATCTGATCACGATTTGATTCTGGATCTCATGTTTCACGTTGATAACCAAATTTTCCTTTAGCTTGTGCTGGTATATTATTATTTGCTTTGGCAAAAATGTTTTGTAAAAAATCTAAATTACTTTGAGTTGGATTAACAACTAATGAAACTTCTCCTCAAAAGTATGGTAAACTATAGTTTACAATTGTTTTAGTATTAGCACCAGGTTGTGCTAGCATCTTGTCAGTTACTTTAACTTCATTTTTATTTAAAATATTTAATAAACCATTATTCAGTGATGCTGCATATGTTTTATCAAAACATTTCGATTGGGTTGGATCTATATTATTTGGTACAACACAAGTTTGATAAAATTCTGGATTTATTTTTTTTACTGCAGCAACATCAATATTGAAATTATTAAAGTACTGATTACCAATTGTTCAATTAGTTGAATTACGATCATCATATGTTGAGTTAGGCTTAATAATATTAAAACTTTTATCGACATCATTTAATTTTTGATAATCAATTTCTTCTAAACGCCCTTCTTGAGCCAACTTATTAACCATATAATCACTTGGCACCATAACATCATAATGCGTTGTATATAATTTGTTATACAATGTTTCATTACTATCATAAACACTATATTTAACTTTAACATTATATTTTTTTTCAAAGTTACTAATTAGATCAGAGGTAATATAACCCCCTCAGTTTGCAACTGCCAAGTCATAAATATTATTGCTAATATAAACCCCTGTTAATAATCCAATTGACCCAACTGAAATGATTGCTAATGTAACTGGTTTTCAACTACGAGCAAGTCAACGAAATTTTTTTCGTGATATCTTGTTAATATTTTCTTTAATTTCTTGCCGTTCAATAAAGGTTTGTTTTTTATTTTTAATTCATACTAAAATTTTTTCATATTTTTTCTCTAATTTAATAATTTTTCAACGTAAATGTTCTTTTTGCTTTTCACTTTGAAATTTTTTAGCATTAAGTTGATGATAAAATAACGCCAATTTCTTTTCATAACGCATAATATCTTTATCTTTATCTTTATATGTTCCTTTTAATATGTCACGGCGTAAACGATTGTAATTAATTTTATAAATATTTCAACCATTTCAACCAATAATAACAAACGCAATAATTGCAATGCAAATGGTTCCAAAAGCATTAATAAATGGTTTAATCCGTTTCATTGTATAAATGAATGTTGCAACGTTAACATCATCACCCCCGGTGAAATATGAAATAATAAAATCATCAAAACTCATGGCAAAAGCAATTGCAGCAGCAGCAATAATTGCTGGTTTTAAAATTGGCAAAATAATTTTTCGCAATGTTTGTGATGGTTTTGCTCCTAAATCTAATGATGCTTCAAGTAATTTTGGATCAACTTTTCGTAACCGTGGTAAAACTGTAATAATTACATAAGGCACATCAAACGAAATATGAGCCATTACTAAGGTAAGCATCCCAAAGTTAGCTCCTAAGGCAATAAATAACATCATTAACGAAACAGCCGTAATAATATCGGCGTTAATTAACGGAATATTAGTAATTGATAATGTCATTTTTTGCGTAATTTTACGAGCACGACTTAACCCAATCGCAGCTAATGTTCCAATTACAACTGAAATCACTGTTGCAATAACAGCAGTAAAAACAGAAACAATAATACTTTGTAAAAATGGTTGTTCATTAGCAAGTTGCTTATATCAACGATCAGAAAAACCATTAAAGATGCTCATACTTTCACCACTATTAAATGAAAATAAAATAAGAATCATAATTGGGACATAAATAAACAACATGATTAATGCCATATAAGATGATTTAAGAAATCTTTTCATTACGACGCCCCTTTCTTGTTTCAAAATATCTTGATAATAAGTTTGATAAAACAATAATTAGAAAAACAATAATTGCTAAAATAACTGAGATTGCTGCACCAATTCCAAAATTTTCTCCTTTAAAGAAATACGATTCAATTACATCAACGATTAAGTTAATCCGACCATTCCCCATAAATTTCACAATAATTAACGAAGTTGCTGCTTGAACTAACAATAAAGTTCCTCCAGCAATAATTCCTGGAATTGATTGGCGGAAAATAACTTTTCAAAATGTTTTAAAGCCATTTGCTCATAAATCTTTGGAAGCTTCAATTAGTGATTTATCAATTTTATCTAAGCTATTATAAATTGGTAGAATCACAAATGGTAAAAAAGCATATACCATCCCAATTATGACTGAAATTGGGGTTCCCAATAGTCCGGGGGCAACAATATTAAATAAGGTTTGTAATCCAATAATTTTTAACAACATATTAATTCAAATCGGTAATGTTACTAGAATTCAAATATTTTTTGATAATAATTTCGACTTACAAAAAGCCATTACATAAGCAACCGGATATGCAATAATAATCGCAATTAAAGCGGCAATAAACGAATATCCTAAAGCTAACAGTAACGCAATTACAAACTTTCGTTCGGATAAGAAAGTTACAAAATTTTTAAAATTAATTTCAAATACTAAACTATTTCCAGTTGGTTGAATAAATGAGTATAGCAAAATAATTAGTAATGGTACAACAATTAATAAAATCATAATAATGATATAAGGTCATAAAATTGGATTTAAACCACGCTTAAATCATTTGCTTTGCTTTGCATGATAAGAAATGTTAAGATATTTTGTTCGGCATCAAGCAGAGAAATGTTGACTAAGTGATTTAATACGACTAGTTTGTTTTTTAAATCAAGTTTTAACTCTTCCTGGTGGTTTTTCTTTGTTTGCCATAATACCCTCCTCTTAATCATCAATCTCTTTTCACATAACATGAATATCTTCAACATTTCATGAAATATCAACTTTATCATCTTCTTCAACTTTATCGGTTGAATGAATTAAAAACTTACGATCTTTACATTCAACAATAATTTCTCAATGAACACCTTTAAAATTAACACTAGTTACCACCCCAGTAAAAAATCCTTTTCCAACTGGAACAATATCAATGTCTTCGGGACGAATCATAATATCAATTTGATCTTCTTTTTCACCAAAACCACGGTCAACACATTCAAACTTTTTCTCATCAAATTGTACAAAATTATCTTTTAAAAAAATAGCATTTGAAATAATATTTGAATCACCAATAAATTGTGCTGTTCAAATATTTTCTGGCTCATTATAAATTTCAGTTGGTGTTCCAACTTGTTGAATTGCGCCATCATTCATTACAATAATTCGATCAGACATTGTTAATGCTTCTTCTTGATCATGGGTTACTAAAATAAAAGTAATACCAATCTCTTCTTGCAAAGCTTTTAATTCAGCTTGCATTTTTTTCCGTAATTTTACATCTAACGCTGCCATTGGTTCATCTAATAATAGGACCTTTGGTTTATTAATTAAGGCTCGCGCCAAAGCCACCCGCTGACGTTGTCCACCTGATAATAATTCAACTGACTTATCTTCAAATCCTTCTAATCCGACTAAAAGAAGAAACTTTTTAACTTCTTTTTCCAGAATATCATATTTAGTTCGTTTAATCTTTAATCCATAAGCAATGTTATCAAAAACAGTTAAATGTGGAAATAAAGCATAATTTTGAAAAACTGTATTAACTTCTCGTTTATGAACAGGAGTTTTAAGATAGTCCTTCCCTAAAAATAATAATTCACCACTATTTGGTTGTTCAAACCCAGCAATAATTCTTAATGTTGTTGTTTTTCCACATCCGGATGGACCTAGTAACGTAACAAATTCCCCTTCCTTAATGTTTAAATTAATTCCTTTCAAAACAACTTTTCCTTCATATTGTTTTGAAATGTTACGTAGCTCTAAAATATTTTTTTCCAATGTTGTTCTTCCTTTCTAGCAGCTTAAAATGTTGGTGGTGTTGATATTCATAATACTTCAACGATGTCAACTGTTTCATTTTTTAAATAATGTTGGTTATTACCATATAAATAAAAACTATCTTTAACCTCTGCCTTTTGTGCTTTTGACCCCGAATAAACCATTATTGTTCCCTTTAAAACATATCCAAAAATTTCACCTTCAAATGGTAAAATCCGTTCGGATTCACAATATGGTTTAATCTGAATTAAAATTGGTTCTAATTCGTTTGCTTGCGCATTTGGAACTAATCATTCAATGCGATAATTATCTTGTTCAACCTCATAATGATCATCTGCTTGATAAACAAACTTCCTATTCTTTTCTTGTTTAAAAAAATCTGCTAAGTTGGTGCCTAAAACTTCTAAAATATTTTGAAGCGTTTCAATACTGGGCGAAGAAATATCTCGTTCAAGTTGACTAATAAAACCTTTTGTTAATTCACATCGATTAGCTAATTCCTCAATTGTTAAATTGTTTTTCTGACGTAATAACTTAATTCTTTCCCCCAGTAACATATGCAACCCTCCTTTTTGCAATTTTGTTTAGTGATACTAAACTTTTTGTTTTCAAATTGCAACCACGTTAATTATAGGGAAAACGAAAAAAAATATCAATACTTTTTTGATATTTTTTACTTTTTAAAATACTTATTAATTGCCTTAGCAACCCCTGAACGGCGATAATGACCTGTTGTATCATCTGAAATATCTTTAATATGGTCTTTTGCATTTCCCATTGCAATTCCAACTCCTGCTCATTTTAACATTTCATAATCATTTGACCCATCACCTATCGCAATAACTTCCGATGGTTGAATATTATATATTTTTGTCAAATATTCTAAAGCATCTTTTTTATCACTATTTTTTGGACTAATTTCTAGATTTAGACTTTGATTTGACAAATATGATCAATCAAAAACATTAAATTCATATTTCACTAAAATTTTTGCCTTAAATTTTAAAACATTTTCCTTTTTACCACTGACCACAAACTTATATGCTTGATCATGTAAAGTCGCATTATTTTTTACTAAAATTCGCTTTCGTTTTGTATGCATACTCATCCATTTCACCATAAAACCAGAATTAGTATTAACATATGCTATATGATCATTAGCAACAGAATAAGCTCATAATTGAATTCGATATTCATTAGCAATATTAAAAACCGTTATTAACTCTTCATTTGCAAAAACATTTTGTTGAATAATTTTCTCTTTTGCAAAGTCATAAATAATACCCCCATTGAAACCAATCACGGGCATCTGTTTTTCAATAATTCCTAATTTTTTGGCCACTTTTCGAATTGCACCAATACTACGACCAGTTGCAATAATAACTTTAATATTATTTGCTAATGCTCATTTAACTGCAGCAATATTTTGTTTTGAGATGCGATTTCGACGAGCTGTTGTTCCATCTAAATCAAGGGCAATTAACTTATATTTCATTAGTTTTTCTCCTTATTTTCTGTATTTTAATTATATCTAAAAATTAAGAAACCAAGAGATATTTCACTAAACTTTGGACTTTATCTAACTTTTCTCAAGGTAATTCACTATGATAACGGCCAAAATGACCATAAGTTGCTGTTTGCTGATAAATTGGTTTTTGTAACTCTAATTTTGTAATCATTGCTTGCGGTTGAAAATCAAAGTTTTCTTTAATGGCTGTTAAAATTACATCATTGGAAACTAAGTTTGTTCCAAATGTCTCAACAAAAATTGAAATTGGTTCAGCAACACCAATTGCATAAGATAATTGAATTTCACAACGTTCAGTTAATCCCGCTGCAACAATATTTTTAGCAACATAACGTGCCATATAAGCTGCCGAGCGGTCAACTTTTGTTCCATCCTTGCCAGAAAAAGCTCCGCCACCATGACGAGCATAACCACCATAGGTGTCAACAATAATTTTACGACCAGTTAATCCGGCATCGCCCTTTGGTCCACCAATCACAAAACGTCCCGTTGGATTAATTAATACTTTAAAATCTAAATTCATTTTAAATTCTTTCACAACTGGTTCCATAATTTCGGTAATAATAAATTCCTTAAATTTCTTTTCATTAATATCCTCGTCATGTTGAATTGACATTAAAATTGTATCAATAAAAATATTTTTACAATTTGTTAAGTCTAATGTTACTTGTGATTTCATATCGGGACGAGCTCCTTGAAAAATTCCTTCTTTGCGTAAAATACTTGCTCTTTTAACTAATGCATGTGCCAATGAAATTGCCAAGGGCATATAATTATCTGATTCATTTGTTGCATAACCAAACATAATTCCTTGGTCACCAGCACCAAAATTATCAACCCCTTGTGAAATATCTGGTGATTGCGTTTTAATTAAAATTTCAATTTCACAAGTTTTTCAATCAATTCCTCACTCAGCATTATTATAACCGATGTCTTTCAAAACTTTTCGTGCCACTGCCGCATAGTCAACATTTGCTTTTGTTGTAATTTCTCCACCAATAATAACACGGTTCGTGGTAATAAAACATTCACAAGCAACTCGTGAAAACGGATCTTGTTGTAAACAAGCATCTAAAACAGCATCAGAAATTTGATCACAAATTTTATCAGGATGTCCTTCTGATACTGACTCTGAAGTAAATAAAATTCGCTCTTTTTTCATGTCTTTCCTCCTTACTCATAAATAAAACCACATCATAACAATGTGGCATTAATAACAATATGTTTACACTTTAAATTAATAGTTAACTTTATTCAATAACTAATAAATCTTATTGGTAGCATATCATCTTGCCCTGCTAAAAGCACCTTCTAATTCAATATAGGGTTGCTAGTGGATCATCGTTTAGCGTACTAACCACTTCTAAATAAGTTTTATGTTGTTACTTGACAACATATTTATTATAACTTAAAATTAAGCAATTTTATTTAAAATTAATAATTTCTGTAAAAATTTTATCATCAATATTTTGATCAGTAAAAAGATAATGCTTCGCTGTTGTGATTTTTAAAATATTAATCACTTCATTATTAATTAAACTTGTTTTTTTAGCATTATAAAATTTATCATTTTCTGCTTGAACAATTAAAGTTGCTAATTTTATTTTATTAAGTTGCTTAAGAACTTTTTTATTTAAACAATTAAACTGCAAAATTTGATTTAAAAAATAAGTCTGCTCTTTTTGCCCCATTAATTGACTATAACTTTCATTTTGACTTAAACTTTGATAATCAATATGAATTTTAAGCAATTTATTTAAATTAAAAAGAAAACCAAAACCAATGCCAATTTTACTGCCAATTGAAAAACGAATAGCCTTATGATTAGTAACGGGATTAACTAAAATAACTTTCTCAATTAATGGTTGTTTTTTTAAAAGTAAACCAATTAAACTGCTTGAAAACCCTTCTAATAATAGAATAATTTTCTGCTGTTCATACTTATTTTTTAATGCTGTAATAACATCAAAAATATCATTAACTAAAACACCAACATTTTTAATACAAGTTGATGCATTATCTTTAACATTTCGTTGGTTAAAAGTAATAACACTAATGTTATTTTTTAATAATTTGGCACTATTAACTAATCCCATAAAATTTTCTTTGGCCCCATATAAATCATGCACCGCTAAAAGAATATATTCCCCATTTTTATTAACTGTCCCCAATGTTGTTAATTGATACTGATCAGCAGTAAGAAAATGTTTATTTTCAATATACTCTGGTAATTGAATTTGCCCTGGTTTTGCTTTTTTATTGAAAAGACGATAAAACCGAAACAACAAATAACAGCAAAACATAATTCCTAAAATGGCACAAACAATAATAATGATAAAATCTGTTTTAATAAAATTAGTCATTCAAACTTCTCCTTTTTTATCCTAAAAAGTCTGCTTCATTTTCGGGACGAATTAAAATTCGTTCAATCGAAACCGCTTTATTTGTTTTATCATCCACATTTAATAAGACAGCAGAAAAAATTAACTGATCATCATTTTCTGCTGGTTCAAACCGCACTGGTAAACCGGTTTTTTCTTTAATAATAATCTCATCTGGGTTAGCACCAATAATTGAATTATAACTCCCACACATTCCAACATCAGTAATATATGCTGTTCCTTGTGGCAATAAGCGATTATCTGCTGTTTGCACATGGGTATGTGTTCCAAAAAAACCAGTAATAATCCCATCATAATTCCAAGCAAACGCCAATTTTTCAGCACTAGCTTCGGCATGAAAATCAACAAAATGTAAGTCACTATCATCATCCGCAATAATTTCTTCAAAAATAGTATATGGATTATCCACTGGGTCCATAAAACTACGACCTATTAAATTAGTTATTCGAATTTTTTTATTATTAACCTTAATCATGACAGTTCCCTTTCCCGGGGTAAATGAATTCATATTTGCTGGTTTTAACAAATCATTAACTTCCTCAATATAATTTAATACCTCTGGATTACGAAAAATATGATTACCAGAAGTAATAATATTAATACCATATGATTTTAACTCATTGTAGTGATGTTTTGAAATGGACTTCCCATGGGTTGTATTTTCACCATTTGCAATAACTAAATGTACGTTATATTTTTTTACTATTAAAGGTAAATATTTACTAACTGCTGTGCGCCCAATTTTTCCATAAATATCACCAATCATTAAAATGTTCATTAGAGCCTCTCCTTAATCATTATCAATTTCTTTTAACTTTTTTATTAACAGATCACATTCCTTAATTTTATCAAACTGTTGGTAAACAACTTCGCGCTGTTGTTGCTTATATCCTAATTGTAAATTTTGCTCAAATTTATGCAAAGCATTTGTAATTTTTAATAATGAATCATAAACTGCATTGCGAGAAACATTTCTTTGCCCAGCAATTTCACTTAAAGAATAATCATCAAAAAAATATAATTCAAAATATTCAATTTGCTTAGGTGTCAATAATGAACTATATAAATCATATAAAATAATTAATTCATTTGTTTTTTTTAGATCCTTCATTATGCTTCTTCCACTTCATCACTATTAAATAAATCTTTGGTTAAATTATAAATATATTGTTCAATATCAAATTCTTGCAAATCTTCTGGTTGTTCACCAAGACCAATTAGTTTAACTGGAATATTCAACTGATCTTTTATTGCTAAAACAACACCACCTTTAGCAGTTCCATCCATTTTAGTTAACACAATCCCCGTTACATTTGTTACTTCAGAAAAATTTTTGGCTTGTGAAATTCCATTCTGACCAGTAACACCATCAATTACTAATAATGTTTCATGCGGAGCATCCGGAATTTCACGTTTAATAATCCGGTTAATTTTATTTAACTCATTCATTAAATTAACTTTATTTTGTAAACGACCAGCAGTATCAATTAAAACGACATCAACTTGGTCATTTTTTGCTTTCATTAAGCCATCATAAATCACACTGGCGGGATCTTGTCCTTCTTTAACTGGTTTAACAATATTAACTTTTAACCGTGTTGCTCATTGGTTTAGTTGTTCCACTGCCCCAGCACGAAAGGTGTCTCCCGCCACTAGTAAAACTGTTTTCCCTTGATCAAGAAATTGTCTAGCTAATTTCGCAATTGTTGTTGTTTTTCCAGCTCCATTGACACCAACCATTAAAATAACATTTAAGCGCTTATCTTTTAAATTTAATTGGTTTTGTTTACTTTTCGGGTCATTATATAGATCCATAATTACTTCCACCAAATAATCATTTGTATCTTCAATACTTCATCCTTTTTGCACTTTTTTTCGAATTTGATCAGTAATTTGCATAACCATATTCATGCCCATATCACTGGCAATTAAAATTGCTTCTAAGTCTTCTAAATATTCATCATCATATTCTTTATATTTATTTGCTAATTTTTTAATATCATTTGAAAAAGTTAACCTTGTTTTACGTAATGCTTTTTCCAATTTAACTTGTTTTTTTTCTTCACGCTTTGCTTTTAACCTTTGAAAAAAACCCATTTTTAACTTCACTCTTTTCTATTTCTTACGATAACTTTACCATAACTTTAAACATATCTTTATCCATAAAAGCTTCATACGCTTGTAAAACTTGATCTTTATTAAAAACTTTTGTTACTAATTGCATTGGTGAAATTTCTTTTGCATCAATCTTTGCAACTAATTCATCAAGGGTATAAGCATTTAAAATTCCCGTGTGAACAGTAATGTTTTGATATCATAATTGTTGTAAATTAAAGACAACAGCTTTATTAAAAACACCGATTGTAATAATTGTACCATTAAAATTAATCATTTGTTGAGCCTGTTCAAAGGTTCCACGATCATTACCAACACATTCAATCACCAAATCATATTTAATATTAAAACTAGTTTTAGTACTATCATATCCTCTGTGTGCTCCTAATTTTTCAAAATAACTTAATTTTTGACTATGATGACCATATACATCAATTTCTTTATGATACTGCTTTATTAATAAGAGAATTCCCAAACCAATTGGGCCATCACCAATGATTGCAATATTATTAATATTTTGGAAATTAATTTTTTTAACCACATTTTCATAACCCGTTGGTAAAACATCACTAAGCATTAACGCATCAGCTAAATTCATTGTTGACGAAATTTTCACAACACTATTGTCACCATATGGAACACGGACATATTCCGCATGTGTTCCATTAATTTTTGTTCCCAAAACAAAACCACCATTAATACAATTTGCAAAAGCTTTACGAAGACACCATTCACAAATATTACAATGAATAATACATCCAATCGCTACGCGGTCACCAACCTTAAGTTTAATGACACTACCCCCAACAGCAGTAATAATACCAACTCCCTCATGACCCATAATGGTATTGGGAGCAACACTATCATCTTGGCCTAGATAAGGACGATAATCTGCATGTGAAAAAGTAAACCCTTCAATTTTAACAATAATATCTGTTGGTTCAATAATAACTGGTTCCATAGTTTCTGTTCATTCAATTTTATTTTTTTCTTTAAAAATTAATGCTTTCATATTTTTGCCCTCTTTTCCTTCTACTTATGATTATACCCAAATAATAACAATATAAAAAAAGAATAAACTAAAACAACTTTAATTAATATTGTTTTAACTTATTCTGAAACTTGTAATGTTCCGCGTTCAATTTCTAACGAAATGTTAGGATCAACTAAATCAGTAAATAATCGTTGATGTGGCATTTTAGTATTAAAATATTGACGAGAATTTTTACGAATTAATTCTTGATTTTCATCACTTAAATTTATAAAAACTCACGCATCAGTACAAACTGGTAAGTTATTAAACATAATAACTTCTGCGGCATACATTTCTGCTAACTGAACACTATCTTTAACATTTTCATCAAACGGAACTAAAAAATTATCTTCTAAATCATAAATCTTTTCTTCTGAAGGATCATTTGCAATCCCAATTCCAACTCTTACCTCTTTTACCGCTTGATGTTTTTCATATAAGGTATAGTTAATAATTTTAACAGTCGTATTAATGTAATTTGCAATTTCAATTAAATAATCTAAACCACCATCATCTTCATATAATGCTAAATAAATATCTTCGTGACGATGGATTCCAATAATATTTGCTGCCATTTTGAGAGAATTTAAAATTGTTTCTTCTAGACTAGTAACAATCCACTGATAAGTTTCTTTATTATATGTTTTTTTAATTTCTTTTTCATTAATGAAACGCACAACAATCGATGAAATCGACTGATTATTATTTTCTTTTACATAAAAGGGTGGTAATTGTAAATTTGATAAAGCAACCCGATTACGGTATTCGTTCATTCGATTTTTGCTATAAACATATTCTTTTAATATATCAATTGTTTGTTGTGGATCTCATGTCATTTTGTTTACCCCTTAGTTAAAAAATTTGCCATATTAATTATACTACAAAATGGAACCAAAAGAAAGATGCTAGTAAAATCAAATAACAGTCGTCAAATTATTTGCTGTCTTAACGTTTCTGACGTAATCGTTCGTTATCACGTTGCTTAATTAATTCGCGCTTATCATAATTCTTTTTCCCACGAACCAAAGCAATTTCTAATTTAGCATAATTGTTTTTTAAATATAACTTTAACGGTATCACTGTTAAACGCTCTAACTTGATTCGTTGCAAAATCTTTTTAATTTCTACTTTATGTAAAAGTAACTTTCTGGTACGATCAGGTTCAGGAACATAAGCTGTCGAAAATTTATACTGCGCAATTACCATATTAATAACAAACGCCTCATTTTTACGAATAATAACAAACGCCTCATTAATAGAAACATCCTTATTGCGAATTGATTTAATTTCACTTCCTGTTAAAGCAAGACCAGCCTCATAAGTTTCAATAATTTCATAATTATAGCGTGCTCTTTTATTAATTGTAATTATTAACATTATGATCAACTCCTTGCTTAATTAATTCAAAATCAATTTGACGTAGTTTCTTGCTTGCTTTTTTAACTCTTATTTGAACTTTTTTTCCTAAAAAATATTCTTTTCGTTTTCGTTCTCCAATTAATTTTAAACTTTTTTCATCAAAAAGATAATAGTCATCATTTAAATCAGTAATGTGTACTAAACCTTCAATAGTGTTTGGTAACTCAACAAAAATTCCAAATGCCGTAACACCAGCCACAATACCATCATACTGATAACCGATTCTGCTTTCCATGTATTCTGCTTCCTTCATTTTATTAACTTCTCGCTCACACTCCATTGCTCGTAACTCTGCCAATGATGACTGTTGACTAGCGTGTCCTACCAAAGTCCGTGTTTGTTCTAAATCAGCAACTTTCACTTTTGCTTGAAACAAATATTCTTTTAACAACCGATGCACAATCAAATCAGGATAACGACGAATTGGAGAAGTAAAATGTGTATAACACCAAGAGGCTAATCCAAAGTGGCCATCATTAATTGGACTATACTTAGCTTTTTCCATACTACGCAAAACTAATGCTGAAATAACCTTAAAGTTTTCTTTATCTTTTAGTTTATTTAAAATTTGTTGCAAGTCTTTTGAATGAATATTTTCCATCTTACCTTTAATATTTAATCCCAAATAAGACAATTGAGTGTATAAATCAAATAATTTTTTTGGTTTTGGTTTATTATGAATCCGATAAACAAATGGCAAATCCATTCAATAAATTGTTTCAGCAACAGTTTCGTTTGCACGAATCATAAAACTCTCAATTAATTTTTCAGCATCAGCACGTTCCCGAGTAACAATATCTTTAATCTTACCATTTTTATCAACAATAAACTTTGGTTCATCTAAATCAAAATCAACAACCCCATCTTGTTGTTTCTTTCTCACTAAAATTTGGTACAACTGATGGGCCAAAGAAAGCATCTTTGTTAACTCACTTGGCACTTGATTTTTTTCCTGACGAAAGAATTTATTGACTTCGTCATATGTTAACCGTGCTTTTGAAACAATAACTGCTTCATAAATACTTGAAGTAACAACATGTCCTTGCTCATCAATTTCCATTTCACAAGTTAATGTTAATCGTGGTTCAAAAGGATTTAACGAACAAATGCCGTTACTTAATTTTTCTGGTAACATAGGAACAACACGATCAATTAGATAAACAGAACATCCCCGATTAAACGCTTCTTTATCAAGAGCCCTATTTAAGGGAACATAATGCGCAACATCAGCAATTGCAACAGATAATAAATAATTACCCTTGGCATTTTTCTTAACTAAAATTGCATCATCAAAATCTTTTGAATCATTACCATCAATTGTCACAAACATTTCATTTTGTAAATCACGACGTAATTTATTTTCTAATGCTTTTGTCACATTAAGGTCTTGTTCAATTTCGTTAGCTTCACGCAAAACTTGTTCGTTAAATTTAGTTGGAATATTAAATTCATGTAAAACTGCTAAAACATCAACACCAACTTGGTTCACATTACCAATAACTTCAGTAACCTTAACTTGCATTAAATTTGTCGTACTATTAATATTTACAATAATACCTTTAATAATTGTATTTTCAATGGCCTCTTTAACATTAATAATTTCAGCCCGAT
Organism: Spiroplasma sp. SV19; assembly: GCF_030060925.1. NCBI lineage: Bacteria > Bacillati > Mycoplasmatota > Mollicutes > Entomoplasmatales > Spiroplasmataceae > Spiroplasma > Spiroplasma sp. SV19. The sequence goes on from NZ_CP045455.1 coordinate 811,120, forward strand.
ATTGTGTCAATTTATTATTTAAAATTTCTAAATGCTTTTGGTTATTACGATTCTTTTTAACAATTCCAATAACATATTCATTATTTCGTTTAATAACTTTAATAATTTGTGCCTCAATTTTTTTAGCATTATTCTGCTTATGTTTTTTTAAAATAAATAAAACACAATCTTGATCTAATGCATTGTTTAAATCATCTTGCTTAACAAAATATTCTTCTTGTCCATCAGCAATCTTAACAAAACCAAATCCCTTTTTATTAACACTAACAATTCCTTGCAAATAAACTTTTGGATCTAAATAATAAAACCGATTGTGATTTGTAACCGCAATAATATTATTATTTTCTAACTCAACTAAAGTTTTCAACATCATTTTGTTATCATCAATATTATTAATTGCCAATAGTTGTGCTAATTCAATTGTATCAAGTGGTTTTGCCTGTTTTTTTAAAATCGCAATGATCTGATCATGCATATAACTTCCCCCTAAATGAAAAAAGAGACATTTTTAAATCTCTTTAAAATTAATGCCATTATTAGTAATCAACTTTTTTAAAGTAATACTTTGGTTAATAAACTTATCAATAATGTAACAATTAATAAAGTTGATCCAAAGCTTAACATAAAAATTGATAATGTTCGGTCTAATCCTCTTTCTTTACTATTAGCAAATAGTTCATCATTACCACCATTTAAAGCACTTAAACCAGTTTGAGCTTTTTTGTTTTGTAGCAAACCAATAATAATCATAATAATTGAAACAATTAATGCCACAATTTCAAAAGCATAAATAATTGTATTAGCTGTTTGTGAATCAATTGCTAAAAGCATTACACTTGATAGGCTCATTAAAACCGTCCTCTCTAACTTAATTTATGTCCTTATTAATAATACTATAATATTAAGAAAATTATAGCATTTTTAATGGTAATTTTTAATTATTTTGTTCAAGTTTATTTAAGTAGTGATAAATTCCAGCAGCATTATTACTACCAGTAACATCAAAAGCAAGTTTCAATACTTCTGTTGGGGCATGTTCCATTGCAATAGCATATGGTAAAACTTCAAAAGCAGAACGATCATTATAGTTATCACCAAAGTACAAAACATTTTCAATCTTAATATTTGTCTTTTGTGCCTGATTTAAAATATCAACTAAATGTAAAATTGCTTGACCCTTGCTTGATTGTGCATGAACAATATCACAACCATAATCCGATAATTGTTCAACATTAATATTTTGAACTTTTCTTAACACTTGGAACATTTCTTGAAAAACTGCTGTTGAATTATGTTTAGCAACAATTTTATTTGCAGCTTTAATTTTATCAACCTGAAATGGTTTTGCTATTTTCATCCCATCTAAAAAAGCACCTGGTTCAGATTTTATTTTTAAAAGCATTTCACCAGCACAATATAAAGTATCATCGTGCTCATATGAAATCGTAAACTCACACTGATATTTTAATAAAATTGTGACAACCGTTTGAACATCATTAATAGACATTAAACTACTGTAAGCAATTTTGTCATTTTTTGCATCATAAACTAATGAACCATTTGCCCCAATTACATATTGTGAATAATCTTTAATTTTTAAAGCTGTTGTGTAATTATCAAATCCCAACGGCATTCGCCCCGAGGCAATTGAAACATAAACGCCCGCTTCTTGTAAACCAATTAATTTATTTTGAACTATGGCGGGTAGCTCTTGTTGATCTGTAACCAATGTTCCATCAACATCAGTTACAATTAACTTAATTTCATGATTATTAATTTTTAACATTTAGACCTCATTTTCTATTTTAAGATGGTTTGATAAAGATAGTCAGCAATCCCCGCGGCATTGTTATCTTTCCTTGTAACAGCTGTTGCAATCTCTTTTAATTCCGGTGTTGCGTTAGCTAATGCAATCCCATATTTTGCATTTTTAATCATTTCATAATCATTCATTTGGTCACCAAAACACATTATTTCATCTCAATCAATATGAATATTTGCATTATCTTTCAAAGCTGCAGTTAGCCGTAAAATTCCTTGCCATTTATTAACGTTCTTCGGAATAATTTCAATAAAACCATAACCAGTAACCTCGGTACGTAAAGTAGTGCTAACGGCAATTTGTTGGCGTAATCAATTTTGCTTTGTTTCATCATGGCAAGAAATGACAACTTTTCGCATTTGGGGAATGTTATTTCAATCAAGTATTTCTGGTTTAATGTCACTATTTCGAAACAAAAAAGTATCCTCTTCAATAACATTTTTTCGTGAAACAAAAGCTTTGTGCTCATCAAGTGGTGCTAAATAAAAGTCATAACCAAATTCTTTTACAATTGTCATCGCTCATAATGTATCTTTATATGAAATTACTTCATCATAAACATACTCACCTGTTTTTAAATTTAAAACAGCCCCACCATTACTACCAACAACATACTGGCAATTATTAATAATCCCTAACGCCGCAGCATAGTCATATAAACTACTTGGTACTCGTCCCGATGCAATTGTCACTAAAATCCCAGCAGCTTGGATCTTTTGCAATGCTTCAATATTAACTAATGGAATTACTTTCTCTTTATCTGTTACTAATGTCCCATCAATGTCACAAACAATCATTTTTACTGCCATAGGAATTCCTACTTTCTACTACCTATTACTTATTATCTTATCGTGTTTTTACTATAATTAACATAAAAAATCTCAAAAAGAGATTTTATTTTTTCTTATCTAATTAATAATGTCAACTTCATCTGTCAGAATCTTAACAAATTCTTGTTCAACTTGTAAGATTCCTCCGCCAATGCTTAATTTGTGTTCTTGATTATTAATTTTATATGACATTTCAGATGGAATAAGCGTTGAAACAAGCGGAATATGACCATATAGAATTCCCATATAACCAGTTATTGTTCTTACTGTCACAATATCAACTGGGTTATCAACAATCACTCCTTGTGGAGTAATAATTTTTAAAGCAATTTGATTAGCCATCTTAACTATGTTTTAAAGCTTCTGCTGCTTTAATAACTTCATCAATTGTTCCAACATATAAAAACGCTTGTTCTGGTAAATTATCATATTTTCCCGCTAAAATTTCTTTAAAAGCACGAATTGTTTCAACAACAGGCACATACTTTCCTTGTTTTCCTGAAAATTTCTCAGCAACAAAGAATGGCTGTGATAAAAAGTTTCGAATTTTTCGGGCACGAGCAACAGCTAATTTATCTTCATCTGATAACTCATCCATTCCTAAAATAGCAATAATTGATTGTAACTCTTTAAATTTTTGTAAGATTTCTTGCACACCTTGCGCAACGTCATAATGTTCTTCACCAACCACTAATGGATCTAATAAACGTGACGAACTTCCTAAGGGGTCAACCGCCGGATAAATTCCTAACGCCGCAATTTCTCGATCTAAAACAACTTTAGCATCCAAGTGCGCAAATGTTGTTGCTGGCGCCGGGTCAGTTAAGTCATCCGCTGGAACATAAACCGCTTGTACTGAAGTAATACTTCCTTTTTTAGTTGAAATAATGCGTTCTTGCAATGCTCCCATTTCGGTTGCTAATGTTGGCTGATAACCAACCGCTGAAGGCATACGACCTAGTAAAACTGAAACTTCCGAACCGGCTTGGGTAAAACGAAAAATATTATCAATAAATAATAAAACATCTTGATTCTTATCATCACGGAAATATTCTGCAATTGTTAAACCTGTTAAAGCAACCCGCATACGTGCCCCTGGTGTTTCATTCATTTGGCCAAACACTAATGCTGTTTTGTCAATAACTCCGGCTTCAATCATTTCATAATACAAATCATTACCTTCCCGAGTTCGTTCACCAACACCGGCAAAAACAGAAATTCCTCCATGCGCTTTTGCAACATTATTAATTAACTCTTGCACTAAAACAGTTTTTCCAACACCAGCTCCCCCAAACAATCCAATTTTTCCTCCCTTTGCAAAAGGGACTAATAAATCAACCACTTTAATTCCTGTTTCTAAAATTTCAGCAGTTGTTTGTTGCTCTTCATAAGATGGTGCTTCGCGGTGAATTGGGCGCATAATTTTTGTTTTTGGTTGTGGTTTTTCATCAATTGCTTCTCCAAGAACATTAAACATTCTTCCCAACACTTCTTCACCAACAGGAACTGTAATTGGAGCTTTAGTATCAATCACTTCCATTCCCCGGACCATTCCTTCGGTTGGTCCTAACGCAATTGTTCGAACAGTATCATCTCCAATATGCTGAACAACTTCTAAAACTAATTTAGTTCCATTATTATCAACCGTAATCGCATTATACAATTCAGGTAAATATTCTTCCACAAACCGTACATCAACAACAGGCCCCAATACCTGTACTACTTTTCCATTTTTCTCCATTTTTCTAATCCCCTCTTAATTTTCTTGTGCGCCTGCTCCAGCTACAATTTCTGTAATTTCTTGTGTAATTGCTGCTTGACGCTTACGATTATATAATAATGATAACTTTTCTAACATTGCGTTAGCATTATCCGTTGCATTTTCCATTGCTACTCTGCGTGATGCTTGTTCAGAAACTTGCGACTCAACAATTGTGGAAAATAAAATTGTATTTAAATACATTGGCACTGCATTTTCCAAAATTGTTGCTGGGTCTGGTTCAAATTCGGTAATAACATGTAAGTGTTTAGTTTCTTCTTTACTATTTGCCTTAACAATTGGCAACAATTGTAAAATTGTTGGTTCAAAAGTAACATTATTTATAAATTTTGTATAAGCAATTTTAATTTCATCATAAGTATTGCTATTAAAACCAGATAAAATTTCTTGCGCAAATTCACGAGCATCATCATATGAAAAATTAATATCAATATCTTTTCTGGCATGCATAATTTTAAAACCTTTATGAAGATAAAATGATTCTGCTTTTGACCCAATGGCAATAATACAATCATTTGGCCGTAATTCTTTTAAAACTAATTTATTAATATTAATGTTATACCCACCACACAAACCAAGATTTGAATTGACTACAATTCAACAGGTTCTACTACTAGCTTTGGTTGGATCTTTCTTTTGATAAATTGAATCATCTGCTTTACTAATAATATCGTTAAAAACCGTATAAACTTCAGCAAAATATGGCTTTGCATTTGAAATTCGTTTTCCAACTTTCTTTAATTTCGCGGTAGCTACTAACTTCATTGCTTGTGTTATTTTTGAAGTTGAGTTAATTGAAGTAATTTGTTTTTTTAAACCTGTTCCGACTGCCATTTTTAATAACCCCTTTTATTGTCCTAGTTTACTTCATTCTTCAATTCGCCCAAATCGCTCTGGATTATAATCCTCAATTTTGTTAGTAATTTTTTTTACAACATTAATAATTTCATGATCAATATTTGCCATTAAAGTTTCACTATAAGCTTTTTCTTTTGTTAGTTCATCATAATATTTTTTTGCTTTTGTATTAAAATGTTCAATAATTTCTTCTTTAAATTCCTGAATTTTATCAACTGGAATTCAACGAATTCTTTTTTTATTAACTGCTAACAAAATAATTGCTTGATCAATTTGAGAAAGGGGCGCATATTGTTTTTGCTTTAAAATTTCAATTACCCGTTTTCCGTGTTCTAAGACTTCTTTTGTTGTGTCATCTAAATCAGAACCAAATTGGGCAAAAGCTTGCAACTCACGATATTGTGCTAATTCTAATTTCAAAGAACCCACCACTTGTTTCATTGCTTTAATTTGTGCAGCAGAACCTACCCGTGACACTGATAACCCCGCATCAACAGCAGGACGAATCCCAGCATTAAACTGATCATTATTTAAAAATATTTGTCCATCCGTAATTGAAATAACATTTGTTGGAATATAAGCAGAAATATCACCAGCTTGCGTTTCAACAATTGGCAAAGCTGTAATACTTCCTCCCCCATATTCTTTTGTTACTCGCGCTGCTCGTTCTAATAAACGACTATGCAAATAGAAAACATCACCCGGATAGGCTTCTCGACCTGGTGGGCGGTGCAATAACAATGCCATTGTTCTATAAGCAACAGCATGTTTGGAAAGATCATCATAAATAATAATTACATTATCTCCTGATTCCATTCATTCTTCCCCAATTGTTACACCAGTATAAGGTGCTAAATATTGTAATGGTGCTAATTCACTTGCTGTTGCAGAAACAACAGTTGTATATTCCATTGCGCCAGCAGCACGCAGTTTTTCAACAATTTGCGCAACCGTTGATGCTTTTTGCCCAATAGCAACATAAATACATTTAACATTTTTCCCTTTTTGATTTAGAATAGCGTCAATTCCAATTGCTGTTTTTCCTGTTTGACGATCACCAATAACTAATTCCCGTTGTCCTTTTCCAATTGGAATCATAGCATCAATTGTCATAATTCCGGTTTCCATTGGTTGGTCAACTGATTTTCTAGTCATAACTCCTGGAGCAATTCTTTCCACGGGTCTCGTTTTTGTTGCTTTCAATGGTCCTTTGACATCAATTGGCTGACCTAAAGCATTAACAACACGTCCTAATAGGGCATCACCAACTGGTGTTTCCACAATTTTTCCTGAACGACGAACTTGGTCACCTTCACGAACAGTCGTGTCATCCCCCATTAAAACAGCACCAACAGCTCCTTCTTCTAAGTTTAACACCATCCCATAAATTTCATTTGGAAAAATTAATAACTCACTCATCATTGCATTATCAAGTCCATCAATTAAAGCAATTCCATCTCCAACAGTAACAACAGTTCCTTCCTCATGAATTTCAATTTTCTTTCCATATTCTTTAATCTGTTTTTTAATTATTTCAGAAATTTCATTTATATTTAAAGCCACTTTTTCCACCCCATCTTCTATTTATTATGTATTGCTTTTTGACGCATTGTTTCTAATTGTCCAGCAATCGAGCCATCAATAATTTCATGTTTAATTTTAACGCGAACACCGCCAAGTAATGATGAATCAATTTTATTAACTAACTCAATATGATATCCAAATTTTTTACTTAATTTGTTTTCAATTGTTTCAATTTGTTTTTTTGTTAACGGTTGTATTGAAAAAATATTCCCATATTGAACATCATAACTAATATTGATGATTTTTCGTAAACGCTTAAAAATTCTACGCACATAACAAAAGGCTTCCCGATCAATTAATAAAAAAAGCGCATTTAGAATTAATGGATCAACGGTTTTTTGGAATGGTCTTGCTAAAATTTTTTTGCGTTCTTCTTTCGTGATATCAGCATTCAGCATTAATTTAATATAATCTGGATTTTGTTTAAATAATTCCACAATTATATTACTTACTTCTAAATAATGATCAAGTCGTTTTGTCTCAAGGGCTAAATCCATTAAAGCAGCTGCATAATTATCAATAAATTTTTCACTAACTAACATAATGTTCTAATCTAAATCCTTAATGAAATCTTCCACTAGTTTCTCATTTTTTTCTTTTGTGATTTCTTTTTCTAATAATTGTTCAGCTGCATTAAAGGCAATATTAATAATTGATTTCCGAATATCATCTTTATATTGTTCTTTTTCCTTTTGTATTTCTTTATGTGCTTGTTCATTTAAACGAACTACTTCCGCTTTTGCTGTTTCTAATACTTGATGTCGTTTTGTTTCTGCTTCAGTACGCGCATCAGCAATAATACCATTCGCTTCTACTTTTGCAGTTGTTAATAATTTTGATGCTTCTTTTTGGTCAATTGTTGCTTTTGCTTGTTTATCAGCAACATCTTGAATTAATTCACGAATTTTATTACGACGAGCACGCATTGCCTTACGAAATGGGTTATATACTCATTTCGATAACAAAATCAATAAAATAACTGTTGCAATAACATGCGCAATAAAAATTCATAAATTTGGAAATAATTGATTAATAATTTCTGCTGGTTCAATTGGTTTTGACATTAATCATAACATAAGACATCCAAACCTTTCTATTTCAAAATTCTTTAATATTATTAATTCTTAACCAGCCACAAATGCTAAAATAATAGCAATAACTAATGCATAAATTGATCCTGATTCTGTAATAGCAGCAGCAATAATATATTGGGTACGAACTTTCCCCTCAACTTCTGGATTACGAGCAATCGCTTCAACTGCTTTCCCTCCAGTGTATCCTTGTCCAATTCCTGAACCACAACATCCAATCGCAGCCAATCCTGCTCCTAATAATGACATTCCTTTGGTAAATCCTTCATTAATTCCTGCCATTAATCATACGCCAATCATATTTGACATTAAATCTAACATATTGTAATTCTCCTCTTCTTTAAAAATATATAATTTTATTTTAATACTTTTTTATCCATTTAAGTGGACATTTTGAACATTTTTTACTTTTTTATGTTTTTTTAATTTAATTGTTTTTTCTTTCTCTGTTTTTTCATCCGTATGCATTTCCATTGCTCAATATGCAATTGTTAAGACAGCAAAAATATACGCTTGAATTAAACCATCAAAAACATCAAAATAAATACTTAAAAATGGTAAAAACATCCCAGCCAATAAATCAACTGGTCCAATATAAGGAATTTGCCCCCAAATAAAGCCCATTAAAGCGGTAAACAAAGCAATAATAACTGTTCCCCCTAAAATGTTTCCAAATAAACGAAATGAAATTGAAATTAACGGCACAAATTGTGTCAATAATTCTAATGGATTAATAAATTTTTTAAAATACATCATTTTCTGATATTTAATCCCAAAATAATAGATTCCAATGAAAGTAACTAATCCCATTGATAATGGCACTGTATAAGCAGTTACGAGTGAATCAAATCCAACGACACTCATTAAATTACCAATACCAATATACAATAATAAGTACATAACATAAACTGTTAAAAATTTATATTTTGGTCCCATTAAATCCACAACTTGCTTCTCAACCCATTTAATTGCAATTTCAGCAAAAAGGACTAAGCCTGTTGGAACATCAGTTGGACCAATTTTTTTCAATCGTTTATAATAACCAATTGATAAAAGCATAATAATAAAAGTAGTCAATACTATCGTTACTAATTGCGGCAATAAAATTGTATAGCTTCATGCTTCCATTCCGGTTTTATTTGCATCAGGCACTAAATTCATTGCAAAAAGTTGATAAAAATTAACTTTCATCGCCGTTTATACCTTCCTTTCTGTTTTTACGTTTTGGAAATTTAATATTAACAAACAATGACGATAAAGGACAAAGACTAATTCCCACAATTACCGTATATATACTAAAAAAACTAGTATTCTTAGCATAAATAACTATTGGTATAGCATAAATAACTAAGCGAACTAGGTACAATAAGATAAAAAAGTACTTATTTAAACTTATACTTAACAATCATCCCGAAAAGCAAATGATTAAGAAACCTATAAGAGAAAACAAATATCCTAGGGCTAATCCTGAGTATAAAGTTCATTCTTGTTTTAATGTCAAATATATAATCGTCAATACCGCAAATATCCCCAAAAACATAATTAAACTTATTATTGACATTTTATATTCTACACCTTTAAAATGATTTTTTCAATGTAATTTATTTTTTTTATTTAGTTCCAAAAATGCGGTCTCCTGCATCACCTAGACCGGGAATAATATAACCATGTTCATCTAATCGTTCATCTAAAGCAGCAACATAAATATCAATATCTGGATGATGTTGTTCAATATATGCTTTACCTTCTGGTGCAGCAACTAAACATACTAATTTAATATTAGTTGCCCCTCATTCTTTTACCTTATTAATCGCAAGATTAGCACTGCCTCCCGTTGCTAACATTGGATCTAAAACTAAAACATTTGCTTTTGTAATATTCTCTGGTTTCTTCGCAAAATATTCATGTGGTTCTAACGTTTTTTCATCACGATACATTCCAATGTGACCAATTTTAGCATTTGGAACTAAATGAATAATTCCATCAACCATACCTAAACCAGCTCTTAAAATCGGAAACAAAACAATATCATTCGCAATTTTATATCCTTTTGTTTTTGCTACTGGTGTATCAATTTCAAACTCTTTTAATTCAATCTCACGAAATATTTCATAAGCCATTAATTGCGCAATTTCATCTAAATTTTCTTTAAATACCTTTGAGTTACTTTCTTTCTTACGCATCCTTGTTAATTTATCTAAAATTAAAGGATGTTTTATTACCGTAAATGACATTAATTATTTTTCCTCCTTAATTTATTAGATTTTAACATAATTCAGAAAAGATACCAAGGTTTCATAAACAATTAACAACAAAAAATCTTAACAGGTTGTTAAGATTTTGTGCTAAATTAAGTTAAAACTAAATTCACGATTCGGCATTAAACAGTCAATAATATTTTGCTCATTTTCATCTAATTGACCAACTCAATTTCGAATCCCATCACTTGCCATTTGTTTTGTAATAATTTGTAATTCACCCCGATAATTTTGTGCTTTATTATTTAAAATAACAATATCCCCTTTTGCAAAAGATTTTCCCTCAAAAGAACGAGGTGGAATATCAAGGTCACGATATTTTAAACGTGAGAAAGTACTACGAATCATATATTCAGCCAAATCAGGACGTACAAAGTGCACATTTTGATCACTTAAAATTGTTTTTTCAGCAGAAGTAATTTCAATTGATGGTTTTAAATTCAATGTTATTTTATGCAAATTAATATTATTTAATGTCGTCAATTCTTCATCATTTAGAAATTGTGTTGAAACAATAATATCATCAACACCTAACGCAACAAAATGTCGAACTTGGAAATCTAATGGTAAATCACGATGCATTTCAATACTTGGTAATTTATCATTATGCTGTCAAGGACCTTGTGCATCTGGACGTTGTAAAGCAACAAAGGCCTGTGATAAAATTCCCTCTGTTTTTAAAATAGTCATTTTTTCTACAAAATACGGTAATGAACTAGCAGTATAACGTTGCGGATAAAAATTTCAACATGCTACCAAATTACTCTTCTTTGCCTGTAAAGAAAGTAAATATGGGATTTCTTGGGCAGGATTTGAACTATTTAAAATAATTTTAATGTCTTCATGATTATGCGTTAACTTTGCAATTCCTTCGGCACTAACTCCTGCATCAAATCGAATCCCTTTTAATCCTAATTCCGTGGTAAAAAAATACATAATTTGCTCACGATTATTTTTATCTAATTTAAATTCATCATACACCGTGTCATCAACATCACCATAAACTTCCATTCCTAACTTGTGCGCTATTTTTGTTAAAGTTAAGAACCGTTGAAATAACTCTTGATTATCTTTTTTGACATTAATTAAAGTAGTGAAAATAACTTTAATTTGTGCTTTTGCACACTTTATTAAATACTCTTCTAAATCATAGTTTGCTTTGATCAAATGCGGATATAAACTAATACCAAGACGCATAATAATTAATCTAAAACCTTTTTAGTTTGTAATTTATCATATAAATCAATAAATTCTTTTGCAAGTTCAATAACCATCTGGGCTGTCATCATTTGATCTTCAGCATGAATAAATAACACCGGAACTTGGTGTTTAACACCTTGAGCCTCTTGTTGAATAATACTCATATGTTGTTTTTCTGCTTCAATAATATTTTGCTCTGCTTCTGTAATTAAAGTATTAGCATTTTCGATATTTCCCTCTTTTGCTGTTTTAATCGCAATTAAAGCATTTGACTTTGCCATCCCAGCAAAAGTAATAATACCAAATGATACTTCTTCAAAATTTATTTGTTCCATAATAATTTTCTCCTTTTCTTTATTCTACCTCTTTTATCTTTGAAAGGGCATAATAACCTGTCCCATACATTCCTGCTTTATCTTGTAAATTAGAAATTTCAATTTTAAAAGTTTTTAACATAAACTCACCAATTCGCGCTTTAACTAAATTCTCTATAATTTGCTTTAATTTTACACCCAAATTAGTGACCCCCCCTGCTAAAATAATTACCTCGGGGTTTAAAACATATAGCATTGTAACAATATGATCTGCTAACGGAATCAAGCCCTCGGTAATTGTTACAATTGTGATTTCATCATTTTTATCAAATAATGGTTTAATATCAACTAATCTTAAATCACGTTGTAATTCGCTTTTTAAAATAGCTAATGAACTTTCTTGCTTTTCATCAGCCACTTGATTAATTAATTTTGTTAATCCTGTCGCTGATGATACTGGTTCAATACAATGTTGTAACCCACAAGTACAAGGAAAGCGGTCTTGAAAATGCCCCCCGTGGCCAAATTCCCCAGCATAGCCATTTGCACCAGTTCATAATTTGCCATCTAAAACAATGCCTCCACCAATCCCCGTTCCTAACGTATATAACAGTAGTGATTCTTTTTTATCATAAATTCGATCTCAATATTCCGCTAATGCGGCCGCATTAGCATCATTAATAATATGAACTGGTTTTTGAAAAATATTTTCTGCTTCTTTTGTAATATTAAAATAATGTCAATTTAAATTTCCTGCTAAAACAACAATTCCTTTTTTTTCATCTAAAAAACCAGGAATGGCAAAACCGATTTGACTTATTGTTAATCAATCAATTCCATATTTAGTTAATTGCTCATCAATTTCTGTTTTTAGATGCTGTAAAATTGCCTCCTTTTTTGTTGCAACTTTAAATTCACATAGAATTGCTTTTTTTGCCGAAAAGACCGCACATTTGGAACTAGTTCCCCCTAAATCAATTGCCAAAACATTCATTATAATTTATTTCCTTCCTATAACTCAATAATTTCTTTATCGTTAGTATTATTAGTTAATTCTAGAATTTTAATAATCTCTAGTGAAATAGCTTTTGTGACAACGTCTGATTCTATTTTTTGATTTTTTCATAGTTCATAAACATGTTCAATTTCAAAACATAACCCTTCACCATCTGTTACTAACTGCTTGTCAACAGTTTTAATTAAATTTCCTTGTAAATCATAAACCTGATAAGTATACGCCATATGGCAAGAATCTTTATGATAATCAACATTATATTTTTGCAAATTACCACCTAATTTGATATAACCTGCTGTTCCTAAAATTTGTGCAGATAAATCACTTGATAAATTATCACTTGATAAAATGGTGGAAATACCATTGTTTTTATGACGAAGATTTAATACCGAAGTTGAAATTGCCGTATGGGTTGAATAAGCATTATTCAAATGGGTTACTAATTGAACTGGTCCTAATAAATCAAGGCCAATAAACAAAGCGTACATTCCACCAGCAAGATGTAACCCAACAAAGTTTGAATCATTCGGAACTGGTTGAGGTTTCTTGCCACTCGTTGAAACTTTAGCATGACTAGCACTTAAATATTCAATTGCCCCAATTAAACCTGCTGCAATATCATTTCGCATTAGACGATACACTGGCGAAAAACCAGTTTTAATACCATCAAATAATAAAACATTATTAATGGATGCTAAATCATATAATTCTTTTGCTGTTTGATATGATAATGTTAATGGTTTTTCACAAAAGACATTAATTTTATTAGCTAATAATTGCTTTGCAATTTCATAATGAGTGGCATCACTTGTTCCAATATACGCTAAATCAAAATTTGCGGCATCTTGAAGAACATCATCTAAAGAGCAATAAACCTTTTGAATTTGATATTCAGATTGGTATTGTACGGCTTTTTCATACGTTAAATTATAAATTCCAAATAGTTTTATTTTATCGTGATATTTTGTATTTTTTAAATCATTTAAAAACCATTTGGTAATTCGTCCTGCTCCAATAAAAACTATTTTCATTTGAACCTCCCTATTGATATCAAAAGTCTCATGCTAACAGTTCTGCTTTTAGCAACGCTGTTAGGGTTTCATCATCGTCAAAAGTTAAATTCTCTCCCTGTGAAGCAATCACTCGTTTATATCAGACATACGATAATTTAGGTGTTCGCGTTTTAATCTTGCTATTAAAATCAACGGAAACTAAGCCATAGTCTTTTCGATAACCACCACTTGGTGAAAAAATGTCACAGTAAGTTCATAGTGAGTAGCCAATTAAATTAACCCCACGTTCAATGGCTTTAAAAACTTCTGCCAAATGGATACTTAAATAGCGAATGCGATCTTTATCAAGAATTAATTGACTTGTTTTATCATCAAAATCACCCATTCCGTTTTCAATAATCATAATGGGTTTCTGATATTCTTTTCACAATATTTCAGCCCCCGTTGCTAGCATTGACGGGTCAATAATTCAGTTTCATTTTGTGTACTCAATATCTTTTGGAAACACTTGTTTAAAACCAGGAGCAAAGAAAGAATGACTTTTTTGATGAAGTACTTTTAAATTATCTTGGTTTTGATCACTTGTAATATAACAAGGACGATAATAATTTCATCCAATCAAATCCAACCGATTTTTTGCTAATAACGCTAAATCTTGTTCTGAAATAGTAAAATCAATCTCTTCATCTTTTAACCATTGGAAAAAAACATCTGGATAAGTCCCTTTTAAGTTCGGATCTAAGAAAAAGTTCTTAAATCATGCATTATATTTTGCCACTGCCGTTTCATCACCAGTTTGGTATTGATGTGGTGGTGCTCAATCATGGTCAATCCCTAATAAAGCATTTTTTGCAATATATCCAGCTTTTTTTGCTAATTCAAATTCTTCTTTCGCAATGGCTGCACTAAGATTTAAGTGATGAATAGCTTTAGCAAAAGCTGTTTTATCTTTTTTTGCTGGTGGTAAATAATCACCTAAATATCCATCTAAAGTAAAAGTTGAGTTCTCATCATTCACAAATCATAAATCACTATATTTACCTAAATAACGAAAAACAAGTTTTACATAGTTCCGAAATCATTCTATCACACTTCGATTTTCAAAACCACCTTGAATTTCTGCTCACATCGGGGTATCTCAATGATATAAAATTGGAATTGGTTTAACCCCATTTTCAACTAAAGTTTTAAAAACATCATCATAAAACTTCAGTCCTTCTGAATTAAAATCTGTACTATTTTTGGGAAAAATCCGGGTTCAATCCATATTATAAACAAAACCCTGTAATCCCATTCGTTTCATAATCCGTGCATCTGTCTTATATTTACTATAAAAATCAGCTGCTACTGCAATAGAATTAATTTCCCGCTCTGCTTTTCCTAATGGTGGAATTGAAAAATTACGCTTTGTAAACTCATCTCAAATAGAATCTGTTCTTCCGCCTAAATTGCGGCCCCCCTCGATTTGAAAAGCACATGTTGATGCAGCAAAAATAAATTTTTTTTCAGTCATAATTTCCCTCTTTCTAACTATTACTGTTGTTTTCTCAATTTTATTTCGTTAAAATTAAATAAGGTGATTAAAAATGTCAACACAATATATTGTCATAATTATCGCGGTAATCTTCTTTGTTATTCCTTTTATTGTTTGAACAATAACAAGATTCCGAACAAGAGTATTACAACGTTATTCCGCATGACATAAAATAGCTTTAATTGTATCTTATAGTGTTTGTCTTAGTATTTTTCTAATTTTATTAATTCTAGCAGTAACTGTTTTTGCTTAAAATAATTTATCAGAAAAATTGAAAAGCACCAACCACTAATTAATTAGCAGTAGGCGCACTATATTATTTCTTAGCAGAACGATGTTCTGCTTTTTTTGCTTGACGAACTTTTTTAAGTTCTTCTTTTGCTTTATTTTTTTCTGCTCTTGCTTCTGCTTTAACTTGGTTCCGATATTCTTTATCGTGTAAGTATTTCATTTCTTCTTCGTAGGCAACAGGGTCAGTTTTTTTCAATTTACGATAATATGTCATATTATCTAACAAAATAAACGGAACCCAAATCGCGGTCGAAACAGCAAAGGAAATTAACGCAACAAGAATTGCCATTGGATCAACAGTAGCTAGAATTGCTCCTAAGAACCACGGTGTTGTCCAAGGAACAGTTACATACACAACATTAACAAGATGTAATGGTCCTGTTGCTACTCACCCAATTAACATTGCGGTCATTGGTGATAAAATAAATGGCGCCAAATAAGTTGGATTTAACACTAACGGAAACCCAAAAATAACTGGTTCGTTAATATTAAAACATCCGGCCGGTAAAGCATATTTGGAAACTTCTTTTAATTCCCGACGACGCGATAGAATTAAAACCATAATTAGTAAACCTAATGTTGCTCCTGATCCTCCAATATTCATATAGATATCAAAGAATGGTTTTCCAAATATTCCAACTTGATCATTTAAATTTGTTCGTGCTGATAATCCCGCTGAAATTAATGCGGTATTAACACCAATAATCATTCATCAAATTGGTTCAAAAATGGCAGCCATGATGTTTGAACCATGAACTCCAAAGAATCAAAAGAATGAAATAAAGAAAACATAAATAACAGCTAAACCTAATCCACCATTACCAGTTGCAAAACCAATAAATCATGAAGTAAAGAAACGATAAATTGCTGCTCCAAATCCAAATGCACTAGTGCCAATTGGAACGGTTACATAACGTTCTGAAATTGTTAAGAATGCTTCACCAGCAGCATTTGTTGAGAAAAACATATTTGCTGATAAAAACTCAATTCCTTTATTACCACTAATAATACCACCATGGTTACCACCTTGTGCTAAAATAAATTGTCCTAGTGAATTTCATCCTGTTTGTGACATTAAACTAGTAGCATTTTTGGGATCAAAATTAGCAAATCACGCTTCCATTGTTGCTTGATTTCCAACTCCAAAGTTGCCAAAAGCTGTTTGAACGGCTAAGATATCAGCTTGGCCAAAAATCGTTACTCATCCTGTTCCTTTTGCTGTAAAGTCTCATGTTCCATTAACTTTTTGAAAAATTTCCAGTCCGTAAGTAGAAGATAAGAAATTAGCAAAATTATTAAGTGTTACATTCCCACTCATATTCGCATTTCATAAGTTTCCAGAAGAAACTAATGTGTTTCATTGTTCAACCTCAAAACCAATATTTGGTAGTGCGATTGCTGGTGCTAAAAATAAAATATTAAACACCCCAATAATACTTAAAGTAAAAACCATTGGTAAAAATACCGCAAATGATTTTCCAACCGCTGGTGGAACACCAGCTGGTAATTGAATTTCTAATTTTTTCATATTTCCAAACCAAACAAATAGTTCAGTTGTGGCAATTCCAATAATTAAAGCAGTAAATAGTCCTTTTGAATCCATAAAGAATGAAACTTGTCCCATACTTGCAATAATAAATCCAGCAAAAGATGCTAAACCAGCAATAACTGGTGATTTATAGTTTCTTGATAAAGCTAAAAAATAACCTAATAAGAAAGCAAAGTATAATGACATTGCCCCAATTGTTGCAATTTGAATTTGCCCAAAAGCTAAAGCTCCAATTTGTGATGCTTTTCCTCAACTAGTTGTTGTGTCAGCAAATAATGCTCCAATTGAATCTCAACTATATCCTGCTGCTCTAGCAAAAAGTCCTAATAAAGATACTTTCCCAGAACCAGCGCCCCCAAATATAATTGCATCAATTAATAAACCAATCCCCCCAGCAATAATTAATGGAATCATTGTTCCAAATGAATCACGAATCGCTGATAAGTGTCGTTGGTTCCCTAATTTTGACATTGTTGGTAATGCTTTATTATTTCACCAAGTTTTAAAGTCACCTTTATGTTCTTTCTTAACCTTATCAGGACTAAACTTATCATTATTTTTTTCCATTATGTGTTGAATTCCTTCCTAATGGTAAATATTATGTTCCAGAATTAACCAATTAATTTTAAAGCTAATTCTAAAGCCTCTTTTCCTTTTCCTAAGGCATAAATCTTTGGATCGATAACTGAAACGGGTTTTTTTGTCATGCTTTTAATATTATTTTCAATATATTTTACTTGTGGACCAAGTAAAATCACATCTCAATCATCTAAAACCGATTGGGCTTCAGCCATTGCTTTTGCTTCGACATGAACATCAATACCCATACCTTCAGCAGCTTCTTCCATTTTTTTAACCAAAATTGAAGTACTCATCCCAGCTGAACATACTAGTAAAATTTTTTTCATAACATCGCTACCTTTCTATTGAAGTTACCTTCTTTTTTATTATATACTAGGAAATAATAATAAAGCAATATTTTTTAAACTTTCTCCAAAATTAAGAAAATTATTCTATTTTTTGATATAATTATATAATAGAGAGGTAAAAAGTAGATATGACACCATCTTTTTATATTTATTTTGCTTTTATTCCTGCTGCAATCTTTTTTCTCATTTGAATGACAATTCGTATTATCGAAAAGAATTTTCACCGATATTTATATTATAAAAATCATATTCTTTTTATTTCTGGTGCAATTTGTAGTTTAGCAGTACTAATTATTGTTATTGTTTCCTTTTTTATTAAGTAAATTAAAAGTGTTATAATATTTTAAAATTAATTAAACAAGGAGAAGCAAAAATGACTGATATTTTTACAAGAGATAAAAATGGTGAATTAATTTTATTTACAGACCCAGAAATTGGAAAAATAACTAATGAAATCCATAAGGCTCAAAAGCAATTGCATCTTTTGAATTATAAAACTAACAAACTTAAGAAAAAACTAAAATTGTTTGCAAAAATAATTAATAAGCCATTACCGGAAGGATTTTGATTTTTAACACTAATTTATTTAGATTATGGAAAGAATTTAGAACTTGGAAAAAACAGTTTTATTAATTTTGGATGTTCTTTTTTAGACCGTGGCGGAATAACAATTGGCGATAATGTTTTAATTGGCCCAAATTGCAATATTATGACAACTAATCATCCAATTGCTGTTGATCTTAGAAAAGCAACAATTTCAAAAAAAATAACTATTGAAAATAATGTTTGATTAGGCGCAAATGTAACAGTAACTCCTTGTGTAACAATTGGGGAAAACTCAATTATAGCAGCTGGTAGCGTTGTCACTAAAAATATTCCAAAAGATGTTATTGCTGGTGGAACCCCTGCTAAAATCATAAAAAAACTTTAAAAGAAAATTATCAAGAAGAATAGAAAAAAATTTAGGAATGATTGCTGTTAAAAACAATAATTATTCCTTTTAATTTAAAAACTAAAAAATGAACACCTACAAAAACAATTTCACATTAAAGAACTCAGAGAGTCCTTATTTAGGATTTATTTTAGATGTTCAAAATAAAGTTTTTCTATATATTTACTTTGAAAATAAACGAATACTTGCCAAACGTTCTTTTCAACTACTCATTTTAATTTGATAATTTTCTAATTGTTTTGGCGATAATACTGCTAAGTTTTTCTTTAACTCATACATTTGCATATCAAAACGAATAACCTCTGCTTTAATATAATTATTTCGCATAATTTGTTCTAAATATCCAGTTTTTGCTTTCAAACTTTTAACAATTTCTAAATAAATAATTTTAATTGTTTTACCTTTATTTTTGCTAATAAAACGAAAATTTTTACTAATCCAAGCTTCTGGGGTAAACCACTCTAAAGTGACTTCTTTGTTTTCTTGAAAAGCAGCTAAATGCATTTCTCGTTTTTTATCCTTTGTTCCAGCGCGGTAAAAAGCATCATCTTCTAAATCATCATAGGTCAAATTTCCATTCATATCTTTAGCCAACATTGTTAATAACATATGAAAAGTTTCACCTAATGGTTTTTTAACTCTCACAACACGAATTAGTTTTAAAATCCGTGATGATTCACTATAACGAGAAACATACACTTGTTGGTTAAACATGGTATGTTTATCATCATATTCTTTTCGTAAGGCATCCAACTGTTCTTGATTTGTAATTTTCATTATGAAACCCTTAAATTAATTCGTTATCATATTCAAAAGTACCTGTTTCTGCTACTTTTGCAATAAAGGCTGCTGATTTTTTTAAAACTCGTTTTGCATTGTTTGCTAAATCTAATTGGACAAAACCATAACGATTCTTATAAGCATTCATTCATGATCAGTTATCAATATACGCTCAAGAATGATAACCAAAACAATTTGACCCTTCGCTAATTGCTTTATGAACCCACGCTAAATGCTCTTTAACAAAGTCAATTCGATATTGGTCATTAATAACACCATTTTCTAAAAAACGCTCTTCGTTTTCAACACCCATCCCATTTTCAGAAATATAGACAGGAATGTTATCATAATTTTGTTTTAAATTCATTAGCGCTAAATAAATTGCTTTCGGAAAAATTTCTCAACCACGATAAGGATTCATCCGACGCCCTGGCATTTCATATGGCTGATAAAAATAGTGCGGTGTAATTGCCCCATTAGCAAAATCTGGAATAAAATCAAGACATTTTACTCGCATTGGCTGATAAAAATTAATTCCCAAAAAGTCAAGTTTTAAACTCTGATCCTTAATTAATTCTTCATCTCCAGATGCGATTTCTCACATAAAATGATATTTTTCTGCCACATCTTTTAACTCCTGAGGATAAACGTTTTTAACCATTGGGTCTAGAAAACTATTTGTTGTAAATAAATCATATCATTTTGCTGCTTGCAAATCCGCTTTGTTTTGACTGCGAGGAATTGACGGTGAAATACTTAAAATAGCTCCAATTTGTCCTTGCAATTTTAAGTTCCGATATTCTTTTACTGCTTTTAAATGGGCAATTAAACTATTTCATTGTGCCTGCATTCCCGCCTGCATATCTACTTCATTTGGTCGATGTCAATCATATCAATAGCCACCTTCAATAACAACAATTGGTTCATTAAAAGTTGTGAACATCGTAACACGATCACCAAATAACTCAAAACAAGTTTTAGCATAAAAAGCAAAAGCATCAACTACTTCTCGTGATAGTCAACCCCCCTTTTCTTGCGCTCAATGTGGCATATCAAAATGAAATAAATTAATAATTGGTTTAATGTTATTTTTTAACATTTCATTAATAACATTATTATAGAATTCAACCCCCTTTTGATTTATTGTTTTACCGTCTGGAATTAACCTAGTCCATTGAATTGATGTTCGTAATGAATTAAAATTTAATTCCTTAGCAATTTTAATATCTTCTGAATACCGATGATAAAAATCATTTAAACATGGCTGTTGGTTAAAAAAACGATATTTTTCAATTTTAAATCAATAATCTCAATTTGAAGCTGATTTACCATCTTCAAAAAAAGCACTTTCTGTTTGTGGACCTGAAAAGGCACTTCCTCATAAAAAATTTTTTTCAAAATTATACTGTCCCATCAGAAATCTCCTCTCTAAATACAAGTCTTATTATATCCATTATATTTAAAGAAACAATACAAACAGAAAAAATTATTTTTATTAAAAATAACCATCCCTTTGTCTTCGTTTTAACACCAATAAATTATTTGTTACAATTAAAAAAATCCTTTGACGGATTTATTTTTTGATTTTTGGTTTTAATTTCAAATATTGTTTTCATAATTCCAATGCACGTTCATGTTCAAAAACAAATTTTTTATTTTTAATCAGATATTTTAAATTATCAATTTCTGTTCAAATTACATTTATAATATCGCGAGTATATTTTCATGCAATTCGATTGCGATTAAATTCTTTTAAATCTAAAATTTTATAACTTCCATCAGCAAAAACCTTAATGTCCAAATCATAATCAATATATTTAATTGTCTTTTGATCCATAATAAATGGTGATGCGATATTGCAATAATAATTAATCCCTGTTTCTTTAAACATGCAAATGATATTACTCCAATTTTTGCGATTAAAAATTCAAATTGCGGGTTCATTTGTTTTTCATTTTCTACCATTTAGTTCGGTTACGGTCACATCTTCATTCACTAAAACAATATATTCTTCTTCTAATAATAAAACAACAGCTGATTCTCAACTTCGGTAAACCGAACCATTATGTTTATAAGCATGTACTAAAACACTATCTCCAACTTGTAAGGTGTCCATTATGCTGCCTCCCTTATTAATCCATTAATAAAAATTACAACAAAAAACAATTAAAAATAACACAATAAAAAATGTCTGTAAAATTATAAGTTGCCATAATATAAAATTTTATCCTTTGATATTAATTAATTTAAAATAAAACTTATTTTAAATACGTCAACATTATAATTATAACAGTTATATTTATTAAGTAAATAACAAAGCAGCAACTAGCAGGAAAAAACTTTGATTAATAATTTTATAATTTAAAAAAAAAAAAAAAAAACTACTTCTTTGTAGTTAAAAAATGGGGCGGCTGATGGGACTTGAACCCACGAGTGCCGGAGCCACAATCCGGAGCGTTAACCTCTTCGCCACAACCGCCACGTATGATTAAATAAATAACCTTATTTATTATAACTTAAAACAACAAAATGTAAATAGAAAAGCTTCTAGTTCCCAAAAGTTATCTTAAAGTTTGCTTTTGTCAACAGAAATATTTTAAAACTATTAGATTGTTAATAAATCTTATTTCCAATTTTATATTATAATGTACTAGGTACATATTTACAGTACCCAAAGGAGTGCGAATGGAAGAAGTGTAACTACATGTATATAATTAAAAAGAACAAAATTTTAACTAAAGAATTAATTATTCGTAATGTTAAATTCCTTTGTTTCGCTAGTTACGTTCAAACAGAGACAGATGTTATTAACTTCCTAAAAAAGTATAAAAATAAAAAGGCAAACCATAACGCTTATGCATATGTCATTGGCAATAGGCGCGAAAATATTTATAAAACTGATAATGGTGAAACCCGACATATCGCAGGGAAGACCATTTTAGAAAACATTATTGACAAGAATTTAACAAATATTATTGTCTTAGTTAGTCGGTATTTTAATCCACTCTATAATTTACTTGAAGACTGAATTAAGAATGGGTATGCAACTATTACCCGCATTATTTTAACTTCTGCCCAATTAGAAAAAATAAATGAACAAATTAAAATTGGAATTTTATTGCGCCCGTTGAATGAAGTATTCTTACGAGAACTTTTAGACAAAAATAAAATCAATATTGTATCTAGACTAATTTATCGTGGTGACTTAATTTTTACTATAATTATCGATCGTAACAATAGTGTCTTAATCGAACTTGATAACTTAATTATTAAAGGAATAATATATAGTTATAAAATTTTAAAAAATTAAAAAATCTTATTAATATTTATTAATAAGATTTTTTTATGATAAAGTAATTAATTCTGGTGATTCCAAGATTTCTTTTAAACGTGTTAAGAAAATTCCAGCTTCAGCCGCATCAATAATTCGTTGATCAACTGTTAAAGCAATATTCATCATTGAACGAATTACTAATTTATCTCCTTTAATAACAACTGGCTTACGAACAATACGACCAATCCCAATTACCGCCGAGTTTGGATAAAAAATTGTTGGTGTTGCATTAACAGCACCGACAGTACCATAGTTTGCAATCGTAATCGTACTTCCTTGTAATTCATAATCATATAATTCACCTTGACGTAAACGTTCAATTGTTTCTTGAATGTTAATTGCAATTTGTTTTAAACTCATTCGTTCGGTAAATTTAATCACTGGAATAACTAAACCTTCACTAGTTTCTGTTGCCAAACCAATATGTTGTGAATTTTTAATAACAATCTGATTTGTTTTTGAATCATAATATGAATTTAATTTTGGATATTCACTTAATGCTAATGAAACAGCTTTGACAAGAAAACTCATTGTTGAAAAACGAACACCTGACTCAGAATTAGCATTTTTTAATTTTCGTTGTTGGTCAATAATTGAAGACATATCAATTTCAGCATTAATTGTCAATGGTGGTACATGTGTTTGTGACATAATCATTGACTGAATAGCTGGATATCTTGTTGCTTTAATTTCTTCTCTTGTTTCTAACCCTTGGGGTTCAATATTACTATTTGTATTAACAATGTTTAAACTATTATTTAATGGTTGAATTAAATTTCCATAAGTATTAGGAATTGAATTTGTTTCACTATCAAACTTTTTAACTTGTAAGTTATTACCACTAGGATTATTTTCAATTCCTTGGTTAATCATTTGTTTGTTATTCAAATTAAGTTCTTTTAACATTTCCTTTACCATTGGATCTGGCTCATTCATTGTTTTTAACATTTGCTGTATTAGCATATACTGCATCATCTTATCCAAGTTGTTAGCATTATTATGATTCATATTATTATTTGTTTCTCGTAAACTTTGAATTTCACGTAACAATTCATTTTGACGATTATTTTGCTCTTGATTTGATAATTTTTCTTTTAAAACAGCTAACTCAACTAACATATTGTTATCACTTGCTGGCTGTTGAACTGATGGTCACTGATAATTATTTGTAATTGGTGGAACATTAACTGTGCCATGCTTTCCATCTTGGTTTACCTGCCCATATGATGGTTGGTTTTTATTTTGTGTAGCAAAACCTTGTTGATAATTTGCTGCTGATTCAGCTTGATGTGGATTTTTATTACCATAATATTCATCATCCAACATTTCGTATTGTGATTCAATTTCTTCAAAAGAAGGACGACGATAGTTGTTAATCTCTCCTAATACTGAATCAACTTCAACATTTCCTTTTGCAATTTGTTCCATTCTTTTTTTAATTAATTCTCGTTGATTTCTTGTTTTTAAAATTTTTTCACGTTGTCCCCCATCATTTAATTTTTCATATAATCGATCACGATAAGATTTCAGCGGTGAAAAATAGCCTGGTTTCTTCGGCGCTAATTTTTCTGCCTCGTTAGGATCGACTGTATAACCATCAGCTGAAATATAAACTTCATCAGACAAATCCTCATTCTTAACTTGATAATCAGGTTGATCATAGCCATAACTGCTACCTCCACCTTGACTACTTAACATTTCTGGTGTAGCATTTCTTTTAATTAAATCATTCATTCTTCCTTGCACAATATTACGTAAAATTTTTGGACGCCCATTTTCATCTAGGAAATCCATAGAACTTTTTGAATTATCACTTTCTAATGATAATTCATGAAAATCATTTTTGTTATGTAATTGCTGACGACGTTGATTAACAAGATTGCGAAAATTACTATTTTCCGCTTGATTACCAAAAAGGGCTGCTGCATTAGCTGGGGCTTCATCTTGGTGTTTTGTTTCATTAACTAAATATTTAGCATATTCTTTTGCTTGATTTTCTTCTGCTAATTTTTTTTGTGCAATTGGAACAGCATTAGTAACAATATTCTGTCCATGTAATTTTGTATTAACATCAAAATTAGGTAGCGCTGCATCAAAACTGTCTTCTTTTATCCTATCATTTAAATTAGGCGTATTAATCATCGTATTATCTCTCCCCCCATTTTCTACACTTTGTTTATTTGATTGTTTAATTGTATCAATTGAAGGAATTTTGGCACGGTTATTAATAATATGATCATCATCAATTGTTAAATCTTTAAAAGAAAGTCGGCGCGTTTTTTTAGGGCCAAATGTCAATTCTGTTTCATCTCATCTTTTAACCTCAGTTGGTTTATTTTCAAAAGCCACCCCTTGGTCAGTTACTGATGTTGATTGAACAGACGCATCAGTCACAAATTTTTGGTCTTGTTCCGCTATATTGTATTGTGACAACTCTATATTATCTTGTGATTGCATAACATTATTTGCAACTAAACTAGAATTATTAATAACTTGTCTTGGATTATTAAATTCCATTTGTTCTGCCAATGGTTGGTTCAAATTATTTTGTTGAAAGTTTTGTCCTAAACTTTCATTTGAAAGTGGCTGGTCATCAATTAATTCTGCTTTAGAATCAATGTTCATTTCATTATACTTATGTTGCACTGATTCAACATTATTTTGCATTTGTTGTTGTTCTAATAATGGTGGAGTAAAAGTCGGATTTAAAGTATCTGGCTTGATGAAATCAGCACCAGAATAATCATCTTCTTCAACATCTTTTCATTTTGTTCCAAATTCACCATCTTTTGTTGTTGAAAATGTCACCCCGTTTTTATCTAAGTCACTAAATTCATCTTTTTCAAGATGCTTAAAATAATATTTTTCAATTTCAGCCTCAGTTGTTAATAAATGAGCAATAACACTATTCCGTTTAATTTTGCTACCAGCTTTAATAGGTTTAACAATAATTCCATCCATTGGGGCTTTAATAATAACTTCACCATTGTCACTTTCAATTAGGGCGATCCCATCCCCCGCTTTGACAGCAACATCTTGGTATAAGAATTCTTTTAAAATTCCCTTTTTTTCTAAAAATGATACTTTAATTTTTTCCATTGTCTCAATTTACCCCATTCAAAAAAACTTAATTTGTTTTATTAAATTTTGCCTAGCCGCTATTCTACCCATTTTTATTACAAGATAATTATATCATATATTCCCTATTTTTCCTTGTTAAAATTGAAAGTAATATTATACACAAAAAATAAAAAAATGCAAAATTTTTAAATTTCTTTTGCATTTTCTTTTAATTCTTTCACTTTATTATCAAATTCAGTGATATGCTTTGTTGCTGTTAAGTTTTTAACCCATTTTTTACGACTTAAGATTACAATTGCTCAAATTGCTTTTAAACTATCCGCTGTTTGCATAATTAAAACAATATAAATAATATCTAAACTTGAGGTAAAAATTAAAATTGCTAATAATGGTACCGGAACTAACCAAGTAAATAACGCATCTAAAACAAAGGCATTCATAACCGCGCCACCGGTTCTAATAATTGCATAACTTGTCGCCGCAATCATTAAGCAAGGATAGCAAAGACCATAAGCAAAGAGCATCCAATGGGCAATTCTAAATGTTTCTGGCGTATTATTACTAAATAATAGTTCTGGTAAAAATCAACCTCCCGCAACTAAAATTAGACCGGCAATAATTCCAACAAAGAAAGCTAAAATAACTAAATGTTTCCCATTATATTCTGCTTCTTCTAAATTATTGGCTCCCAACCGGCTCCCAACCAAGACCGAAGTTCCAGCCGAGAAACCATGATATAATGGCGTGTATAAGGCAGCAATTATTGTGGAAAAAATTGCATTTGCTGTTAAAGCATCTAAACTATAATATGCTCGCAGTTTAACTTGTAAAACCATTCCAACCGATCAAAAAATTTCATTTAATACAATTGGTCATGCTTTTTGAAAAGCACGACGAGTTACATAACCATCAAAACGATACCAATTTCGGGGAATAAATTCATATCGTTTATATCAAAATAAAATTATAATAAAAGTAAGCTGTAATATCCGCGAAGCAGATGTAGCAATTGCTGCTCCTTGAACTCCTATTCCTTTAAAATCACCAAGAAAATGCGGTTCAATTAAAAATGGATTCATAAAGCAATTGGTACTTAAGGCAATAATTGAAATTCAAACTGCTAAACCAGCTCGTCCTGTTTCACGCAATGTTGTAATAAAAGCAATGTTAATTGCTAATAGTGGATATGATAAGGCAATAATTTTAAAATACTCTGCTCCTTCATGCGTTGAAATTGATGCTGCTTCATATTCAAAGTATTTAAATCATTGAATTGCTAAGTCTTTATCACCTGGTTGTAATTGTTTAAAAACTTCTGGCCGTGGGGCATACTTAGGTGATGTTGTAAAACTAATTAATTGATACCCACAAAATTGGGACAAAATTAACACAACAAAACAAATAATTAAACAAACATAAATTTTTAATAAGGTAACTTCTTGAAGTTCCTTGTATTTTTGCGCACCAAAATATTGCGCATTAAAAACACCAAATCCATAACAAATTCCACTTAAGA
This sequence comes from Spiroplasma sp. SV19, assembly GCF_030060925.1. Taxonomy (NCBI): domain Bacteria; kingdom Bacillati; phylum Mycoplasmatota; class Mollicutes; order Entomoplasmatales; family Spiroplasmataceae; genus Spiroplasma; species Spiroplasma sp. SV19. The sequence continues at coordinate 838,851 of NZ_CP045455.1, forward strand.
TAGCAAACATAATAAAATAAAGTTGATTTGAAGCAGCAACACCATTCATTGCTAATTGGCCTGCCGTATAATGAAAACCAACATAGTTTCCTAAACCCCACTGTTCTCAAACTTCTTTTACATTATAAACATTATTTGCTCCAAAAATAGCTTTAATCTCGTCAGCTAGATGATGAAAACCATGCACATTACTTTTAATTGAACTTGCAAAAAAATTATCAACTAAATCCGTTGACTCCATAATAATTTCTTGCAATGTTGCTAATAAAATTAGCACTAAGGCTGTTGCATATCACTTTTTCGAAGCAAAAAATTTTGGTCGTTTCTTGCTTTGTATTTGTGTCATTTTATCCTCCTTTCCGTTTTACTTAAATTACACTGCAAATATTATAATATAAAAAAATAAAAAAACATTATTTTTTATTTTTTTTCAAGCAATATTTTTGGTATAATTAATATCCTAATAAATTACGATATGTTCATTCATCTTTCGAAAATCCTAACTTGTTTTTCTTTGTTCGAATTAATTGTGCTGTATGATTATTAAAATCAATTTGATACCATTGTCCACACGCATTTAACATTAAATGCCCACTAATCGTTCCCAGTGCTCCCAAGGCAAATAACGGAACAATTTGAGATGGATAGCCTCCTAATCAATCACGAACATTAGTTCCACCAAAACTTCATCCACCTTTTCCCATATATTGAAAATTCTCATTTAAAACCGCTGAAAATAATAAGGCAAACAAGGCATATATTAAAAACATTATTAAACTGCCTAAAATTTGTTTCTTATCATAACTTGGCGTTCCATAAAGATGCATTCACCAACAGACAGCAATAATTAAAGCATGGTTCCCATAATGAGCTCAATAATAATAATTTCCAAAAGTATAAGCATCTGGCGGAAAAACCAATGCTAAAATTGGCAATCATACTCCCCATGGCGCATAATAGGAATATAATCTTCTTGTTACTTTGCTATTTTGTGGGCACAATAGTAAAATTCCATAAATTAAGTTTAATCATTTGCATAACTCTAACGGTACAGCGTCCGTTCAATTATCAGCACGAATTGTTGAACCATTAGAAATTGTTTCATAAACACCCGGACTAACTAATTTAACTTTAACTCACGCTTTATAAATAGGCAAGTTTAAACAATCAACAGTTCTGGTATCAAAAAAATGTGCATACCATTGCCCTTGATATTCCACAATGTTACTTTGACCATATTGCAGACCATTAATCAAAATCGTATTATTGTTATTAAACATTAAACTTGGAATGACTTTATAGTAATAAATGATTTTTAGCAATCAAAAAATTAATCAGGCAAAAATTAAATAACTACCCAAAGTATAGCGAAAAATGCTTTTAGTTGCTAACTTGGCATTAAACTTTGGCAACAAAAAAACAATTAATAACAAAACAACAACCATACTTAAACCAACAGCAAATTCAATTCCGAATGTAACAGGTCCCTTGGGCTGTGCTCATTGGCTACCTAATGGATCAAAAAAACCTCATGGTCCATTTCAACCGCCAAAACTATAACTCATTAAATTCATTGCAGCCTCCATTCATTATTTTTACTCTTTCTTTTTTCTTTTTTGCTTCGCCGCTAGTTTCTCTGCTTTTTTCTGTTTACGGTTCTTATGAATTTTTTCTCATAAGCTCTCCATTTTTATCTTTTCACTATGATTTTCAATTTGGTCTGTTTTTCGTTTAAAGAAAAGGACAAGGCCAATAACAATTGCTAAAATTACAATGACAATTAATAATGCTGCTCATCACGGAAGAACATCGAACAATGACTTTACCATTAGAATCATTTAGTTTTCCTCCTTTGTAATATCTTCCATTATACACAAAAATAAAAAATTAATAACGAATGTTATTAATTTTTTATTTCCTTAATTTCGTTTTGAAAATTGTTTTTGATTAGCATCCTTTTTAGTTGCTTTTTTAGCTGCTTTAATTTTTTTATCAGCAGTAACTTTATCAGAACGTGTTTTTAAAACAAATTGCTTCATTGAAATTGTTTCACCTGTACGTCTTTTATCAGCAATTTGTCAAAATCCGTACATAAAAGCAGTAATTAATGCTCCGATAGCCATAAATAAGAATGCTAACAATGTTCATTGTCAAGCACCAGCTCAACCATAAACACCAGTATCGCCATTCCCACGGCCTAAAGCCGATAAGAATCCAACAATTGGGCCCCCATGCCCAGCTAAGTCAGCAATTCCTACTGCTCCAGCTAATCCACCAGCAATTGCTGACCCAACAATATTACTTGGAATAACACGTTTTGGATCATTTACTGCAAATGGAATAGCTCCTTCTGAGATTCCAATGCAGCCCATAAAGAATGCTGTTGAACCCATTGTTCGTTGTTCTTCGTTATAGAATGGTTTAAAGATTCATGTTGCAATTCCCATTCCCATTGGAGCAACCGGAATTGCAACTGCCATTGCCCCCATTGGGGTATAAATCTTTGAACCAATTAATCCCGTAGATGCTAAAAAAGCAACTTTATTAACTGGTCCTCCCATATCAAACCCAGCCATTGCTCCAATTAATAGACCAAAAGCTAACCCAATTGCGACATTAGAAGCATTTGAAATATTTCCTCATGTTTTTGAAATTCATTCTTGGAATTTTCCCATTACTCATCCAACTGTTGAACCAATTACGAACATCATAATCATTCCATAAACAAAACCAACAACAATTGGAATAAAGAAAATCGGCATTACTGGTTTTAAACCTTTTGGGACATTTCACGTATTAATTCATTTAACAGTATAACCAACAGCTAATCCAGCAGCAATTGCCCCGACAAATCCGGTTGGAGTATTAACTGCTTCAATCCCTGGTAAAGGATAAAAGTTAGCAGCATTATTCCCAATAAATGACACAACAATTGCTGGTGCAATTGCTGAACGACCAGCAATTGAATTAGCAATAAATGCTCCTAAAACAGGAATCATCAAAGTAAATGCTGAACCTCCCAGAATATTTAAATAATAGAAAAAATTCTTAGGATCAGTTAAAGGATCAGTGTAGAACAATTCGCCTCAATGTGCTGTTCCTCCTGTTGCGTCAGGAATTCAACCCATTCCCTTTGAAGAACCATGGAAGTTTTCATAATTAGGACCATAAATTGCTTTTGCTAATCCTAATGAAATGGCGATAAAAATCCCCCCCAAGATAACAATTGGCACCATATATGAAACCCCTGCCATCAAGTGCTTCATAACTCCAACTTTTTGGCCGCTACCATTGCTACCTTTTGTTGTAAATTCACCAACTGGTTCGGTTTTTCCCTCTTTTAAAGCAGTATTAATAACTCCTTCAGGGTCTTTAATTGCTTTAGCAACAGGGCAAATATATACTTTTTTGCCACCAAATCTTGTCATATCAAGACCAATATCAGTTGCCGCAATAATTACTTCCGCACGTTTAATTTCTGCATCAGTAAAATCATTACGAACTCCTTCTGCTCCATGCGTTTCAACTTTAATGTCATATCCTAATTTCGGACCAGTTTGATTTAATTTGTCAGCAGCTAAGAAGGTGTGAGCCACCCCTGTTGCACAAGCTGTCATTGCTAAAATCAATGGTTTTTCACCTGTTGGCTTAGTTACTTTTTCAGAACTATTTTGATCAGCACCTGCTAACAAAGCAGCTTGAATCTTAGTTTTATTTGTTTCAATTTTCATTGCTTTTTTGAAATTTTCATCCATTAATTTTCGCGCAACTTCACTTAAAATTCCTAAATGAATATCACCTGATTTAGCCTCCGGAATAATTAAGGCAATCGCAACTTTTGTTGGTTTTCCATCCATTGCTTTTCAATCAACAGAATCTTTGAAACGAATAAACAAAACTGCTTCTTTTTTAACTGCTTTAATCCGTGCATGTGGAATTGCAAAACCATCTTCAAAACCTGTCGAAGATTCTTTTTCACGAGCCTCAAAACCTTTAACAAGTTCGTTTGGGTCAGAAACATATCCTAATGTTTCAGCTAACTTCGCAAGTTCTAAGAATGCTTCTTCTTTAGTCTTTGCGGTTGAATCTAAAATGATATGTTTCTCATTAAAAATTTCATTATACATATTGTTTTTTCTCCTTCCATAATCGACTTACATTTTACTAAAAAAAAAAAAAAAAGCAACGGAATCCTTAAAAAAATAGATTTTTTTAAATAAAATGGAATTTTTTTCTGTAAAAAAAAAAAAAAAAAAAACACCGTTTACGCTTAAACCGTTTATTTCTTATAACTTAACAATGCTTTACCCTTGACAGTAACAGTGAGTCTCTGATTTAAATCAACAATAATTGCTGATTCTCTCGCTGTAAGGTTTTCTGCCCCAATCATAATTTCTCCTTCAACAACTGTTACCTGTCCTCATTTTACTAATGATAAATCAAGTTCTTGTGTTTTTGTTAGTAAATGCAAAGTAAAATATTGATTATCAATTAAAATTCCTTCTATAATATGTTGCACTTGTTCATTTGAATCCGGAACTGTTGTTACATCAAAACATTCTTGCAAATGTAAGGGACGAAAATTCCCATCTTTATCAGCACGATCAAAATCATAAAAGCGATATGTAACATCAGATGAACGTTGCAACTCAAAAACAGTTACCCCCTGTGTTATTGCATGGACTTTTCCTGGTGGAACATATAAGAAATCTCCTTTTTGCACTTTTACTTCTGTAAATAATTGCTGTCATGCTTTTTGCTCAACCATTGCCATTAACTCAGTTTTTGTTTGTGCTTGATGGCCATAAATCATTTTAGCATTTGGGGGGCAATCAAGCACATATCAACATTCTGGTTTCCCTAACATTTTATTATGCCTTAAACTATATTCATCATCAGGGTGCACTTGCACTGATAAATAATCATTAGCCGTAATAATTTTTGACAATAATGGAAACTCGCTTTCTGTAGTTCCAAAATATTCGGGATGATTTTGATAAAAAGATTTTAAAGAAGTCCCTTGCTCTGGACCAGTAGCAATATAACTCATTCCATTATCTAAAGCACTAATAACTCATGCTTCACCATATAAATCATTTGTTGGTAGTTGAAAACCAAAATCAGCCAGCTTGTGGCCACCCCATAATCGTTCAGAGAAAAAAGGGGTTACTTTAATTACTTTATACATAAATGTCCTCCTCAGGCTTTCCATTTATATTTAACCATAAAAACTGAAAAAATAATATTATCTTATAAATTTATAGTAAGATATAAACAACTAGCAAAAAAGGAGTTTAGAATGGAAATTATTAATATTCGTAGTTATCTTAAAAAAATAAAATGACATCTACTATGATTACTAGCCGCTTTAGGTTTAGTCACTATTATCTTTTTAATTATCTTTTTATTACAAAAAAAAATGCCCGCTCAAGATAAATTAATGTACTGTTCAATTTTTATTGTCATTAATTTACTTTTATTATTTATTAATTATTTAATTATTAAAAACCCTTTTATTTTTTCAAAAATTTATCACTATGATAATGAAAAAAATAGGTTAAGCCTAAGTTTTTACTTTTATGTTTTTGTTTTCATTATTACCCTTGTTTTTTTCTTTTTAACAATTGTTTCAATTCAACTTATTTTAAAAACAACTTTTAATAGTGCCATCAAGCAACTATGATATGCTGGTTTTGGTTATGCCTTATGAAGCTGTTTTATTATTGGTGGTTTTAATACGGTTAATCTAATTATTTTAAACCGCCCAATTCCCCCAGCAAAAGCTACTTCTTAAAATCATAGGCTTCAATTCATTGTAAAGATCTTAATAGTCAGTTTAAATCTTTTCGAATAACATCAACAATATTTGTAATGGCTTCTTGATAGGTTCCAACAAACGAAAAACCAAGTAATCTTCCCGTTATGTCATTAAAATTATTAACATTATAATGACTAAAAACAATTGTAATATGTCCCCCATCAAATTGCATTAAGGGGATTTTTTTATTGTTATTAGCTAACTCAATTAAATTAACCATTACTTTTGGTGTCAATAACTTTCGAATTAGAATTTGATCATTTGCATTAACAGCAAATATTTTTTCAAATTCAGTTGATTCTAAATTAGTATTATCTTTTGATTTAAAAATTTTAAAAAAAGTCCGCATTGCTTTAATTGTCGCAATCAAATCTCATTCTTCATTAATATCAATTGTCAAATATGGATAACGAGTATAAATAATATCCGTACTTTTCCCATTATTAATTACTTCTTTTCGTGTTAAAGTCCCAAATGAATAATTAACATTAGTTGCATTAAAATTAAGCACATAATCTTGTTTGATTTCACTTTTTGGTGGTACACCAACACGAGGAAAAAAGTCAAACTTTTTTTTAACCGTTGCAACTTGATATTTTTTTGTTGTCATAACATCTAATTCTGTTTGATAAAATTTTGCCATCGGTAATTCTTGAATAATAAGTTTTTGTAATTTTATTGCTCTTCAATATTTAAATGTTAAATATCCCACACAACTTAAGGTACCTAAACTTACAAGAAGAATAAGAACTTGACCAGTAATCCCAAGAGAACTTAAAGTTGCAAAAAAGAACAATTGAATATTAATAAAAGTTATTATTAACAAAAATCATAGTAAAAAAGTAATTGTTATTAAGCACCAGTTTAAAAACAAATAACGTTTTTTAAAATATTTAAAATTAGTATTTTTTAATTTATGTTTCATAACCAGTTCCATAAATTCCTGCGTAACAACCGCTTCTAAAGGTGTTATATTATTTTCCATTGGTTAATCTTAATTTCCTCACTAACTTAAAAAATAGAATTAGGAGCAATCAATTATTGTCCTAAATCTATTTTAACATCTTGACGATCAGCAGCATCTGCTTCAAAATATAAAAATGTACTTAAACGTAACGAAGACGCTGCAACATTTGATGGTCAAGTTTTTAAACTGGCATTAAAATCACGAACTGCCGAATTATAAAAACGACGAGCCGCAGCAATGTTGTCTTCACAATCTTTAATTCCTGTTTGCAATTCAATAACACTATTGTTTGCTTTTAAATCTGGATAATTTTCTAATAAGACATTAATTTTCCCCGCTTGACTAGTAATTGCATTATTAACTTTGTCTAATTCTTGCACATTTAAGTTTTTATTAGCCTGACTTCTTAATTCAACAATTGTCGCCAAGGTATCTTTTTCATACTTCATATATTGTTTTGTACTATCAATTAACTTTGTTAACATGTCAACACGGCGTTTTAATTGTACATCAATATCTGATGCTGTTTCCTCAATTTTTTCTTTATTACGAATCAAATTATTTCTTGATAAAATAAACAAGAAAATTGGAAAAATTAAAATAAACCAAATGTAAACAAAGAATTTGCCCAAAAAACTACTTTTTGCCGCCACTTCCGCATTATTTACTGTTGGATTATATCCCATTTTTGTTCCTCCTTTCTGAACCTATTTGCTAATTATTATATAAGAAAATAATAATAAAAACAAGATAAACTTTTAAATAATAAAAAAATAGCTCGTAATTGAGCTATCTTTAAAAAGTTAATTATTTAATAATTGAAACAACTGTTCCGGCACCGATTGTACGACCACCTTCACGAATTGAGAATTTTGTTCCTTCTTCAATCGCAACAGGGGCAATTAATTCAACTGTCATTTCAACATTATCAGCTGGCATAACCATTTCTACTCCGGCTGGTAATTTAATTGAACCTGTAACATCAGTTGTACGGAAATAAAATTGTGGACGGTAATTTCCGAAGAATGGCGTATGACGCCCTCCTTCTTCTTTACTTAAAACATAAACTTGTACTTTAAATTCTTTGTGTGGTTTAACTGAACCTGGTTTTGCAATAACTTGCCCACGTTCAACATCTTCACGGTTTACTCCACGTAATAAAATCCCAACATTGTCTCCAGCTTTAGCATCATCTAATAATTTTCTGAACATTTCTAAACCTGTTGCAACAACTTTTTTAGTTGCTTCTTTTAATCCGATAATTTCAACTTCTTCATTAACTTTAACAATCCCACGTTCAACACGTCCTGTTGCAACTGTTCCACGTCCTGTAATTGTGAAAACATCTTCAACAGGCATCATAAATGGTTTTTCAGTATCTCTTTCTGGTTCTGGAATTCATGTATCAATTGCATTCATTAATTCCATATTTTTTTCTTCTCATTTAGGGTCACCTTCAAGTGCTTTTAATGCTGAACCTCTAATAACTGGGGTATTTTCTCCATCAAATCCATATTCACTTAATAGGTCTCTAACTTCCATTTCAACTAAGTCGATCATTTCAGTATCGTCACCCATCATATCACATTTGTTTAAGAAAACAACCATTTTTGGTACACCAACTTGTCTTGATAATAAGATATGCTCTCTTGTTTGAGGCATTGGCCCATCGGTTGCCGCAACAACTAAAATCGCACCATCCATTTGCGCAGCTCCTGTAATCATGTTTTTAACATAATCAGCATGCCCTGGACAGTCAACATGAGCATAGTGTCTTTTATCAGTACGGTATTCAACGTGTGAAGTATTAATTGTAATCCCACGTTCTTTTTCTTCAGGTGCTTTATCGATATTATCATATCCTTGTGCTTCTGCGAATCCTTTTTTAGCTAGTACAGTTGTAATAGCCGCTGTTAAAGTTGTTTTACCGTGGTCAACGTGACCAATTGTTCCAACGTTTACGTGTGGTAAACTTCTATCAAATTTTTGTTTTGCCATTTTAATCTTTTCCTCCTATATTTAATAGACAAATGTCATAACTATTGTAAATTAATTTATCTTGCTTTGCAATCTTTTTTTCATAATGGTGGATAAAACCATTGTTTTTAATAAATTTATTCCGCTGATTTTCCAGCTTTTTTAATAATTTCTTCGGTAACTGATTTTGGTGCCTCTTGGTAGTGTGAGAATAACATTGTATATGTTCCTCGCCCTTGCGTAAAGCTTCGTAAATCAGTAGCATAACCAAACATTTCTGACAACGGAACTTTTGCCTTAACAACTTGAGCATTTCCACGCTGGTCATTTCCTTCGATTTGACCACGGCGTGATGATAAGTTCCCCATTACATCTCCATAGTATTCTTCTGGAACTGTAACTTCAACAGCCATAATTGGTTCTAAAATAACTGGCTTACATTTTTTTGCCGCTTCTTTTAATGCTAAACTAGCAGCAAATTCATAGGCCATTTGTGATGAATCGACATCATGGTATGACCCATCATATAGGGTTGCTTTAATATCAATCATTGGATAACCAGCTAATTTACCAGTTTGCATTGATTCTTCAATTCCTTTTTTAACTGAACCAATAAATTCTTTTGGAATTTTTCCTCCAACAATCGCATCAACAAATTCAAAACCTTTATCATGGTTTGGTTCAAACTTAATTCATACGTGTCCATATTGTCCACGTCCCCCTGATTGTTTAATGTATTTTCCTTCTACTTCGGCACTATCTTTAAATGTTTCACGATATGAAACTTGTGGAGCCCCAACATTGGTTTCCACTTTAAATTCACGCTTCATTCGGTCAACTAAAATGTCTAAGTGCAACTCACCCATTCCAGCAATAATCGTTTGTCCCGTTTCCTCGTCTGTTCATGTTCTAAATGTTGGATCTTCTTCTGCTAATTTTTGTAATGCTAAACTCATTTTTTCTTGATCTGCTTTTGTTTTTGGCTCTAATGCTAAACTAATAACTGGTTCTGGGAACACCATTGATTCTAAGATCACTTCATTTTTTTCATCACAAAGGGTATCTCCCGTTGTAGTTAATTTTAAACCAACTGCGGCAGCAATATCACCAGCATAAACTTCCTCAATTTCTTCACGATTATTAGCATGCATTTTTAATAATCGTCCAATTCGTTCACTCTTATCTTTTGTTGAGTTTAAAACAGAACTTCCTTTTTTTAACACTCCTGAATAAACACGGAAAAATGTTAATTTTCCAACAAACGGATCAGTCATAATTTTGAATGCTAACGCTGAAAATGGTTCACTATCATCAGCATGACGTTCAACTTCTGTTCCATCTTCTAATACTCCTTTAATCGCCGGAATATCAACTGGAGATGGTAAATAGTCAATGACTCCATCCAACATTAATTTAACTCCCTTGTTTTTAAAAGCACTTCCACAAAAGACTGGGAAGAAGTCTCCTGTTAATGTTGCAGCACGAATCGCACTTTTAATTTCAGGAATTGTAATTTCATTTCCATCTAAATATTTCAGCATTAACTCTTCATTAAAATTAACGATTGCTTCAACTAATTTCATCCGATATTCTTCCACTAAATCTTTTAAATCATCAGGAATCGGAATTTCTTGGGCATCCTCATTCGCTGCTCCATCGTAATGATAAGCTTTTCGTTCTACAATATCAATGATGCCCGAAAATTGATCTTCTGCTCCAATTGGAATTTGTACAGGATGTGCATTTGCTTGTAAGCGGTCATGAATTGTTTTTACTGAATATAAAAAGTCCGCTCCAATTTTATCCATTTTATTAACAAAGACAACACGTGGTACTCCATAAGTTGTTGCTTGTCTTCAAACAGTTTCTGTTTGGGGTTCAACTCCCGATTGTCCATCAAGAACTGCAACTGCCCCGTCTAATACTCGCAATGACCTTTCCACTTCCACAGTAAAGTCAACGTGGCCTGGAGTATCAATAATATTTAAACGCATATTTTTTCAAAAGGCTGTTGTTGCCGCTGAAGTAATTGTAATTCCACGTTCTTGTTCTTGAGCCATTCAATCCATTTGACTAGCCCCATCATGTGTTTCTCCGATTTTATGAATTTTACCAGTATGGAATAAAATCCGCTCTGTTGTTGTGGTTTTTCCAGCATCAATGTGCGCCATAATTCCAATATTTCTCGTATTTTCTAGAGAATATTCTCTTGCCATTTTTAAATTCCTTTCTATCTTTCCTATCAGCGATAATGGGCGAAAGCTTTATTTGCTTCTGCCATTTTATGTGTATCATCTTTTTTCTTTACTGACCCACCAATTCCATTTGAGGCATCAATAATTTCATTTGCTAAACGATCAATCATGCTTTTTTCATTACGTAATCTTGCATAATTAATTAGTCATCTTAATCCTAAAGTAACCTTACGGTCATCATTTACTTCAATTGGAACTTGATAATTAGCTCCTCCAATTCGACGAACTTTTAATTCTAAATGTGGTGTAATGTTTTCAATTGCCTTATTAAACACATCTAATGGCTCACTGTTTGTTTTTTCTTTTACAATATCAAATGCTCCATATAAAATTGTTTGAGCAACCCCTCTTTTCCCATCAATCATAATTTTATTAATTGCACGTGTCACTAATTTTGAATTATAAATTGGATCTGGTAAAACATCTCTTTTTTCTGCTTGGCGTTTACGCATAAAATCCCTCCTTCCTTTTTAACTAAGCTTTCGTTGCTTTTGGTCTTTTTGTACCATATAGTGATCTTCCTTGTTGACGGTTATTAACTCCGGCAGTATCCAATGTTCCACGAATAATGTGGTAACGTACCCCTGGTAAGTCTTTAACCCTTCCTCCACGAATTAAGACAACACTATGTTCTTGCAAATTATGTCCTTCTCCTGGAATATATGCTGTTACTTCCATTCCGTTTGTTAAACGAACACGGGCATATTTTCGTAACGCTGAGTTTGGTTTTTTTGGTGTCATTGTTGCAACACGAGTACAAACTCCTCTTTTTTGTGGTGAAGTTACATCAGTTGGTTTTTTTTGTAAAGAGTTTAACCCTCTATTTAAAGCGGGGGCTTTTGTTTTTCACACTTTTTCTTTACGTGGTTTACGAACTAATTGGTTAATTGTTGGCATTAAACTTGCTCCTTTCTTTTTTCACATATCCGAGTGTATCAAAGAATACAATCCATATATAATATTACATAAAACCCAAAATTAAGTCAATAATTATTTAACGGTTTATTAAAAAAGATGGTAAGAAATAATTGGAACTTTTAACAATATATTTTATTTGGGATAACAACAATTATCCCCTCAAACAAAAGACTAAACGTCTTTTTCTTATTTAGTTATTTTTATTTTACCGATTTTATAACTTTATGCAACACCAAAAGAGAAATATTTTTAAAATATTTCTTTATTATTTTTGTTTATTAAGTAAATTCCTAATTATATCTTGGATTTGAGTTTTCTTATATCGTAAAACTGGAAGTTCAATATTTCGTTCATAAGATTTATGATAATCTTTTTTTCCAATGCTGATATCATTTTCAAATATTTTGCCGATAATATTTAATTTCTTGCTCATGATAAGCAATAATATTATCTTTTAATACTTTTAATGGATCCAACCCATTGGTTTGGGCCATTGCCAAATCTAAAATAACATTAAAAGATTCATATTTATAAATTTTTGCTCCATAACCCATATATGCTTTAATAGAATGCGAAATCATTGCTTCTGAACAAGAACCAATATAACCCTGGTGTTGATAGCTCTCAATCCCTTTTTGATGATTCTTTAAATAACGAATTAACTTATTATAATGCTCTAAATCAATTTTAAATTCTTCTGTATATTTTGTAATATTTTTAAAATCATTTAAAAAAGTAATTATTTTATTTACATTACCCTTGATAATTTCTGTTTTAATTTCGGTTATTATTTTATCAAATAAACTTCTATATGCCGGGTTTAAATGACGTTTTTATTAAATGCTTTGTGAATATACTGTGATAAATGAAAATAATCTAAAACATAATTGGATTTTAATTCTTGCGCAGTAATTTTAATTCAACCTGCACCATCACCACATAAAAATAATTCTTTTTCTTTATACGATATCCCATAAAATTTCAACAATTGGTTAGTAATTTCATGCACAAATTTCTTCGTATTTATTTTAGCTCCCTTTGGAACTGATCAATAAAATTGTCGTTTATTCAATAATCGACCATTATGATCTTTACCAGTATGAAAGGTTACTAAACGATAACGACACTCATTAGATTTATTTTTAACTAATAAATCTTCTCAGGTATCATCGGTTAAAATATAAATATATTCATATTTACTACTATCTGGTACTTCGTATTGTAACTTAAATGATTCATTAATTAATTCTTTAATATTATATTTTTAATAATATTGGAAATTGTTCGTTCTGAAATATCCATATTTGGGAAAACTGCTAAAATATTTTTATATGTTTGTTTAGAGGTAATATGGTCTAAAATGGCAATAATAAAATCTAATGATAATCGTTGTCATTTGTCTAATTGAATGTAATCGTCTAACAAATATTTGTAATGTCAACGGCCATCTGCACCAATATATTTATACTTTGTCCGGCGAAATGTAACAGGTCCTTCTTGTGTTAAAATCGTGCGCGGTACTAATGTATTACGAATATAACCATTTTTTAAACGCCACTTCTCATTACTAATCTGGTAATCCAATTCTTCTAATTGTTGTTTAATACTTTGTAATAACAGTTGATTATGCTTTTTCTTTTCATCTGTTACATACTTAACCATATTAAAATTAAGTAAATTAATACCTTCTTTATTGTTGCCCATTTTAATACTGCCCCTCAATTTATTTTTGTTAAATTAATAATTGTTGATACAGTGAATTTTAAATCTATGCTATAATTATAACATAAAAATATCGCCTTTTTAATAGAAAGATTTAGACTTGAAATGAAGCACCTATACTTTAATGATGAATTATATGATTTATTTAATTCAGAAGCTACTGTTTTAAAGCTTCCAGCACGAGTATTTAACATTTTTCACAAAAAGTTTGCCAGAATATCTTTTTTATATTCGCAATATGCTGAAGTTAGACATATTATTCAATCAATTTATATTTTTACTGAAAGTGTATAATGTAGACAATAAAACTATGACAGAATTTATGGAGATATTAAAAAATATAACTTAAAAATATTCACATACAAAGAAATCCTTGAAATTTATAATTATGAATATGTTAATAATAAATGATTTCTTTTTAAAAGCAAAGAAGATACACAATATTTTGACCCATATAAAAATTGACGCCAATTACTTTTAACTGTTGATGCCCAATTAAAACTGCAGCGTCACAAAAAGAATTAAGTAAATTTACTTAATTCTTTTTTTTTCGAATTATCAACCATATCATCCCAATGCTAACCACTATTAATGGACATAAAATTACAGGTAACAATCATGATAAATATTTTTTACTATGTGGGCTTTCTGGATTAGCATCCGGATTAGGTGGTAATGGTGGTGTTGGTGGAACTGGTTTACTTTCTGGGTCATTAATTAATTGATGATATGAATACCCTGTTGTTTTATCACTAGCATTATCAGCATAAATAATTAAAGTTAATGTTTTAATCCCACTAATATTATTTAAAAAGTTATTTAGTAAAACATCATTCAAATCACCAGGAGTATTATGATGGGTAACAGGATCTGCCCTTGGAATTTTATTGCCCGAAACACCATAATCTTGATTTAAAATAATATCATTGTAACCATATATTTTCATATAATTATCAACATCTTGGTAAATTCAGTTTCGTAATTCTTCAGCAGTAAAACTATTAAAATTATATTTATATTGATTGAATTTAATTTTACTTAAATCCCTTACTGTCACAGGATCATAAGAAACTGAATTTCTAACTTGAACACTAGCTGTTCCAATTAACAATGTTGAAGTGGGGCTTGCCTTTACCCTTAATTCTAAATATTGTGGTGTTGTTTTGTTTTGTAATAAAACCTTTAATCCCCTTTTATCAACAGTAATATCTTTGCCATCAAGGGAATAAACATTGTAATCAGAATTTAACTTTACTTTCGGTCCTTTCAACATCATATATTTATTTACCGCTTCGATTATATTATTTGCAATAACGTTTATTTCTGTCTCGTTCATTTTAATGATGGGTAGATTCCCGGTGATATCAACATAATTTGCCGGATTGGGATCAGGGGGAATCCGTTGGGCAATAACATCCGAGGTATATTCTTTTCAATAACTCATTACTTGCTCATAACTTAATTGACCAATATCAGTCGAATTTAAATTTTTTCATTTAGCTAAATAGTTTTTCAAATGTACCCCATGAATTGTTGTTCAAAAATCAACAGCAATATTAGAATTATTTAACACATCTAAAAACCGCGGATATTTTTCCGAATAATCTGCTCCAATAATCATAAATTTTTGCGCTGTTGATTGATCGGATAAATTTTCAACATAATGTCAAATTCCACTATCACTTCAATATTGATTTTCGCCATCAGATTTTATTCGTTGGTTTTTTTGTCTTGCCGTTGGATTGGAAAAAGGTAGTAAATTAGGATCAACTTCCTTGCGATAAACTGTTGTAATATTTGGGCTGCTAAAAGTTTGGTTAACACCCTTTCCGGCGACTGCTCCTTCGGCAATGAATCCTAAATCATAATCCTGTGGATTTATATTGGGATTAATCACTTCGCCAAATTGGTTTAATGGATCTAAGGTAAACGGCACTGATGATTTATTTTTAACTCAAATAATTTGGGTTTTAGTTCCTGTGTCTGAATTAATTTCCTTATCATATTTTGGATTGGGTTTTCCATCTGCTAAATTTGGTGTAATTAAAATATTTTGTCCTGGATTTTTAGTAGGATCTCATGCATATCATTTTAATTTTAAATCAGGAATTAAAGTTTCAATAATAATCTTAACTTGATATTGTGCTTTGTATTGCCCATCATCATGATAAACAATAACATCATATGTATTAATCGTTTCCCCGGCAATTCTATTATCGAGTAATGTTGCAATAAACTTATTGTCTAAAACATCGACTTTTACCCCATTGATTTCTAATCATTCACTATTATTTAAAGCACCATCAAATTCCAACGACACTGTCGTATGATATCTTAATGTTCCCCCAAAATTTTTATTGGGGTCAGAAGGCATTAATACATCAGGAACATCTAGGACCATTCCTTTTGTTGAATCTTGGGGATTAACAATTTGCCCAGGCATAATATGCAATCTTTCATTTAGTAATTTTGCCCAATAACTTGTAGACAATGTGATTTTAATTGGTGTCGTAAATGTTCAAACTTCTTGATGTTGCGAAGTTGGATTAATAAATTTTATAACTATTGCTGCTTGTCTTGTTGAATTATTGAAGGAATACGGTTGAATATACTGTTTTCAAGCATAATATTCATCGCCTAAAACATTGTTGATAATTGTATTTATCTTTGTTGTTAAATCATTACCTTTTTTTGTTGGATCTGTAATATTTCTTTTATCATCAATTGCTCCCGAATAATCTGAAACTAAATTAATAGTATTTGACAAAGCATTATTCAAATTATTTTTAATTGTATCTAAATTTCATGATGAATGAATAATTCCTCCAGATAACTTAATATATGCCTCTGTTCAAACCGAACCACTACCATATTGATATCCTTTTGTTCATAAATAAAACATTAGTTTAATTGTATTACCATTAATTATTGCATCATAATATGCTCCTGCTTGAACATAACTACCTCAATAAAAATTATGGCTTGTATAAGCAAGACAATATGAAGAACCACTTGCTCTTAAAGTGGCATTACTATGTCAACTTGAACGTTGTTCAATATTAGCAACTGTAATATAAGTATAACCAAAAGTATTCTTAGAAGCGCTTTTCCCATCTACATACCCTGATGTGTATAAGGTAATTCTTTTATAGTATTGTTTAAATTGTGTTCAAGAATTAGCATAATTTGTCCATATTATTGAAGTATATCCAAGATAAGTTTCTTTTACGGAATGGTCTAAGTTTCCTGATTGACTGTTTTTGTTTTCATCAGTATTAGTAATTTTAATGTCAGGATGAAATGGAGTTCCTCGTAAACTACTATACATTGTAATTAATTGTTTTGTACTTAATGGTAATAATGGTGTTGTTATTAACATACTTAAAGTTAATATTGATAATAAAATTTTCAAAATATTATTCCCCCTTTGCTTTCATATCATAACTATTAACATTATGAATTTCATTTTGTAATTGTCTAAAATTATTCATGGCGTTTTGCATTGCTAAACCAAATTGCTGTGATAATTCATAAGTTAGTTTTGATAATGAATTATATTTTCAATCAAAAGGTTTATTTATTCCTTCATATAAACCTGGCGGATATTTTGGTTTTTTTGCATGTTTTGGTTTAAAGTACAAAGTATTTAAAAAAGCATTAGCTAATCTTCGATACAATCCATCTCCATAAATTTCTTTTCAATATCATTTATTTGCTTTATCAACTGCTGTTTTATTATTTTCATTGTCTTTAATAAGTTGATCACGATGAGTTTGTAGACGAATCAAATAGTCATCAACCTGAAATTTTAAATCATCATTGTTTTGAATTGCATAGTCAACAATATTACGAAGTTGTAATTGTTTTTCTGGTGCTGTTTGATATAATTCTGCATATTTAAAATGCTTGCCATTTTTATGCACTGGAGCATCTGTTAAATAAGTTTTAATTAAAGTAGTTAATTCATCTGAATTATTTTTAATGTCATTATGAACTTGCATCCGAAATTTTGGAGTTATTTCATCTCGTTTTGTTCGTAACTCTTTAAAAAACTCACGTCTATTCTCAACATATTGCTGAGTTTGAAAACGAAAATACTCATTAGCTTCTTCAGCAATTTTGCCCAATTCACGATATTTAAATTCACTTTTTCCTTTTACTAATGATTTTGGCTCTTTTTCCATAAAACCAATATGAGCATGAATATTTTCAGTATTATCATGAACAACAAATCAATAATCTAAGTTGTTAGTATCTAGTCCGGCCTTACGAAAATACTTTTTAATATTAGAATCAATTACTTCAGCAATTTGTTCACGATTATGCAAATTGTATTCTTTTTCAAAATCGTTTGAAAAACTTAATACACAATCCCAGAGTAACTGATTTTCTTCTAAGTTTTTAATTTTACTACTCATTTCGTTTGCTTCTGTGGATGTTAATTTATTGCCGTTAGCATAAATTCCAGTGTCTTTTTTATCAGCATTTTTTGTAATTTCATTTATTTGTTTACTATAGTCTTTTAGTGAATCGGTAGTTTTTAAATCTTTTAATTTATCATTATTTAAACAACACTTGCATAATGCTTCTGGTCTAGTAATATATTTTCAATAGTCCCCACTTTTATAATATTTTCGCTTTGATTGAAATTTCTCACTGTTTTTTGAAAACCGAATTATTTTTCAAATAACCGGGACTGCTTGATCGGTATGTTCATAACCACTATGTTTATCCAAGTTCATATTCCACTTCCTCATAATATAAATCTTTCAACAATTCAAAGTTTTTGCTTTGACAAATTTCATCGGCATCTTTGTATTGACTATTATTTTCAATTGTTTTTACTGTTAATCCTGTATTTATTAATAAGTTACTAATTTTTTCACTAGCTAATTTTCCGGGATTGTCATTATCGAGAAAAATATTAACTTTATCAAAACGCTGCGATAATAATGAAATTTGATGTTTTGATAAATTAGTCCCCATTAAAGCGACCGCTGGAATTTGTTTTTGAAATAATGATATTACATCCATATATCCTTCCACTAAGGTAATTTCTTTGTGTTCTTTTGTTATTTTATTTAAATTAAACAAAATATTACTTTTAGTAAATACTGGTGTTTCAGCAGTGTTTAGATATTTGATTGAACTTTCATTTGTCATATCACGACCAGAAAAACCAACTACTTGGTGATTTGCATTTTTAATTGGAATCATAATCCGATTTTTAAAAACACTAATTAACTCATTGTGGTAATTATATCTAGCTAAATTCGCTGTAATTAACTCTGTTTTACTATACCCTTTTCGAATTAAAAAATTAAGTAAATCATCATTATTTGCATATCCTAAATCAAATTCATTAATTGTATGATCAACATAGCCTCTGTGATGCAAATAATCTTTTGCTTCTTTCCCGGGTAAAGTATTTAAAGTATTTTTAAAAAATAACATGGTTAAATAATTTAACTGATATAACTTGTCCTTTTCGGTTTGCGGGATTGCCTTTACTTCTTTTGCAATAAAATTTTGCTCTAAATTATATTTTGTAGAAAGTAGTTCTTTTGCAGCATTAATTTGCATATTTTCCATTTTAGCAACAAAATATTCAACAGAACCACCAATATTACAAACAAAACAACGCCAAACTTGTTTTTCAACAGAAACCGACAAACTAGGATGTGAATCACTATGAAAGGGGCAAATTGCGATATAATTCCGTCCTCTTTTTGACAATTTTAAATAATCTCTAAAAACCTCTAACATCATTATTGATCCTTATTATGATTGTCATATACCAATATAATAACACATCGGTACACAAAAACGTGTAACCGATGTGTCATTGGTCATCTACATAAATATTATACTATAAAAAATAAAAAGAAAATCTTTCGATTTTCTTTTATGAAGACTTCCTAACGCAAGTCAACTACTGTATTTCTACCATAGGTAAATTAACCACTTTAATAATGTTATTTTTTACATTATAAATAATATAAAATTTAATAAAGATTTAGAAATTTATATACAAATTTTTCAATTATTTTTGAGGCTTAATGATATTTTCCTCTAATTCTATTATAATTGATTTTTTTGTTTTCATTTTAATTTGCCCTCCTGCTTTTAGCATTTTAATTTTATGCTTATATATTATATCATATGTGTTATAAAGTCAAATGATTGAGAAATTAATTGCTTTTTTTCAATTAAATTAAATTTTTAGCCCTTGGAAAATAATTATAATATTTATTTTTCAATTGATCAATTAAATCATTATCATATGTAATTATAAAATCACAACCAAATAAATACACTCCATAAACTATATATGGATCTGCATAATATCTATGTGGATAATGTTTTCTTTAATTCATTTTTATTAATGAAATTTTCAACTTGACTATCAAATATTTGAGTTTCAGTTCTATTTGTCTCTATAATTTCTAAAGAGTCTTCATTATCTGTATAAAATCCATACAAATCACATAATGAGCTATCATAATCTAACAAATAATCATTAAATTCTGATTTTAATTTTGAGCCTGGTAATATTCCAACAAATTTATTACCTCCATTTAATAATAAATTTTCAAACGAAGAAATAACATTTTTATTTATATATTTTTTTGATCCTAAACAATATGATCAAATACAAGTATCTATTAAAATAATTTTTCTACCTTTAATTAAACTAATTATTCTCTTCATCCGTAATTAAACCTAAAACTTTCTTTGATTCTGTTATAAAAAAACTATTCATTTTTTGAGAATTTCCTCTATATTTTCCATTAGATAAAAGATAAATATTATCTATTTGAGTAACAAAAGATTTTTATTTTTATAAAAATAAAATACTGTAATATTTTCTAAAGATACTTCATTACTATTTTTTTCATTTGGATAAAAACAAGTTCTTAATCTATTAAGAATATATAACGAATGTGATTCTATAAATAATTGTCTAGCTAATATTCCACCTCTAATTGTTTTCTTTTTCATTTTTGTATAATAGTTATATAGTACATTGCCAAATTCAGCTTGTGCTTTTGGATGCAAATGAATTTCGGGCTGTTCTATTATGAATCTTTGCATCTTATTATTATAGACACTAGTTAATATTGGCAATATTTGAGATATACCCATACCTGCTATTGATAATTTAAACTGTTGTTCTTTTGTTCTATCATTATAGTCAATATATCTTGGAACAACAATGTCATAACCCCAAATTTTTTCAGGTTTTACTACAATTTCTTGCAACATTTCTGTTTTTTTAAAAAAATCATTTACATATTCAGTGATTTTTTTATTATCTTTAATTAACTTTAGAGCTTGTGCTAAAATATCATCCTTATTTTTAAAATCATCAGATAAATATACTTTTTTAAATTCAGGACGCAGAGAATGAATATAATATGGTGTATCAAACCGACTAAAAAATCTCATTCTTGGAAATACTCTAAATTCAGATGAATCATTTTCTTCATCATTTTTAATGTTTGTTTTTTTATATTTATAGCATCATTTATTTCTGAATAATAAAATGAAAAATAATTTTCTAATATTCCAATATCAAATTTAGTTTTTGGATTAAGTAAAAATAAATAATCTAAATGATTTCTAGAAATTTCTTCATCATTTTTATTTACATCATTAATAAAATTGTTATTAATATTTTCAATCATAATTTTATTAATTTTATTATTATCAGAACAATTTCTTTATAATATTTACAATTTTTATCATCATTAATAATTTTCTTTAATTCATTAATAGCATCTAGATTATTATCTTTTGAGTCAAAATTCAATGATGCCATATTATATAAAAAAATTTTCATTATTATTTTTGTTATATTTAATTCCTTGTTAGAATCAAAAGCGTAATTTATAGAAAATTCACAAATTGCACTATCTTCCTCAACATCTGTATTAGTAACTATTTTCTTAATTAGTGGTTTATCATAATCTTTCACTGTATCTATAGTTAAAAATTCAAAAGTTGGAAATTTTAAATTCTTATTTGAATTGTTATCTTCATCATTTATTTGAAATGTTCCATATAATACTTCTATTGGTTTATTATTAATTCTAAAATCATTCATCAAATATTCTGATAAATATGTTCCATTAAAATTTAAATACTCATTTTTATGTATGGCATTTAT
Organism: Spiroplasma sp. SV19; assembly: GCF_030060925.1. NCBI lineage: Bacteria > Bacillati > Mycoplasmatota > Mollicutes > Entomoplasmatales > Spiroplasmataceae > Spiroplasma > Spiroplasma sp. SV19. The sequence continues at coordinate 860,678 of NZ_CP045455.1, forward strand.
TAATTTTAAAATTGATGTTTTTCCTGTATTATTATCACCAATAAAAAAATTAATATTTCCAAAATTAAATATTCCATCTTCTATTGAGCGATAGTTTTTTACTTGTAGATATCTCATATTTTTTCTCCTTACATTCTATTCATTCATTTTATTTCATAGTTATTTCGTCAAAATTGGATAGCTTCTTTTAAAACTTCCGTTTTAATTTCATAATATCCTTTTCCAGCAAGTGTTCTTTTATACTCTAACAATGCTGGTGGTTTATAAACTAATTTTTTATCCCCTCAATTAGATCACTGTAATAAATCGTTGCGATATGCAAACCAACTTTTATTCACTTTATCATATTCGGCCTTATTCAAAAATTCAATCATTCTGGCATATCAATTATGTCTAATATGTACTTTATTTATCGTTGGATATAATTATCCCATATAAAAATAGTCACCTATTTTATCTTTAGAAGTAATTTCATCAAATAGCACTTTAGCCTCTTTTCATTTATCCTTTTCAACATGAATATTAGTTTCATATGTAATTTTGTCAATACCGTTTGAATCATATTTAATAAACTTAATCTTTCTTTCAATTAATTTTTCTATAAAATTTATTAAATATTGAGAGCTACCTATATATATGTAAAAATTTTAATTAAAATAAAATTATTTTGACAATTAAGTTTTTCTTTTAAATCTTTTATTTCACCTCTTAACTCAATATTTTCTTCCTTTAAATTTAAGTACATTTCTTGATAGTCTTTCTGGTGAATGGTTGTATGAATTTCTGAGTTTTTAATATTTTTTGCTTTTGGTCCAATTATTTTGTCTTGATCTTTATTTCCTGTTTCAATATTAAATTCCAAACTGTTTTTATTTAATGTATTATCTTTTGCCATAATTATTTCCTAACTTTCTATATGCTTAATTTAAAATTTTAAAAATTATAATTTCCTTTTATAACTTTTTTAACTTTAATTCCATTTTAATGATTTTTTAGTTTTAATATTTCTAATTTTTCAATTGCATTTTGACATTAATTTGATAAATTCATAATTAATTTTTGAACGATTACAATTTGAGTATTTATTTTAGCAATATCATTTTGACGATAATTTGTTGGATAAAGCAACATAATTGCTTTAATGGTTGATAGTGTTGTTAATTTATCTGTTAAAAATCCTAATGCTTTGACTTTAATCGTTGGCTCAATAAAATTACCGTTGTACTGTAAAGAAAAAATTTGATACTGACAATCAGATAAAATTACATTATACTGATATAATTCAACCTTAGCTACATCAATCATTTTTTGTAATTCATCACAAATCAATACACCCCCGCCACAAATTTGAGCAATCATTGCTTGTGCTTTTAATTCATCAATATTTTGTTTTTTATTATCATATTTGACTTTAGTAATATCATATAGGTCTTGATAGTATTTTATATCATAAGTAACCGGCGGTTCATCTGGTTTTGATTGGATTCCTTTATCTAGTCCGCTACTATTCTTGTTATTACATGCGGCAACTGGAGTTACTACTGATATTCCTAAAGTGACAGCACTCAATAAACTTAGTATTTTCTTCATAATAATAATTTATTTTCTTTTTTTCCTTCCATAAATTTTATTTAAAAAGATTAATAATTTTTGCAAAACAAAAAATATTTAATCTTTATACCCATATTTCTCCTTTTTCAAAATTAATATATATGTTGCTACCTAGGCATATTATAACAAAAAATATGGCTTGCACCATATTTTGATATTATTTATTAATTTCTTTTGCTATGGCTTGAACAAATACCTTTTCATAATGAATTAAATCAAGTTCCATATTTACCTTACATACTATAGTCTGTACATAAACATTGGGTAAATGTTATAGAATAAAATGGAATTATTATTACAAATGATGTTATAAACAAATATTTTTCCATTTTACTCTATCTGCTTTCTATAAATGGATGTAAAATATCTTATATATAAATTATTTCTTAAAAATTCATGGCAAATTATTTTTATTAAAAATCCCATTTATCTCTTTATTCATATTTTCAATTTCATCAATATTTATTTTTACATAAAATTCATCATTTTGCATAAAAATATAAATTGATCATTGCTAGTTTCAAAATTAATTACAAACTCTAAATTAATATTGTTTTTAATAAAATAGATATTTTTGAATTAAGATAATTAATTATTGTTAAACATTTAATTTTTTTAGATAATAAATATCCCTGCTGAGTTATAAACAAAAATTTATTATGTTTTTATTACTTAGTCTACTTAGTCCATTATTACATTCAGTTATTTTATTTTTAATTTTACTTAAATATGTTTCTAATTTCATAAAATGTTTGTTAAAAACTTTCTTAATTTGATCTATTAAATCAATATTTAACACTGGTGTTATATTTTGACATTTAAGTTTTTTAGTTATGAATTCATCCTCCAATTTAAAATATCCCTTATCTGCAGATCAAAAAACTTCTATAGCTATTATTTCTTCATTTTTACTATATAAAAAATCAGGTCCTTCAAAAATAAAAACATTATCTCAATTATAATCTGAATTTAAACTAATAAATTTTTCTATTATATGAATCTCTTTTACAAATGTATTAATCTTTGAGTTTTTTCCCTTTCTTATTTCATCTTCAAATAAATTCAAAAAAACTAAATCTGTTATTTTATTATTATTTACATACAAACTAAAACATCCTTCATTATTATTGTTATTTTTAAGCAATCTCAATTTTTTTTTATTTTAATTTCATCTTCATTAATTATTTTGACAAAATCATCTTTAAATTCTGAACCCTTTTTTAAATCTTTTGAATATTCGTTAAAGGTTAAAATTATTTTTTCTAAAATTTGTTGATGTTCTTTTTCTGATTTAAACTCACTTTTGTTTTTATTACATTTACAATATTTCATATTATTTATCCCTCCTTAACAGTAATTTTATCTATAAGTTATATTAACTTATCTAATATAACTATTTCTTTTCTTCCCCAATATGAGCATAAAGTTTATTCCTTCAATCATATAGTTTATTAATATTATCTAGATTTTCATCATAAAATTTGTTCTGTTGTCTTTTCCCTCTGACATAACTTCTTGTCAGAGGGAATGTGCTTTTTTAGGAACTCAGCCCGTAATTGTTCTTTCTGCAATTCTTTATTTTTAAGAGCTAACTCTCTTTCTTTTAGTTTTAATTGTTCTTCAAGAAATTTAATTTTAACAACATTCTGATCAGCTTCTTTTAATTCACAACAATTATTTTTTAAATCTTTATTTGTTCATTCATAAACTAAAACAGGCACTGATAAATTAAATTCTTTTGCTAATTTAATTGCTGATTCACCATTTTTAAAGCGCTTTACAACTTCCTGTTTTAGTTCATTTGAGTATTTTTGATATTTTTTCATTTTGTTACACCTTCACTATTTAATTATAACTGTTTCTATAGATTTTTAGGTGTAAACTTAGCTGTACCGATGCTACCATTAAAATTCAAATTATTATGTAATTCTAATAAAATAGATGTACTTGGATGTACATTTGATAAAAGTTCTTTAATATATTGCATATTTCTATTTCATGAATTTTTTTCTGCTATATTAAATCTAGATTCAATTCCAAGTTCTTTAGCTTTATTTGTCAATAAAACTTTTAAAGTATCATATTCTTTTAAATCACTTAAAAAATTATTAACTGTATTTGCATACAAAGGTTTGATATTTTCCAATTCTTTTGTTGTCATTAAATCACTTCACTATTCTGTTAATTAATAAGAGTTTATTTAAGTACTTACATGGGAAAAATAGTAATTACTTACTATTTTCCAATTCTTTTAGTTTTAATTCCATTTCAAGGATTTCTTTTTTTAATTTTAATGCTTCTAGATCATTACTACTATCCTGTTTAATTTCTGAATTAACATAATAAGGATTGTATTCTGGTGGAATAGCATCTGGATGACGTTCAAAAAATTCTTTAAGTAATAATTCTGTTGTTTCAATATCTTTATTTCCAAATTCAAATACTTTATTAACGAAATTCTCTGGTCCAACTAATTCTATTAGTTTAAAATGATTTTTATCAGAATAATTAATAAATTTTTGTTTTTCTGCTAACTTTTTATACTCTTTTTGATAGTGTCTATCAATTGCCTTATAATTGACTTCACCACCAAGTAAACTTTTAATACCCATATTTCATTCTCCTTTATAAATTAATAATGATTAATACAGTTGATATTTGATTGTATTATAATATAAAAAACTAGAATTTTACATAAATTCTAGTTTTTCTTTTTAGATTTTTTCATTTTTTTAGTTTCACGTACTCGGATTTTTTCAATTTTAGCTTTTTTAATCTCCTGTGGAATTTCACTAGCACGTTTATAACCTTTTCTGGCTTCACCAACAAATACTTCGCCAGCTGCATCTCAGCCAACTTTGGTTGCTTTTTTAATTGCTCGACCAGTTCCAACAAATGGGGCTGCTAAACCGCTACCAACTGCCTTACCAAATTTACGAGCGTATGTTCCAACTTTTCCTTTTCGTTTAACATCAATACCATTTTTGGTTGAAACAATTCCGCTTGTATCTTTGGCACTAGTTCACCCATTTTTAATCGCTCAAATACTTTTTCCGGCTAAAGCAGCCCCAACACCAACTACTGCGCCTAATAGTCCGATGGCACCACTTCGACTTCGCATTTTGGTAATTCCCGATGGATCAATTCCACTATTGTTCTGGTTACTTGCTAATGAATCAGCAGTCGGTCCCATCATCCCACTAGAACCATGTTTCTTCTCATATTTTAATTGTTTTTTTGATTTAGCAAACCCTAAAGCTTTCCCAACCATTTTCGAAGCACCAGCGGCAAATAAACCACCAGCCATTGTTGTTCGAATCGAATTCATTCCTTCCATTGCCCCAACACCTTCGCCAATAAAGTTAGCAATAATAACAGTAATTCCTCATGTTCCTAAGGCCCCACCAAGTAAGCAAATTAAACGTAATAACATTTTCGCATAACCGGGAAAGTCTGATGGTCCAAAATTAGGATTAGAAATAACAGTGGTATATAACATATAAATATAATATGCCACCAAGGTTGCTGAAGCAGCTAACATTTTCGATAAAACCATATCTTTTCAAGTTAATGCTCGTTTTCCTTCATCTTGGACCATTCCCGCCATTACTAACGGTGATACTAAGAAGAGAAATAGGAGTTCAAACACTTTTTGGGTTAAAGCTAATCCGAGCATAGCAATCGCTATTAACACAAATCATACTGCAAATATCTGGACAATAATACTTCAGTCACCAATATTTGCTGGTGGTTTGTAATTGGTAACTGTCCCACCCATCCCATTAATGTTTCCGGCTCAGTATAAGGTATCTGCTAAATTAATGCCACTTGTCCCAAACACTGTATTTAGAATGGAAACAAATCAAGTAATTATGGCATTAACAAAGAAAAATCCTAACGGAATAAAAAAGACAAATACCCCTGCTAATCCGGTATATCTTAAACAAGACATTAATTTGGGTTTCATTTCACCAGCTTCCTTGAATTGGAGCGTTAAAAACTGGGAAATAAAGATAATAACTAACAATCCGACGGCGACAATTGCAAACTGTCAAAAAGCAGTTGGAATGTTAGCAAACGAAAATTGGCGCTCACTATTAAACAATAAATCAAAAACTATTCCCGAAGATAAAAATCGCAACACTTGATCAAATACCGAAACTATGCCCAACGGTCCTTCAACAAATATTTTTCACATTGTTTTTAAAATTGCGTCACCAATCCAATCTGTAATACCCATTAAATATAAATAGTTAGTTAATTCCATTGTTACTTTGATGGGGGCTCATACCCACCTGCTCCATTAATTAACTCTGGTAAAATGGTATTTACAAAGATTGGGGCAAAAATACACAGTGCCAAACCAAAGATACATCAACAAACAGCATAAATTTGAATATTTCGTTGTTCAGGATCATCGGCAAATTTTTTAATTTTTAAGCCATGCTTAATAATATAAAGGATACAAACAGCCCCGGCAATAATTGAAATTGGTGTTAAAATCGCATTTAACAATAAGACAACTAATTTAGTTGTGCCCGAAAAATCCGGGGTATCCGCTAATAGATTTAACATAAATTGCATTTTTTAATTTCCCTCCTTTTATTCTCTTTCAAAATCAACAACTTTATTTTTATTATTTAGCTCATATCACTGATATACGGTAATATCTTCATACGTAAAATCATTTCCAGTTTCTCTTTTATAAAAACAGTTGGGGCAAAGATCAGTGTAAGTATAATTATTTTTAAGTTCATATTTTTGATTGCAGTCATTACATGTTGCCATTTTTTCACCTTCTATTCTCTTTCAAAATCATCTGAATTTGGTATTGTATTTTGCTCATTTTCAAAAGTCTTATTTTGTAATTCTTTGGCTATTAGATACTTGTTAAATTCCATTTCATATTCTTTAAAAGATGCATCTTTTTCATTTAGTTGAAAACCATATTTTGGGGTTTGTTTTTTAAAAAATTCCCCCATTGCAACTCAATTATCATTGTTAATAAAAGGTTTTACATTTTCTTCATATGCAAGAACTTGTTCTGAACTAAACCCAATTTTTAATAATTCCGTACTTATCTTTGCAACACCAATTTCATTTTTTGTAAAATCACGAATTAAATCTACAATAATGTCTTCAAAACATCATCTTTGATATTGTTCATTGACTTTTTTCTGATGAGCAAGTGTTTTTAAATAATTTTCATTACAATTAATATCATAATCGATATTATCTTTGATGATTTCTAATTTACCAGGGCCATAACCACCATATTCTATTTGATAATTTAATTCAGATTCTGCATCATCATAATTTGTAAAGGTATAAAGTAATTTACTAGCATTAGCATCATAGTTGCCATCCTTATCAAATAAACCCACCTCATGAACCTCATATATTATTAAAGGCTTTGGTTTAACAGCGTTTTGTTCTGCCATATTTTATCCTCCTATTCTCTTTCAAAATCATCCGTGGTTTCAACATTATTTCCGGTAATTTCATTAACTTTCTCAATTAATTTATTTTCAACTTCTAAAATATATTTACCATATGCTTCTGAAAAATTTTCGTTTGCACTGCGATCACGATCATTTTCTTCATAATATGCCGATAAAACATCTTGCTCATCATAACGAATAAAATCTGTATCACATACTTCGTGAACTAAATCACGTAAACTAACATCTGAATCATTATGTAAAACTTTATTTACTAAATTTTCTTCTTGTAAACGTGATAATGTATTATTAACAGCACTTTCTATTTTTTCCTTGACTAAATTAAAATTCATTTTGTTTTTCTCCTCTTCTTTTATTTACTTCATATTTTTTATAATTATTTTTTATGATTGTCATATACCAATATAAAAAACACATGCGCGACATTTAAAAATGTCTGACATGTGTCATTGGTCATCTACAGAAATATTATACTATGAAAATTAGGATATAATTTAATTAAATAACAACAATTTCTTATCAATATGAATTAATTTAGTATTTACCATTATGCTGACAAATTTTTAATTAAATCTTGAACAGTAGAAATTTGAGCACTAATTTTATTAATATCATTTTGGGTATAATTTGTTGGATAAAGCAACATAATTGCTTTAATGGTTGATAACGTTGTTAATTTATCTGTTAAAAATCCTAATGCTTTAACTTTAATTGTTGGATCACTAAAATTACCGTTGTACTGTAAAGATAAAATTTGATACTGACAATCACTTAAAATTACATTATACTGATATAATTCAACCTTAGCTACATCAATCATTTCTTGTAGTTCCGCACAAATTAACACACCCCCATCACAAATTTGTTCAATCATTTCTTTTGACTGTAAATCATCAATATCTTGTTTTGTTATTTTATAATCAACTAAAGTAGCATCATATAAATTTTGATAATATTTTATATCATGTGTAATTGGTGGTGGATCTGGATTGGGTGAAATTGATTTTGGTCTTGATAAATTATCATTACATGCCGTTAAACTTGCTGTGCCAATAACCATCAATCCTAATGTACTAATAATTGATAGGACCTTTTTCATGAGATATTTCTCCTCTTAAATTAAAGACCTTGAAAATACAAGGTCCTTATTAGTCTAAATAATTAAGTTATTTTAATCTCATAAAATGGCATCATCACCATCGAATGAAATTGAATCAGTAGGAGCATTATCTGCTGTTACTGACATCTTGTTTTGCTAAAAATTCTTCTTTTGCTTTACGCATTTCATCTCAAATTAAAGCAGTTTCCTCTTTAAAGTGAGTTTTTAATCCTGTTAAAGCACAATCTCTTTCTTTATAAATTGCTTTTCCTTGTTCATCATTTCCTTCAAACGTAGAAATTTTTACTTTATCCCAATCCTTACTGTTTTTTGGATATGAAATTTGAGCATAATCCGCTTCTTCCAAAGTTGAAGTTTCTTTTAATAAATGCTCTCCATCATTAGCTAATGCTTTAGGAAAAACTGAATTTTGCGGATAAAAGAATGTTTCTTTTTCTGATAAACGAATTAAATACTTAGCTTTTGTTTCTTTTGTTGTTCCATCGGGCAATGTTACTAAAGCTGGTGCTATTGCTTTGATAATTCGTTCCTTCTTAATTAAAAAGTTGTCATATTCTTGTTTTTTTGGTGTTGTGTTTTGTTCTGTCATATCTTATTCCTCCATGTTCTTAAATATCAATGATTATTAAATTATTTAGACTATTTGTCATATACCAATATAAAAAACACATGCGCGACATCATAAAATGTCTGACATGTGTCATTGGTCATCTACACAAATATTATACTATAAAAATTAGTATAGAATTAAGTTAAATAAGAAAATAAACATAATATAGTATTTAAATTTACAATAATATTTTTTAATTCATAAATTTATAAAAAGTTTAATAGTTTAGGTTTTTATATAAGTTTAAAAATAATATAATTAAGATATAAATTTATAGTTATATAAGTTGGAGGTAATACATATGAAAATAGATTTTTACATTGATGAATCTGGTGGTATTAATACTCATTATTTCAGTATAGGTGGTTTAATACTTGTTAACAAAAATAATAAAGATAAAATTAAAAAAATTTTAGGAGTGTATTAAAAAAATTAAAATTAAAATTGGTCAAGATATTAAAAAGAACTAAAAGCAAAGGATACTAATCTAGAACAAAAACAATTTATTTTTCAAAAATTAAAAAATTATAACCAAGAGTTTGTTTCTATTTCATGTAATATGCTTAAATATAAAGAAACATCAAAAAACAGGAATATTACTATAGTTTATAACTATTTGGTAAAGAAATTACTTGAAAATGTATTTTTATCTAAATCAATAGTAAATAATTGTATTGAAAATAATGTTGAAGAATGTGAGATTAATTTATATTGTGATAATAGAAATATATCAGTAAATAAATTAAAATTTCTTGAAGAATATTTAAATACTGAATTTTCATTATGCTCTGATACAGTTAAATTTTATTTCAAAGTAGTATACAAAAATCAGAGCAAACTTTATTAATTCAATATGCTGATTTTATTGTAAATACTAAATATCTTTATATTAATGAATTTGGAAATAATAAAAAGGTAAATTTCACAATTTTACCATTATGACATTATATAAACTATAATTTTGATAATTTTTATTATATCTGGTAGATTGTCAACTTAAGGGTAAGTTTTTATTAAATCAAAATAAGGACTAAACATTTTAAACACTTCTAAAGGTGTTTTAAAGTTTAGTTTTTTTTGCTGGATTATTTAATAAAAGCATTGTTTCTTTGTCATATTCTTTACTGTATTTATTTAAATCTCTATTTTTAGGATATCTTTACCGTAATAATTTATTTTTGTGTTCAATAGCACCTTTTTCTAATGGTGAAGCTGGTGTTGTAAAGTAAACTGGAATACCAACAATTTATTCAAATTTTTCTCACATGGTAAATTCGGAACCATTATCCAATACTAATGATTTAACATATTTCATAATTGTTGGATTTTTAAAGTTGATATTTATAATGTAATATTGTTCGTTTTACAATGTATTTGTTAACTTTATAGCGTTTTAATTTGTTCCAACTGAAGGAATTCCAATTTAACCGTTAGGCCACATTCACGATTTTTTCATCTTTGAATTTTATAACTTTCAAGTAATGTTCATTCTTTTATGAAAAAATGTTTATAATTCATATTTATTATTTTTTCTATTTAGTGGTAAAAAGTATAACATATGATTTTTTTACTTTATATAAACTTGCACTTATTATGATAATCTACAAGCAGTAATATTAATTAAAAAGTTATATAAACTATTTACATTTTATAATAATAATATATAATTTAACTAAGGTAAGACATCGGCTAAGTTGGTAAATCCTAAGCGTATGTTAAGTACGTAACTTCGGTGCACTCAAAGATGCTATTTATAGCATCTTTTTTATTTTTATATATTTATTTTAGAAAAAATTATATTCTATATTGTGAATTAATTAATAGAATTAGGACACTCGCTTTTATAATCTACAATGAGAAATAAAATTTAAATATACTAGTACTTTTATTGACATAACTCTAAAAAGTTGAAATAATAAGAATATGAGATAAAGGATAAATATCTTAAATATTACTATTTAATTTATTAAATTTTTTAGAAAGGAGCAACAATAATGGGAAGCCCTGATTGTATTTTACAATGTATGGCTTGTACTTGTAGCTGTAAAAAAAGTGGAGCACAGCATAACGAAGGGAATAGTAAATGTACTAACTGTCCAACTTGTAAACCAAATGATCGCCATACTAGAAAACAATAACTTAATATAAAGAAGTTATTATAAAACTATAAAATAATACATATTAATTCAAAATATTTTAAACAAAAAAACTCGCCTTTGGCGAGTTTTTACAATGACATACCTTCATCCAACGATAAATCATTAATTTTATTATGTAGTTTTTGATTTTCATCCTTTAAGAAACGATTTTGATCTTTTAAATCTTCAATTTGTTTCATTAAATTATCTATCTTTTGACCATATTCAGTTATCGTGTTAGTAATTATGGCAACACTTTCTTTAAAATTATTTGGTTGATAATGTTCATTCCGATCACTACGTTCTTTTAAAATTGCTAATATTTTTTCTAATTCATGGGTTTGAGTAATTAAACTTTCTTTTGAAGCAATTAAAATTGCTTTAATATTTTCACCAGTTCCGGTACCTAAATATGCCCGTAAATTTTCACCTTCAGAACATCCAATTAAGTTTTTAATTTCATTATGTTCTTTTGATAATTTGTTTTTTACTTTCCGATTTGATAATCAAACTGAGCCAATAACTCCCGCAATTGAGACCACGATTGGGACAACAATTGATGCAACAATTGTTATAATTTCTCCTGTTGACATATTGCTATAATCCTTTCTATTAAAAACATTTATTAAATTTATAACTGGTAAAATTATAGCAATAATTAACGGAAAAATAACTAAAAATATTTGTCAAACTTTTGCTCAATTAATATTTTTCATTATTTAATACCTTCCCTTTCTTTTCGTCGTAAATCTTTTCAAACATCATAATCAGTTTTTAATTGTTCTTCAAATTCTTTAATACAATCAATTTCATTTAATAATTCACTGTTTTCACCTGGGTTATTTAATAAATTTAAGTCAACACCTAATTGTTTTGCTAAAATATTAAACATATATCTTGTTCTGTAATTTGTTACAATTTGTTGTTGAAGTAACAATGACATTAAATCATCAGTATAATTTTTATCAGCTTTTAATAATAATTTAGTCGCCTTTAAAATTTCTTCACGAACAATATTTTGCACTAAATCGATATTGTTTTCTAAATTTTGCTTTTGGATTGATGAAACATAATGAATTGTTAACAGCTCATTGATCGAATTATATTTTGCTTTGTTACTTTCAATAAATAAATTATGGGCATTAATTTGATCTAAATTCCGTAATTTAAATCTAACCTCAACTACTTTTTTACTCATTGCTCTCACCTCGAAAATATTTATTGAACTTTTGCGATGGTGAAAATGAAACAGTTTTTGATGTTATAACTTTAAATTGCTTTTTATTTAAAATGACTTCTTCTCTCGTAACAATTAAAGTTTTAAACTTACCAAAATTAGCAATTAATACTTCATCATTATTTTTAACTAAATCTGATAATATCAGAAAAGTTTGATTTACTATTTCCTTTGCTTTTTTCTTAGTTAAAGAACAATTAATAGCTAATGTTGTTATTAAATCATTAGTTGTCTTCTTTTTCATGTTTTTGCATTCCTTCTTTAATAAAATGACGAATAACATTAGCAAGGGAATGATCCTTATCAGTATATTGCTGTAATTGGTTGTACATGTTCTTTGAAATTTTTAATTGGATTTTACAAGAATTTGCAGGTTGCTTGTTTTTTTGTTTCATTGTTTCACTCCCTTATATTTAAGTAATTAATTTTCAGTTAATTTAATCCCAAATGCTGCTTGTTCATCTTCAGACAATTCAACATGTAAACAATGACGATTATAGTCAGTTACCATAAACAACATATCGCCTCGTTTAGCCCCGGCACAAAAACTTATTTCATTATCAGATAAACCGCCTGAAGCACTATAAAGTTCACTGACATCATGTAAGTCTTTTTGTTTTAATTTTAAAATCCCAACATATTGGGCATTATTTAAAATAGCGGTTGCTTCTCGTTCTAATTCTGGGGTTGCTTTAAAATCAGATAAATTTTGTGTAACGAGCATCACACCCCCATTAAAACCACGAATCATTTTAACTGTTTCAAATAAAAATTTTAAAGCTTGGGGATTTTGTTTATCAATAACAATATGAGCTTCATCAACCGCTAAAATAATTTCATTATTAGTATTAAAACGATTATTATTAATTTCAGTACGGATGAAATTTAGCATTAAAAACATTTGTGCTTTTAAAACTTGCGATTTTGAATATAATGTTTGAATATCCAAAACAGTTAATAAATTATCCCCCAAATTAATTGTTGAATGACAATTTCATAGCGCAGCATACTTACCAAATTCAGTAAAATCATATTTTATTATTTTTGATATTTTATTTAAAATTTCTTCTTCACCAACATCTGGTTTTATTGTTAATAGAAACTTAGTTAATTCAGTAAAAGTTGGTCAGTCGCTATTTTTCATTTTCCGAAATTTATTAATATCATTAATTTCTAAACTCATATAAAAATCTAAGATTCGTTGAATTAAATATCCCACTTCTTCGTCTTTTAACGATGGATGAGTAAAATGAAAAAATGTTTCTAATACTTGCAAATGATCACCGATGATTGTTTTGATATCTATTGTTTTATCGATGTTTGTGTTAATTTGCAAAGGATTGAAATGCCCTTTTGAACCAGTTCCAACATCAATTCAATTACCATTATGATAATCACAAAGTTTACCAAACTCACGTTTTGGATCAATTATAATAACCCTTCTTCCTAAGGCAATATGGTAATTCAAAAATTTTGATACCGTTGTTGTTTTCCCACCCCCTGTTGTTCCAATAAAAAAGGCGTTTGAATTTTGATAATCACCACCCCGGCGAAACTGGTCAGAAAAAACAACATCCCCAGTGCTGTTATAACCAATAAAGAGCCCCTTTTCGTCTTCTAAAGCATTGTTCATAAAGGGATATGAATTCCCTAAGGTAGAACATGGCATTTCGTGCGAATTTGTATAAGCTGTTGGGTCAGTTGGTTTTGGTAACATTCCACTATAACCATCAATTTGTTTAAATAAAAGATAGTCCATTTTCATGTTCTGTGTTTTTAATAAAAGTTCTAAACTTTCTTCTGCTTGACGTAAACTTGGTTTATTAACTCCATAATTCAAAAATAACACATTAACCCTTTTTACTATTTCTTCACCAGCAGAAATTAATTGCACTAAATTTTCAAAAGATTGATATTGATGCTCTTTTTCTGATTTATTAACAGTTTTTTTAACTGAAAATAAATTCGTTCTAGCGTTAACCATTGCTCGGTGCAATTGTTCTTTTACTGCTTCATGATTAGTACTTGAAATATTAAAAATAACTGTACTATCAGTTGTACATAATTTTGCCCCTCAGCCATGATTTGGATATATTGGATATTCCTTAATCCCCTTTAAAGAATAATAGGCATCATTAATCTTAAAATAATTTTGAGTAAAAGTGATGTTATCCAATGCTAATAAGTCATTTAACTTAGTAGCATATTCATCAATAACTTTGTTTGAAAATGGTTCATCATAAGGATTAAAAATTAATTTGATGGTATTCACTAAATCATATTTATTAACGTTAACGGCAAGTAAATTACTTTCATTTATTTTAGCTTTTATTAAGCGCATATTTTTATTTAATTTAGAAATATCACGATCATAAATAAATAAAATAAACATTTTTTGGGTTGCAGAATAACCCAAAATTCCTCCCTGATCAGAATATATTCTTTCATAACCTTTTAATTGCTTAATTCGACTGTTATAGGCTTTATCAGATAATATGTTAAGTTCTTTTAAATTTTTTAACTTAATCATAATATCTTTTAAATAATTTATGTTTTTATTTAAATTATAAGGCTTATCTAACTTAACTAAACTAATTTGACAGTTAATTAAACGAAATACTTCACTTAACTGATTTAGTCGTAACTCTTGTTCTGAATAATCTAATGTTGTAATATTAAAGCCCTTAATTTCAATTGCACCAACAAATCATTTTTTACCACCCTCTAAAATTGAAGTTTCCAAACATGTTTCATGTAACTTACGATAAGGCATTAAAAGTGATGTATTATTATTTTTACTATCAATTGTAAACTTTTTCTTTTTCGCTAAAAAAATGAAACCACGAATAATAATCATATAAATTCGACCATTATATTTCTCAGAATTAATTAATGACAACATTAAAAACATAAAAATTGTAACACCAAGGATGATTCGTACTAAAGTACTAAAAACAGTTAAATTATATCCAACGATAAATGAAATGATTGCATAACCAACCGCAAAAGCTAAATCTAAAAGGGAAAAATTATCTTTTAATTTTAACTTTTGTTTTTTTAACTGTGGTGGAATAATACTTTGGCTCATTTATTCAATTTCCATTTCATCATCTTGGCTTACTTCAATTGCTAATTTGTTTTGTAAATCAATAATTTCAGATTGTTGTGCTTTAACTTGCTGTTCTAAATGTTGAATCTTTTTATGGGTTTTTGCTAACTCATTTTGATAATATGGTAATTCTTCAAATGCTTTGTTAAGTATATTAAAACTTTTGTGATCAAGTGTAATTGTATTATCACTTGCAACATATTTTTGATTAAATTGATCTAACAAATTTTTTGATGCCTTATATGCTTCATTAATATTTTGATCAATCCCTTTAACTAAACTATTAGCTTGATAGTTATAGTCAATATTTTCTAATTGATCTAACGAATGAAATTTAAATTCCTTTATTTTTCGATATTTTTGTAATTTAAAATGCTCAATAATAATTTTCTTATGATTGGATGTAATATTAATATAACCATTTTGATTTTTAAATGGTCTTTTTAAATGAGAATTATAAATTCTGACTAAATTATTAGGCAATAACTTATTAGTTTTTTTATTTTTTAACAAATCATTAATTATTAACTCACCATCTATTTGATTATTTTTATATGAAGTTGTTGCTAATAATCCATAAGTTTGATAAGGATTATGACCTTGTCCTAATGCAATAAAAGCTCGTGGTTTTTGTTTTCCTGTTTGATCTAAATCACCTGGATTTTGCACCTCATAAACTCTCCATGTTTGTATTTTTTTCATTTTCTTCCTCGTTTCTATTGTTTTTTACTATTTGTATGATATTATTTACTTATCTTAGTGTTATGAATTTTTTCATAAGATGAGAGCTATTCCCACTTGCTAGACGAGTGGGCTTTTATTTTTATAGTTCTAACTCTTCATCTTCCAATTCATAATCTTCACTATAATTAAAAGCACCTGTTTCTTTACTATAACCAAATGTCTCTGTAAAACCCATATTAGGTTCTTTAGAATAACATTTAAAATCAATATTATATTTCTCAGCTAAATTTTGCGCATTTTGTATAAAGGTACTATCCATTTGTCCTGTTCAAGACCAAGCAGCTTCGCCACATACTTCAATAGTAATCATTTTTGTTGTATCTTCTAAAAAATCAGCAAAAATTTCATTACTATATAAAAATGCTCTTGCTGAATTAAATGTTGGATCTGTAATATGTCCTAATTTTTCTTCTGCCGCAATATTTAATAATCGCCCATTCGGTGATATTTTAATACCATTTTCAATTTCTTCAATTTTAATATCATTACTTAATCAATTTTTTAAAAATTGAACTAAATCTTGTTTTAGACCTTTTATATTAAATTCTCCCATTGCTCAATTTGGCATATATCTGCATTTCTCCATAATTTTTATTTTGTCATATACCAATATAAAAAACACATGTCAGACATTTAAAAATGTCTGACATGTGTCATTGGTCATCTACAGAGATATTATACCCCATATTCTTCCAAAATTACGTAGTAATTTCAGAAGCAGGATAAGGAGCATGCGCACACATCAATTTTATACGGTATCTACCGTAAAAATTGAGTGCGCTTTTGCTCAACAAGAGGGCGTAAATGTGCGCGCACTTTTTTTACCCCCTCTTCCTCGGACAACCGAGGATTATTTAAAATCTTTGACATTTATCCTTTTTATAGGAAAATGAAAATATATTGAAAAAAATTATATTGTTCTTCTAATAGTAAGCAATTTTTTAAATTTTTCTTCTGATAAGTTATTTACATTATCTAAAATATTATGTCAATGCTCTAGTAATGTTTCTTTTGGCTGAAATATTGTCATTTGAATGTCTTTCACATATATATGAACTAACTCTAAACAATTATTATCTTTTATTTTTCAAATACATCAATTTAAAATTATTATATTTTTATCTTTTATTTCATCATTTTCTTTATTTTTTATTATTTCTCAACCTAATTGATATTTTATTCCATTAAAATCAATTATTCTAGCTTGATATAAAGATAAATAATTTTTTTATATCAATTTGTAAAAAAATATAATTGCTTTATTTTATTTTTAATTTCTTTTTTATTAATTTATTATATGGATAATTTGCTTTAATTATTTGATATAAATATGAAATACATTTATTTATGATAATTCCTATTTTTGTTTCATCTATATAATGGTTTATAGTTTCTGTTAGCATAAAATTATTAAATTGTTCTTTATTCATTGTTTGTGGTTTAATATATCATATTTTTTTATTTTCAACTCTATTCTGGCTAATTTATTGCTTAAATAATTTACATTGTTTAACCAATGTTTAATTCATCGTAAATATACAATATCAATAAAAGTAATCATAACTGAAATAATACCTACTATACCAAATCAAAAAGTAATTTCTTTTTCCATTTCCTCTTCCTTTCTAAAATACGGGCTTATTATATTAAGTAAATAATTAATTCTAAGTTTTCTAAATTATAATATATTTCCCCTATTTTTTATATACACTATTTAAATTATCTACCAGTTACAAAAGAAAATAAAAACAAGATTTATTTCAAATCTTGTTTATTCTTTGCCACGATTAAGTTTTTGGTTTGTTCCTTGTTCAATTTTGTTTTAATATTGCGATATTTTTCAACAATTGCACGTTCTTCGGGCGTACGATCAAGGGGTGATTTAGCTAAGAGATTATTAATATTTGGAATATTGATTTCATTTTTTGCTTCAGTAATTTCTCGTTTAGTTTCCTGTTCAATTAAAATATCGTATTTATCATCAAGTTTTCCTGGGATATATGCAAATAAATCAAAATAATAATCTGTTAAAAAATTAACGGTATTAATTGTTTTTGGTTTTTGTTCTTTTCCCAAATTAAATTCCTTAGCAAATTTTCAACTAGATTCCATATAAACTTTAGCTGGATTTTCTCTTGCTGAGAAAACAACACCATATGGATTTTTCAATTTAAATAAATCACTCGCTTTAATTAACTCCATCCCTTCTAAACGAGTTTGGGGTGGATTCTTAATTATTTTTTTCGTTTTTGGATCACGAGAAGTTGAATAAGTTATTACTTCAACGGTTTGAATTCCTAGCATCTCACTATATTCTTTTGCTGTCGTAATTTCGCCACTGGAAATATAAATGTTTAAACTACAGTTGGATTTAATCACACTACCATCTTCTTGGCCATACTTTTTATATAGTTGCTTAAAATCTTGTAAAATAATTAAAAAATACATTCCCCGACTTCGCGCCACTGTAACAAATCCTTGAAAATTTGGAATTGTTGGCATATTTCCAAACTCATCCAAATAAAACTGAATATCGCGTGGTAAGCGCTTATTTTTGCTTTCGTTAGCAATTGCAACATTAGCTTTATATAATTGTGTTACTAGTAAACTGGCAAAAATATGTCGATTTGTTTTTTCATCGGGAACAATTAAAAACAAGGCTTTTGGTTTTTCGGTAAAGCGAAATAAATCAATATCATTTTTGCAAACGATTGATTGAATTCCAATATCTTGATAGATTTGTAAGCCTTTATCTAACGTTGAAAAGATTGACCCCTGCTCTTTGTCACCTGTTCCCAAGGCGTTTGCCCCAACTATTCTAGCAAAAGATTTTATTGGCAATTTATTAAACCATGTTTTTAAGCGTTTACGATCACTACATAAAACCGCAATTGTCGGTAAATTAAACATTTCTAACGGCAAAGCATCTAAATCATTAACTAGTAGTTCTAACATTCCGAGCATTACACATTTAGCAACACTACCAGCCATTGCTGAAAAATGATCATTTTCATGTCCTTTTAAGGGTCAAATTGTTGTGATTAAATCATTAATTTCATCAATTGCTTTGTCCCGATATTCTAATCGTAATGCCTCGCAGAACTTGTTTGCTTTAACTTCATCATAGAATCACATCTTCTCAAAGACAATTACTTTATTACTAACATTATTGAAGCAGTTATCACAAGATTGTTCATCATGATCATAGCATTGATAATTATCTAACTTTATTTTTAAATCCTCAATTGAATTAAATGTAACTAATCGAATTTGTTGTTCAATTGTAACTGCATCATAATAATATTTATAAGCAATGGCCAATGGATTTCACGAAGATGATGATTTTGCATCACGTAAATCAAGTGTTAAAACTTGATAACCATTTTCTGCTAATGGCTTTGATAAATTACTATATAATTCACCTTTTGGATCTGTAAAAACCATACATGGCTTTTGATCATATTCTACTTTTGAATTATAAATCGCACTGGGCATTACTACTTTTTGCGACTTTCCACTATTTGTTGCTCCTAAAACTAAAGCATGGGTATTAGCTTTAATGTTAAAAACAAAATCATTTTTTGTTTTGGTAAAACGAACTACTCACCCGGGTATATTTATTTCCGTATTGGCAGGATATAATTCGTTAAAATCAGTAACATTACCTTTTTTCTCTAATTCATCTACGATTCATTTCGCTGTTCCATATTCAGTAGAATTGCTATCTTTAACTTGCACTTTCCGATATTCTTTCAAACATACAATTCATAAAATCAATCCTGTTCAAAATAGTAATGTTGATACTAAACTTAATACAACAATAAATACTATATTTGATTGCATAAAAATTCACAAAAATTGAAAATATTTTAAAAGTTTAAATCCCTCCATTTTAAATACTTTAAAACAAGGAATTAAAATAACTACTAAGGTAAGAAAAAATGGAAAGACAATTAAGCCATATGTTAAATGTTCCTTTCGAATTTTACTTCAAAATTGCTTTTTTTCATTAAGAAACATAAGCTAAGACCCCAAAAAGAATAGTTCCAACCGTTGTTAATGATAAAACAACAAGATTAAATATTAATCTAATTTTAATTTCCTTTTTTGCTTTTAAAGTATCATCATCATTTAATTTTGAAATTTCGTCTAATTGTTCATTTTTATTTTTTAGTCATTTGCCAAGATATTTTGATCAAATGCGCCGACAAGTTTTATCTCATTTAACAAAAACAATGATTTCATAAATTAATAAAATAATTGATAAACAACATAATGCTGACATTCCTGTTTGTAAACTCATAATTCCTCCTATCATTAAATTATTATTGTCATTTACCAAATAAAAAACACATGCATACGATAAAAATCGTAGCATGTGTCATTGGTCATCTACACAAATATTATACTATAAAAATTATTTTAATTTGTCAAAAATATTTTCTGATAACCAACTATTAAATTCATTATCGCTTATCTCAACAAGACTTTTTGGTTCTCTCATAATTTTTTTCTTTGAAATAACAAGCGATTTATCAAAATCAATATCCTCATCGTATACAGAAAAAATTAAAATTTGTCGATTCATAGTTTTGTTATTTGAACAAATTAAATTAATAATTTTATTTCTAGCAATTCGCGCATTTGAATCTAGTTCTTTTTCTCTTGGAGAATCAATTACAAAAAAACTATTTAATTTAGAGATATTCATGTAATTAATATACATTCTGGATAAAGAATATATTATTGCTTCACTACCTGTATAAGTTTTTTTATTTTTTATAAAATCTTTTATTTCGACATTATATTCTAATTTTAGAGATTTAATAAATTCACTAATTTGACTTGTTAAGTCAAATGTTAAACTCTGAATTTTAGAAAGTATTGTAGATGATTTTTCAGTGAATTCTTTTTTTGATTTTTAAATTCACTAATTTTTAAATCGATTTCATTCAAAGAACTTTGATAATTTTGAATTAATAATCTAATTTTATCATTTTCTTCTTTAGTTCCTATATCAGATAATAAAAGATTATATTTATTTAGTTGTAATTTTGTTTCATTATATTTTTCTTTAATAGATTTGATGTTAGATAATATAGTTCTTTTATTTTGTTTTAGTTGAACCAGACTCTCTTCTAAATTTTCTTTTTTAATAAATTTAAAATAATTTTTGCTTTAAAATCCATTATATCCTTTAAATAAATTTTATGTTTTTGATCTGCAATCGTTACTTCATACATGAAATCCTTATTTTCTTCCATAAATTCGTTGATATAATTTATATTACCATTTAACATGTTTAATTGAATTTCCATTTCCATAGCTGATTCTTCTATTTTTCTTTCCTCAATTAATAAACTTTTAATATTTTTTTCAAGGTTTATTAATTCCTTAAATAGTTTTTTTTGAAATAGTATTTATATTTTCAATTTCTTTAAAATCAACTTCAGATGAAAATTTTATCGATAATTGATCAATTAGAAATTGCAATTTATTTTTGTTTAATTCATTTTCTGAAAGTTGAAAGTCAATATTAATATTATCATTTAAAACTTTAATATCATTGTCTGATATAACTTCAAATAAATATGCATAAATATATGCAAAACTATCGCGATCAATATTAAATAAATCATTTCTAAATGTCTTTCAATCTGACCCTCAATATGATTGATCAATATAAAATAAATCAAACATCGCTCCTGGATATGGGAGCACAAGAGATAATTTATTTTTATCAGAATTTTTAATTAAAAAGTTTTTTAAACCAAATAAATTATAAATTTCTTGTGCATATCCTTTAATTGATATTAATTTATCACGACTATAAAAATTGCCTTTTCATATTACATTATATAAATTATCTAAAATATACAGATGGGAATCATATTTTTATTATTTAATCTTAAAAAATAAAAAATATGATTGTTTACACTCAATGAAATAATAGTCATAAAATCATCATATTTTTCACTTATATCCTCTAACATTGTATTACAGCCAAGAGTATAAAAAGGTAATTTGGCAAGCGTTGTCTTTCCAACTCGACTATTTGCCATAATTAAATTTATACCATCTTTTAAAAAAATTCTGTATGAACCTTTGTTTTTAAAGTTATATATACCCAAAAAGTTAATTTTTATTTTGTTCATAATTTGCCTCCAATATAATTTTTCCTTCCAATAATAATCATGCAATTTGTTCATTATTCAAACTAATTTTATTTTCAGATAAAAATTCATATATTTCAATATCATTAGTTAATTCTTGAGTTTTTATTTTTGTGACTAATTTGTCGTATATAGTATTATTACCTCATTTAAAATCAATTTCATATTTCCGCAAGTCTCTAATTAGTTGAAGACCAACTGAATCAGGAAAATTAAATGATTTTAAATAATTGTTTTGAATATAAGACATAATTTTTTCAGAATAAGAATTTAAAGAACTAAATTTTTTCATTGCATCTATAACGTTTGAATATTTAACCCATTTTCTAGAACTAACATCAGATAAGAATTTACTTTCTAATTTAAGTGAATCATTATTTAAATCAATTATACCAATTAGTTGGCTAATTACATCTTCAATTTGTTCAGGTGAAAAAATTTTATAAGTATCATTGTCTTTAATAAATTGTCGAAGAATATTTAAGTGCTCAGAATTTGGGTGATCAAAATAATGAATGACTATTCTTGAATTAATGTTATTACTTTCTATCAATGATAATTGTTCATAACCTAATATTTTGGAATATACTTCACCGCTATCAAAATATTTACTATTAAGATGCAATTTCCCACTAAATATAAATTTTCCAAAAACATCTATTTCATTATTGATATCCTGAACTAAATTTATTCTTTTCTTAATAGAATTTATTACATCATAATAATTATTTAAATTTTCTGTATTATTTGTGCCTACATACTTACCCTTAACTTGACAGATTGTTGTTGAATAAATTTCATTATTTTTTGCAAAAAGAAATAAAATATCATCAACAAGTTCATAAAACGCGTATACATTATAATCTTTTAAATTTAAAAGTTCATACAATAAAAAAGTTTTTTGAAATGTATATCCTTTATTTCCATAACTTCCTGATGTGTTAATTGTCTTGTCATTAATAATTGATAGTTTTTCTTTATAATCATTTTTATTCATAACCAAAATATCCTATCTAATTATTTTTATTATACAACAAAAAAATTGCGCTAGCATAAATTAGTGCAATAAAAATTAATTTCTTTAATTATTTTTATCAAGGTTAGAATTAAGTTAACATTTTTATTTCCATATTAACACACCCTGAGTTTGAATTATATATCAGTGGGATTGAAGAATCGGAATACATTTTATTATTTCCTAATGTCTTTAAATATAATATAATTTGTCTGTTATTATTATTGATGAAATTAATTCATAAATATAAATCATCTGTATATTTTAAATTAAATTTTTAATTAACTTATTGATTTTTTTCATCTTCTAAATACCTCTTAATACATCCATTAATATTTTATAATCATAAAATTTAAATAATATATTTCTAACTCATCAATAATGTTTACGTTCTAATTTGGTATCATTTACTCATGGCAGAATTTCTTGATTCTTTTTTTCCTTTTCAACAGCAACATTTATCTTATTAAAGGCATCTAAAATTTGGTCTTTTGTATAATGACGAAACAATGTATTTTTTAATCATCAATAATGTTTATGCTCTAATTTATTATTTAAATTTGCCATAACTTAATTACTCTCCTTCTTTACTTTTTGGGTTAATTCTTGATCAATAATATTTAATGTTCTTTTAATTTTATTAAACATTATTGCTTCTATTTCTTGACTATTAAATTTAAACAATATTTTTAACTGTTCTAACATAATATAACAATCAGCCATTTCTTCTTTAATTTGATTTTTATTTGATTTTCCTTTGCTGTTTTTACATAACTCTTTAATTAATTCTGAAAATTCTTCAATAGCTTGTATAATTTGTTTTTCCTGGTAATGCAAAACAATTGGTTTTAATAAATTATTCATATTTTATTTCCTCCTAGGTTATTTAAACAATGTTAATTGAATATTTTTTTTCTTATTATTTACTGTCATTAGTTTGCATTCTTTTATTCGATAAATTCAATAGATTGTAGAATGATATTTACAACCCTGTGAATGTTCATAACCACAGACACAATTTTTTCAACCATCTAAATGACAAGAAAAACAATGTTCCTTGCATATTAATATTTTTTTATCATCTAAAATTTTTTGTTTTTTCATACGATTATTGTTACATTCAAGACAAAATCACCGAATCTTATTTTTATAAATACATTTGCAAGTAATTTTTTGCATTTTCTTTTCTTTCATAAATATCGCTTCCTTTTAATTTCATTAATTTTTAAATAACTCATTGAAAATTGCCTCTAAAACTTGAATTACAATTGCATTTCCTGCTAAAAAATACATTTTAGATTTTGGTAATTTAACTTTATTAATATCTTCATCTTGTCATCCCATTAAACGTCAATATTCAATATGCGATAGATGTCTAATTGCATATAATTTATTTTCGATATTAAAGATAGCAATATTATTCTTTATACAAAATTCAATTGTTAATTCATTATCAAGTTCTTTTGCAACCTTTTGACTTCATCCATGATTTTCGGTTAAAGTTGGTGTAATGCCATCTTCATTTACAACAGTATCTACTTGCGAATAATTTTGATGGGGAATTTTAATTCTACCTTGAATATTAAAATTTTTTAAAGAAATCGGAAAAGCAATTTTAGAACTTTTTAAATTCGTCGTTAATGTATCAATAAAAGTTTTGTAATTTGAACTATCATAAACTCTTGATTCTTGATTATAATTATTTTCAATATTGATTTCTGTTTTCCCGCGATCATTAAAATTATTAACCTTGATAGGTACTAAAATATTTTGAATTTTACTGGCGGGTAAAGTTCCTATTAATTTATCATCCTTTCAATATCGATTATATGCCCCATTCGCATTATCGATTGCCTTAGCTTTCCCATCTAATTCCCGCGGGAATTGCCAATAATTAGAATATTCCTCAAACTCCAATGGTACTAACACTTTTACATTAGGGGAAGTAGTTAACGTTGAAGCAGTTGTAACCCCTATTTTATTATTTGAGTGGACATTAGATATTGGAATCGTAACTTTCCCTTCCTTATTTATTTTGCCAATTGGTCTTGGTGATCCATCTGACATTTTATACTCTTTCGTCTTGTCAATTTCATAAATTGATACTAACACTTGGGCTGGCGATTTATAATCTCTTGCACATAACGTTCTAACTTCGTTTAAAGCAATATCATTAGCACTTTTAAAATTAGTTAAGGGGATTAAAACCTTTGTTTGATTATTATGTGCTTGTAAAGGTGCTGTAACATTTTTTCCAACTTTATTATCAGATTGCCGACCACTTAATGGTAAATAACAAAACCCGTTATCATTAAATTCTCACTCTGTTGTTTTATAATATCCTTTTTCAATCGCTTTAGCTAATTTATCTTTAGTAAATCATAACTTAATATCGGTTTCATTAATACTATGCAAAAAACTTTTTAATGGTTTACAATTAATTGTTTTCAAATTATCTCAATCAAAATTATTTTCTTGATTGTTTTTAATTGAAATAACAAATACTCGCTCGCGACTCTGCGGAATCCCAAAAGCTTTTGAATTTAAAACTTTTCAAGTTGATTTATATCCTAATTCTTCCAGTTTAGTTAGATAATAATCAAAATATGGTTTAAATTTTTTTAGATATTAAATTTTTAACATTCTCTCAAATGATATATTTTGGCCTTATCTTAAAAGGCAAATCTTGAATCAGACGTAATACTTCCATATATAAGATACTACGTCCTTTACTAATATCTTGTTTACCAGCATTAGAAAAATCCGTGCAAGGTGACCCATGAGCAAAAACATCAACCGTTCAATCATATTCTTTAATATCTTTTGTAATTTGGTCATTATTATGCAAAGCATTGTATGCATCAACTGCATATTTCCATCATTCAATATAGTCTCTTGTTTCAACTTCAAAACCAACATTTTCTAATGCTTTGCGAAAAGTGCCAATTCCACCAAAGGCTTCGATTAATTTAATCTTTTTCTTTTCTGTTAAATTCATTGAACTTGGCCACCATTTAAACTTAATTTATATGTAATTCAGACACAACCTTGATTAAAAGATCCTGTGCATCCTTTGAATTTAATCCGTTTTTTTAAAAATTAGAATCTGTAAATCATCTTTAAATTTCTCAAATAAATTAGCTCTGACAGGTGTTTCTAAGGTCCTCAAAGGTAATAACATCGCAAATGGAATATCTAAATTAAATAATCGTTTTAAGATTTCATTTTGAATACTAAATGGTGGATTAGAAATAATTAAATCACAATTATTCGGTGGTGGTGTAATAAAGAAATCATTTTGCAAATCATCAAAAATATGCGTTGCCTTGAAATTCGATAAATTATTGTTTAAAGCTTCTTGACGAAATTCTGATTCTAAATGATTAAATGGTAACCAAATATTTCGATATTGTTTAATATTGATGCGATTGTACATATCTTGGACAACTCATTTTGGGGTTTCAATATGATTTTTATCTTTGATTTTTCATTCCAATGATGTAATTTTAAATTCTTTAGTCTTCATTTAATACTGACTCCAATGCTAATTGTGTATAAGATTTTTGCTCTATATTCCTTAGTGCTAAATTTTTTAATTCAGATTCTTTATTTATTTGATAATTCATTACATACTCAATTCTTTTAGATGCAATTGTAAAATATTCTTCTGAAAGTTCATAACCAATAAAACTATAATTCATATTTTTAATCCTATTAATGAATGCAACAGCTTTCCCTGTTGAACCAGAACCTAAGAATGGATCTAAAATAGTGGCATTCTTAGAAGCAAATAAACTAATTAAATGTGTCATTAATTCCATTGGCTTTACTGTTATATGAGTATTTTTACGTTTATTTAGACCATCAGATTTCTCTAACCCTTCTTCGCGGTCAATTAAAGATGCTTTGGCACAATAGAAAAAACGAGAAGCACTACCACTATCTCCAATAGTTTCAATATTATTCTTAATATTATATTTACCATAAATCCCTATTTTTGAACCACTCGTAGTAATATTATGGATATTACTATTCATATAGCCACTCTTTGTATTAGGAAATAATTTTAAAACGTCTTCAGAACCATCATGAATAAAATTACTTGGAAATCTACCCTTTAAATTTGGATTTATAGCATCAAGATTCTTATACCCATATCCTTCTGTTCTTCGACCTGTTCTTCCGCCAATGACTGGTGTTTCATTTCCATAACTAATTCTATTATCATCAATATTCATTGCCCCAATTCCCCATTTTAATAAATTATTTGCATAATTTTTATCCAATGGTTTTTGAGCAAGAATTATTGGTTCATAGGCTGGTTTTAAATTTAATGTCTTTCACCCCTTTCATTTTTTAGCTAATTTAGTAATTGGTTCATATTCTTGAATATTAATGCCCTTTTCTAACATTTTGCCATTATACTTAAATTTACTTGCAAATGATGTTTCTCTACCACGATGAGATACTTGTGCTATTTTTTTATCAATAATCATGGAAACATCCTGTGCTTTTGGAAAACCTGAGCCATATACTCAACTAATAGTATCTCTTAAAATAAAGCCGGCATCTTCAATTGCACAAGCAACTCTATGATATTTAGTTGGATGACCAAATACGAGTAAAATTCCACCCGGTTTTAAAACTCTTAACAGTTCAATTCATGTTGCAATGTTAAATACAATTTTAGTTTTATCTCATTTTTTATTCATCATACCAATTTCATATGGTGGATCAGTACATATAATATCAATTGAATTACTATCTAAGTTTTTTATCATATCCAAACAATTTCCAAGTTCTAAAATAAAATTATTCATTTTACACCTCATTCCTAAAATTAGTTATTATTAATTCTTGGCCAAGTTTTGGTTTGCGATTATGACAATTTGTAGAGCTATATACTCATTCAAATTCATGAACGTTAAATTCTTGAAATAAATCCTTAATAAATTCAGAATTATCAATACTTAAAATTCACTTACCTTTAATTTTTAAAATATTATTTTTAATTCTTGAAAATCAATTTTTGAATGTTTATACGGTTTCCCTTTATTGTAATAATATGGAGGATCTAAATATCAAATAATATTTTTATTATTACTATACCGATTAATAATTTCCTTATAATCTGAATTGAAAAATTTAATCTTATATTTAGGATTAACTAATAGGTTTTTGACATTTTCAACTCTTTTTAATTTATTAACATTAAAATTTTGTTGTAACCTCTTATCTGTTCAGACACCTCATTCCTTACCATTGAAAGTTAAAGCATTTTTCATTAGAAATTCTTCGCCTTGGTTTAAACAATAATCATTTAGCATTTTTGCTTTCATTTCATTGATAGTTTTGGCATTAGGATAAACTAACTTTTGCAAATAATCTAATTCAATTAAATGAATTCCTTCTTGTCAAAAAGAAATTAAGTCGGTGTGTAAATCATTGAAAATCACTTTCGTGCATAACTGTTGCTCTAAGACATTTAATCCAACAGATGCTCCGCCACAAAATAAATCTATAAACATATCGAATCTACCCGGTAAAAATGCTTTAATTTTATCAAAATGTTTAGCTTTACCACCAGGACAAGATAAAGGACTAATAAATCGCATAAAAAGTATCCTAACAATTTCGAAAGAAAAAGTATTTATTTTCTTCATCTTCTGCACCATATTTAGTTTCAAAAATATCTTTACACATCTGTTTATATTCATTTCAAGAAATATCATAATGAATATTTTTATCATAATTTGCTAGAGCATCTTTCATTCAACAATGAAAAACGTATTCGCTGTCTAGTCTATACCACGCCCTAATCTCGTGAATATTAAATATTTTTTTAAATTCATAAATAAAATCATCGGCATATTCGGAATATTGTTTATTGTCATAGTCATAATGCATGCTATTTTTAAAAAATATTATAAGATCATTGATTCGTTGCGCTATTGTATATTTTTCCTTAATTTTATTTTTATATTCTTCGTTGAATCTATCTGTTGGATAATTATATATAAAATTTAAATATTTTGTTTGATTATATTTATCTCAAATAAAATTATATTCCTCTAATGATTCTAACGCTGCGGTTGGATATTTATTTAAGTTAACTCTATAATCACTATTTCTTAACTGAATTTTTTCAATACTTCAGTCTTCTTTATCTTTTTTAGCAAGATTTTTAGTAATTTCTTCTTCTAGCTTTGCATATCTAGGATTATCAAAAAGAATATATTTATGTTTATTTTCATATTTTATGTCTTTTTCTTTTAATAAGAAAACAGCTTTATATTTTTCAAATATTCTACATACTAATTGCATTTTTCTTTTATCCAAAACTAAACTATGATTTGCCATTAAATCACTCCTTTACATTCTTGACACTTATAAAATTTATTCATCGTTAATCATTCAGATTTTGTAATTTTAAATTCTTTATCACATCTAATACAGTCAATGAGAATAACACCATTAATACAATCTTTCGGTTTTGAATAATCTTTTTTTGCCATATTTAACTCACTATGTTTTTACAATCTGGATAATTATTACAAGCTTTAAACAAATTTCCTTTATAACTTTTCCGTTGAATAATATAACCTATCTGACATTTACTACATTTTATAGAATCTTTAAAAATAACATTTGTGGCATTACTATAATCTAAAATAAAATTCTTATAAAATAATTTTAAATATTCCGTTTTATTAATTTTATTATCAGCAATGTGATCTAAGATGTCTTCCATTTCCGAAGTATATTTTTCATTAATAATGTTTGCAAAATATTTTTGTAAAATAGTATAGGCTTTTATCCCATTATCGGTAGGAACAATACTTTTTTTCTCAAATTTGATGTACTCTCTATTAATCAAAGTTTTCATAACAGTTGCATAGGTTGAAGGGCGTCCTACTCCTTCTATTTCTAATTTCTTAATTAAATTTGGTTCAGTGTATCTAGCGTTAGGTTTTGTAAAATTTTGTTCTGCTAATCATTCTGTAGTTAAATTTAGGATTTGGCCAATTTCAAATTGATAATCAAAACTATTTAAAGCTATTTCTTGGAGATCATAATAACTAGTAAAAGTATATTTTTTATAATCCATTTTACAGATATAACCATTATTCTCAAAAAGAACTCGATATTTTTTTCCCACTTCGTTTGCCATTAAAGCAAATAACGTATTATTATAAATTAATTCATATAGCATAAATTCACTATGATTGCCAATTTCTCTTTTAGCTTGCTCAACTGTTAACGAAATATTTGTTGGGCGGATTGCTTCATGGGCATCTTGAGCATTTTCTCCTAATTTCTTTGGTTTATAACTGCCAACATACTCTTTGCCATAATTATTTTCAATATATTCATATGTATCTAAAACAAAATCATCATTTATTCGAACGGAATCAGTTCTTGGATATGTAATATAACCCGTTTCAAATAAATGCTGTAGTAAACTTGTTGTTCTTTCACTTGGGAAATTTAACATTACACTAGCATATTGTAAAATACTTGATGTTGTAAAAGGAGTGTATCTATTTTTGCTAAAATTTTCTATCATAATTTCTTTTACAACCAATTTATTTGATAATTCATTTAATATTTGATCTGCTAATGTTTTTGAATTAATTACTTTTTCTTTTACAATTTCTTGTTTTGCTTTATTTAAAAATAATTCAATATCATTACCATTTTGATATTCTTGTTTAATTGTCCAATATTCTAACTTGTTATGCTCTTTTCGTTCTAATTCACGTTCAACAACTAATTTTAAAGCGACCGATTGTACACGCCCTGCTGATTTTAAATTAACTGCTTTTTGTAACAACCCGGATAATTTAAAACCCATTATCCGGTCAATCATTTGGCGAGCTTGTTGGGCATTAACCAAACTATAATTTATCGCACTTTGTTTTGCAAAAGCTTCTTTAACTGCTTTCTCCGTAATTTCATTAAATATTAAACGAACTGCTTTATTTTTACAGTTTAATTGTTCTTGTAAATGCCAAGCAATTGCTTCGCCTTCGCGGTCAGGGTCAGTCGCTAAAATAACCTTATCAACTTTTTTTGATAGCTCATGCAATTGTTTAACTGTATCTTTTTTAGTTTCTAATAAATTATAAACGGGAGTCATTGTTTCTAAATCAATTCCTAATGCATATTTTTGATTCTTAATAGCTAGCTCAGTTATATGTCCCATCGAAGCTTTTACAATAAAATTATGGTTAGGAAAGGCTTGTTCCAAATAAGCTTTAACTTTTGTTATTTTGTTTGGTGATTCTAAAATCACTAAATACTTCAATTTGGCACCTTCTTTCTATATAAAATATTGATATAATTAAATAAATATTTAAATTGGAGGTAATTTTATGAGTTTTTATAATACTGATATATGTACTGAAAAACAGTACTTACTAATAAAAAAATTTTGAAATAAACAAACTGATGGAATACAATCTTTTAAAGAAATAATTGCACCAAATGGGGTTATTGTTCCAATGGAAAAAATAAAGAAAAGTGAAGCTAAAATGATTATTGGTTGTATGCTATCAAAATAAGATTATTTTAAATTATTATAATGATCATTACATAAAACAAAAGCAACATATAATTCCAAATTATTTTTTAAAAGTGGTTTTATTGTAAAATCTATTCGGACATATGATGAAATATTTCTGCAGAATGCAACTCCGCATTCTGTTTTTTCATTTTCGGCACAATTATTTAAAATGTAATGTTCTTTCTTTATTTCAATTAAATTTACCATAATTAACCTTCTTTCTATCTGATTGGTATAATGAAATTAATAATATTTTTGGAGAAGAAAATAATTATATGGATAAATATGAATTACTTGGATGATCAATTTTATATATTTTATTCAGTATTTTTGTCCATATTGGATTTACAATTATTTATTACTTAATAAATTTTTTAATTGTATTAATTTCGCACAAGATTAAAAGTAATATAAATAATGAAAAAGATTGACGAGCACGAATTCTTCGTTTATTAAATGAGATAATAATTCAATCTTGAAAATGAGAATGAGTTTTATATATAATTTTAATAATCATTGCATTATTTTCTTCTCTAAAATATGAGTGAATTTTATATTACTATAAAATTGCTTCAACAAAATATTCTATTTGAATAATTTCAATCTCGTTCATGACAATTACAAGAATTTTAGGTGTATTTATAGTAAAACTTATGATTAAAGTTAGGCATGATAGATTAAATAATCCTAATGATAAATTTGCCAGATGACATTGATACAATGATGATGAAGAAAATGACGAAGAAGAGATCTAAATATTGATATTAAAAATTGTAAAAATAATAATTTCTAAAGTAACACTAGATGATATAAAAAATAATATCCAGAATACTATCTTAAAACGCTTTTTATCTTGTTTAAATCATAGTGATTTCTTTTTCAATTCTCTTCTAACTTGCAAAGTAATTAGAATTGTTAATATGCAAAGAAATCATATTATGATTGAAATAATTGTAAGTATCTTGTATATTTGCACTAATTCACTTTTCCTCTAACAAATTGATCATCTTTATTTGATAATAAAACTTGTAATTCTTTTGCTTGTTGTAAATAAGTTTTAACTTTTGTTATTTTGTTAGGTGATTCTAATACGACTAAATATTTCAATTTAGCACCTTCTTTCTATCTGATTGCTATAATTTATATATGAAAGGAAATTGTATATGCCAATAGATTATTCAAATGATATGTGAAATAGAATTTTAATTTATTTTAAAAATAAACCACTAGGTAGAATATTACAAAATTT
Source organism: Spiroplasma sp. SV19 (assembly GCF_030060925.1). Taxonomy (NCBI): domain Bacteria; kingdom Bacillati; phylum Mycoplasmatota; class Mollicutes; order Entomoplasmatales; family Spiroplasmataceae; genus Spiroplasma; species Spiroplasma sp. SV19. Next base: position 893,712 of record NZ_CP045455.1, read on the forward strand.
TATAGATGGTTCATTTAGAGATTTTTATAATGATAAATATCTCAGAACAAATAATGAAATTATTTTATTTTATTTTCTAATTAGAAATAACAAAGATGAATTTCATGATTTAAATCAGCATAATTCTAATATTTTAATAAAAATATAAATGATAAAAATAAACGCGGAGTTTTTATACCAAAGATAATAAGGAATTTATGAGTTTAGATTTACTTAAAAATAAAGTTAATAATTTTAATGAAAATAGAAGAATTAAAATTATTTTTATGGTTACAATACAGTTGCATTATTAAAACTTAAAAAATATGAAAAACGATTATTTTTAGTAGCAGATTTAAATAAGTTAGATCAATTTGAAAAATATATAAGCTCTTGACTAGGAATCTAGGTGAACAAACAAGCAACTGTTTTTATCTGACATTTTTTTGAACAAACTTGTCTATTTATTTTAATACCTTCATAGGTATCAAATTTATCAAATATTGGTACTTTAATCCAATATTTTTAATTTCTATACTTTTATTACAAACAAAACATGATTTTCAAATTTCTCTATTTATTTTTAGAAACCTTTTTTTAGTCATATATTAGTTTATTTCTCCTCTAACAAACTGGTCATCTTTATTTGATAATAAAACTTGTAATTCTTTTGCTTGTTGTAAATATTGCTTACTATTATTTTTTTTAAGAATTTCAAAGGCTTCATAAAGTTTTTTGCCATTGATGGGAATTATTTCTTCCACCCCTTTTTCTGTATAAATAATTTGTTCATAATCTTTATTAAAAAGACATGCCGTTGCAAAATACCCGATTGGGCAATACTCATGGTTAGGATTATTTTCACCAACGCCCAAGCATGTTTCATCAAATTTACAAGGTCACTTTTTACTAACTCGAAATCATTCCCGTGATCATCAAATCACAGCTTGAGGATTAACTGGGGATTGTACCGCAAAAGCTGTTTTCTTTTCAGTTCATTTTATTAAATAACGCTTATTTAGAAAAACTTGTTCCTTGATTTGTTCCAAGATATACACCATCCTTTCAACAATCTGGTTCATCAATATGTTTTAAATCTTCTAACAACTTTTGTATATCAATATCTTCATCATTATTTATTGTGGTTAACTCTTGGTGACTATTATTTGTTTTTTTATTTAACTTACTAATAAAAACCGCAATTATTTCTGAACCATTAATGTAATCAACCATTGTAGTTAAATCATCTTTGTTAAAAACTGGATATAAGTTTTGTGAAATTCCAACTTTAAAGCAATTAATAAAAGCTTCATCGTTATATACTCAACTCTTTTGCACATAAAATACTTTATTATCGGTATTTGGAATATTAATAAAGTAACCTAATAGTTTATTTTGATTGTTTTTATCATATATTTTTGAATGTATTTCAGATGTTAAAATATATAAATCCGTTATATTCTTTGCCATTTTATTTTGATTTCCTTTCTACCATAATTAACTAAGGTTTATTTTTCTTATTTGTTTCAATTAAGAATCTATTATCTGAGCGATGTTTTTTCTTTTTATGTAACTGCTTTTTACTCAATTTTTTTCAAGATTTCTTCATTAGCATGTTCTCCTTCCGGTAAGTTATCGATTTTTGCCAAGGCATCACTCTTCACTATTCACTCGTACATATGGAAACTATTACTATCTAGTCTCGTTTCTGCATCCTGAAATTCTTTCGGACTTCGACAGTTTTCACAAATAAATTGTCCTGGTAACTTTTCAATATCACTATATGGACATGCTTTGAAAAAATCTGCTTTAGATAATTGAGATTTTGATTGCTGATATTCTTTATTAGATAATTTAATATATTTAACATTAACTTTATTAAACATATCAAATCAATACCTTTCTGTTGTAACATAGTTGCCAATTATTTTATTTTGTGTTGCAATTAACTCATCTTTTTCTGTTATTTCTTGTTCACAAATTTTTAGTGCTCGATATAACATTGAATTTAAACACACGCAGTTTTGAATATCATCTGCTGTACAAACTCCATTTTCAAAATTACTGTATTGCATTCTCAGCGTTGTATTCATTGAGAATAATCATTGATTTTTTTAACCTCCTCCCCTCATTGTTTTTTAAGCAATCTCTAAATCTTTGTTTTAATCAATGATGTGTCTGCAAAATTAATTAATTTTACGCACTTAAAATAGCTTTTCATAACTAACCTGTTGTTCTCTCTTAGTTTTAAAAGCTAAATATTATTTAATTAAGTTGCGCGCTTGATATGATTTTGACAAATAAGTTTTGATATTTTAATAAAATTTAAAATAAGTCTGTAGATTGACTTTTGACACATTATTTAATTATATTTAAGTTATGTATAATATTTGTGTAAATGAAATAATCTTTATCCCCTTTTATCGCTTCCTTTCACCAAACACATATACATAACTCTTGAGACTAATCGCTAATTATATTATCAACAACTATTTAGAAAGGAGGTTCTCGTAGGGTTTAGAGAACTTTTTATACGAAGTTTGACTAATCCCAAGAATTATGCATATGTGTTCCTAAATAAGTAAAAAAGACTGATTTTTCAGTCTTTTTGTTGATTGTTATAAAATTAGTCTTGGTTCCAATTATTTCATCCTATCTTAAAAAAAGACCATCTGGTCTTTTCTCTTAATATTCTTCAGCTTTCGCAGCAATTCCTGCTGTAATAATATCTTTCGGATTTTTTAATCCAGTTCCAGCTGGAATTAAATGTCCTAACATAATATTTTCTTTTAAGCCCTCTAAACGATCAACTTTTCCTTTAATAATTGCTTTAACCAACACTCGGGTTGTATCTTGGAATGAAGCTGATGATAAGAATGATTCTGATTCTAATGGTGCTTTTTTAATTCCAAAAATAACATGTTTCGCCGTTGGTGGTTTTTTCATTGAACGAACAGCTTTAATTGTTTCATTACGATAACGTTTAATTGTCACAATTTCACCTGGTAATAAATCAGTATCTCCGGCATCAATAATTTTAACTTTATTTAACATTTGTTTAACAATAATTTCAATATATTTGTCTGAAATTTCAATTCCTTGCAAACGATAAACCCGTTGAACTTCTTTTAAAATATAATTGTGTACATCTTCAATCTTAGCAACTTCTAATAGTTCTTTAATATTAATTGAACCTTCTGTTAACTTTTGGCCACGAACAACTTTATCACCAATTTTAACTCTTAAAACGGCATTATACTGTGTTTTATATTTTCGTTCATCACTATCTGATGCAACATAAATGATATGAATTCCACCTTCATCACGAATATCACTAATAGCTCCATCAATTTCTGAAATAACAGCAATTGATCCTTTTGGTGTAGTAACATCTAATAATTCTTTAATCCGTGGTAACCCTTGGGTAATATCAGCTCCCCCAGCAACCCCTCCGGTATGGAAAGTACGCATTGTTAACTGTGTTCCTGGTTCTCCAATTGATTGTGCGGCAATTGTCCCAACTGCTTCACCAATTTCAACTTCCATTCCTGTCGCAAGGTTTTTTCCATAACAACGTTGGCAAATTCCCTTATCAGCTTCACAAGTTAAAACCGAACGAATAACGACTTCTTTAATATCACTAGCAACAATAGTTGCACTATCTTCTTCTGATAACAGGGTATTTGCCGGAATTATGTCACCATTTTTTAATTTAATATCTTTCAAATTATAACGTCCTACTAATCGGTCAAATAATGGCACAATAATATTTGAGTGTTTTTGTTCAATAATGTCAGAAACAACAAATCCACGACGTGCATTACAATCTTTTATAGTAATAATAATCTCTTGTGAAACATCAACTAAACGTCTTGTTAAATATCCTGAGTCCGCTGTTTTTAAAGCCACATCAGCCATTCCTTTTCGTGCCCCATGGGTTGAGATAAAGAACTCTGATACGGTTAATCCTTCACGGAATGAAGATTTAATTGGTAATTCAATAATATCTCCTTTTGGATTATTCATTAATCCCCGCATTCCAACCAACTGTGTAAAGTTCGAAACATTTCCCCGTGCTCCTGAATCAGCCATCATAAAGATAGGGTTTTTCGGATCTTCTCGTAAAACATGTTCTAATTCTGTTTGAATACTATCTTTTACTTTTGATCACACATTAATAATTCGGTGTTGTTTTTCACGACCTGTTAACATTCCCATTTTAAAGTATTCATTAATTTCTTTAACCTTTTTATCTGCTTCTTTAAACTCTTCTTGTTTTTTATCATAAACTTTAACATCACCCGCTGAAACAGTTACTCCTGATTTTCCTGAGTATTTAAATCCTAAGTTTTTCATGTTATCTAACATTTCTGCAGTTTTATTTGCTCCATAAATTTTAAAATAACGGTCAATAATGTTTGATAAATCTTTTTTCTTAAATGGTGGATTTACCTCCCATTTTTCTAGATATTCAACTAAATTGACACTATCTTTAATCAATGAACGAGCCGGTAATGTTGTTAAGTTTTCAACATTGGGTTCATTTAAATATGGAAATTCTTCTTTAAAAATTTGGTTAAAAATAATTTTCCCTGGTGTTGTAATAATGTAATCATCCATTTGTTCAGGCTTAAATTTTTTATTAACAAAACCACTTGTTGGAATTGCAACTAAAGCATGTAAATCTACTGCTCCAGTTTCATAAGCAATAACTGCTTCATTTAAATCTTTAAAAATTGTTCCTTCTCCCAATTGTCCTTTTTCCTCGTATGTTAAGTAATAATTTCCTAACACCATATCTTGGGTTGGCGTTACAATTGGTTTCCCATCTTTTGGTCCTAAAATATTACGACTTCCTAACATTAAACTACGTGCTTCAGCAACCGCTTCATCTGTAATTGGGACATGAACCGCCATTTGATCACCGTCAAAGTCAGCATTAAACGCTGTTGTTACTAGCGGATGTAAACGAATTGCTTTTCCTTTTACTAATTTTGGTTCAAAAGCTTGAATTCCTAATCGGTGTAATGTTGGCGCACGGTTTAATAAGACTGGACGTGACTTAATTACCTCTTCTAAAACTTCTCACACTTTGTCATCTTGGTTTAAGATTAATTTTTCAGCAACTTTAATATTTGCTGCTAAACCATCTTTTACTAATTTACTAATAACAAATGGTTTAAACAATGTAATTGCCATATCACGAGGTAATCCACATTGATACATTTTTAGATCAGGACCAATCGCAATAACTGAACGTCCTGAATAATCAACTCTTTTTCCTAATAAATTCTGACGAAAACGCCCTTGTTTTCCTTTTAAAATACTTGTTAATGATTTTAAAGGGCGTTTATCTTTCCCCGTTACCGGGCGTGCTTTTCGTTCATTATCTAATAAGGCATCAACCGCTTCTTGTAACATCCTTTTTTCATTATTAACAATAACACTTGGTGCTCCCATTGCTTTAACTTTTTTTAATCGTTCGTTTCGGATAATGATTCGACGATATAAATCATTAATTTCTGAAGTAGTAAAACGACCACCATCTAATTGAATAATCGGGCGAATATCTGGTGGAATAACTGGTACTGCTCGTAAAATCATTCATTCGGGACGTGAACCTGATTTTTTTAATGAGTCTAATACTTCCAAACGTTTCATTAATTTATTTTGATCTAATTGTGTTTTTTTATCTTTTAAATCTTGCTTAATTTTTTCAATTTCATCATCAATATTTAAATTTTTTAATAAGATTTCAACTGCTTCTGCCCCAATTCCAAAACGAGCATTCGTATGGCGATTAATAAATTGGGCACATTCATCCATTGAAAATGGTAATGAAGTATTTTTCAAATCTTCAATCATTGTTTCACCAACTTCATAAGCAATAGTTCCTTGTTCTAAAGTATCTAAAATTTCTCGTAATGTTTTTGTTAACCGTTGACGAGTTGCGGCTGAAGTTTTTGCGTTTCCTAAATCCAATACCATTTTTTGTTTTAATGACTTAGCATCACCAGCATCTAACACAATATACGACACGAAATAAACAACTTCTTCTAACTCTTTTGTTTTCATATCTAAAATTAAAGCAATTCGACTTGGTGCTGCTTTTAACATTCAAATATGACTAACGGGTTCTTCTAATTCAATGTGTCCCATTCGTTCACGACGAACAATTGCTTCAGTAATTTCAACTCCACAACGTTCACAAATTTTTCCTTTATTTTTTGATTTTTTATACTTTCCACAAGCACATTCAAAATTTTTAGTTGGTCCAAAAATCTTTTCATCAAATAATCCATCGCGTTCTGGTTTTAAAGTTTTATAATTAATTGTTTCTGGTTTTTTTACTTCGCCATATGATCAACTACGAATATCTTCGGGGTTCGCTAAACCGATTTTAATCATACGATTATTTTTTTCATTATTTTCAATCATTTTTTCTTTCCCCCTTAATTTATTTCTTCTTGATCATTAACATAATCAATTTCACTCTCAATATCACCATTGCCATAAGAGTCTTCATCTAAATTATCTTGTAAATCAAATTCATCCTCAATTTTAGCAAAGCCATCTAAAATATCATCTTGTTGCGGTTCTCGATTTGTATTTAAAATAAAATTATCAATATCAAATTCATCTTCAAAGTCATCATTATCTGTTAACAAGTCTTCATCAACATAATCTGATTCATCATAACTTTTAATATTTTTAATGTTTCCTTCTTCATCAATCATATGAATATTAAAACCTAAACCTTGAATTTCACGAGTTAAAACATTAAATGATTCTGGGATACCCGGTTCAGGAATCTTTTTATCTTTTACAATTGATTCATAAGCACGTGTTCTTCCCTTAATATCATCTGATTTAATTGTTAAAATTTCTCGTAATGTATGTGCTGCTCCATAAGCTTCTAACGCTCATACTTCCATTTCTCCAAAACGTTGTCCCCCATTTTGAGCTTTTCCTCCCAATGGTTGCTGTGTAATTAAAGAGTATGGTCCAACATTCCGTGCATGTAATTTATCATCAACCATGTGTGATAATTTCAACATATACATTACTCCTACCGAAACAGGATTATCAAATTTTTCACCACTACGGCCATCAATTAAAACTTCTTTCCCAAAGTTTTTCATATTAGCTTTGTCCATAATTTCAATTAATTCTTCATTTGTCATTCCATCAAAAACAGGAGTAGAAACTTTTTGCCCTAATTTTTTCGCAGCCATCCCCAAGTGGATTTCTAGCACTTGACCAATATTCATCCGTGATGGTACTCCTAACGGATTTAACATAATATCAATTGGAGTTCCATCTTCCATATGTGGCATATCTTCTAATGGTAAAATTTTTGAAATAACCCCTTTGTTCCCATGGCGTCCCGCCATTTTATCTCCTTCTTGGATTTTTCGTTTTTGAACAATATAAATTTTAATTACTTCTAAAACATCAGCCGATAATTCATATTTTTCACGAGGAAAACGTTTAATTGCTTGAATAATTCCTTCACCACCATTTGGTACACGTAATGAATTATCTTTCACATTTTTTGATTTTTCACCAAAGATTGCTTGTAATAGTTTATCTTCTGGTGATAATTGTGTTTGTCCTTTTGGTGTTACTTTTCCAACTAAAATATCTCCTGGTTTAACTTCTGTTCCAATAATAACTAATCCATCATCATCTAAGAATTTACGAGCATTTTCAGAAATATTTGGAATTTCACGAGTAATCTCTTCTGGTCCTTGTTTTGTTTGGCAACGTTCAATTGTATATTCTTCAATATGAATCGAGGTAAAAACATCTTCTGATACTAAACGCTCAGAAACAATAATCGCATCCTCATAGTTATAACCATTTCAAGTCGTAAAGGCAACAACAACATTTTGGCCTAATGCTAACTCACCTTTATCAATTGATGGACCATCTGCTAAAACTTGTCCTTTTTCAACTTTTTGGCCTTGTTTTACTAATGGGACATGCGTTAATGAAGTTCCTTGATTACTACGCACAAAAGTATCTAAATTATAATTCTTTAGACCTTCTTTTGTTTTTAAAACAATTCTTGTTGCATCAACATAATCAACACTACCATCATATTGTGATACAATTGCTAATCCTGAATCACGAGCCGCTGCATATTCAACCCCTGTTCCAACATATGGTGAATTTGGTGAAATCAAAGGAATTGCTTGTCGTTGCATATTAGCTCCCATTAATGCACGGTTAGCATCGTCATTTTCTAAAAAGGGAATACAACTTGTTGCAATTGAAACAATTTGTTTTGGTGAAACATCAACATAGTCAACATCATTGCGGGTTGCAATAATATTTTCCCCTTGGAACCGCGCAACTACTTGCTCATCCAAAATTTCTCCTTTATCGCTTAAACGAATATTTGCTTGGGCAACAACATAATTTTTTTCTTGATCTGCTGTTAAATAATCATTTTCAGCAGTAACCTTACAATCAATCACACGACGGTATGGCGTTTCAATAAATCCAAAGGTATTAATCTTAGCATATGTTGCTAAATTATTAATTAACCCAATATTAGGTCCTTCTGGTGTTTCAATCGGACAAATGCGACCATAATGTGAGTAATGGACATCCCGCACTTCTAATCCCGCACGTTCTCTTGACAGTCCTCCTGGCCCTAACGCTGTTAATCGTCGTTTATTTGTTAACTCTGCTAATGGATTTGTTTGATCCATAAATTGTGATAACTGCGACAAATTGAAAAATTCTCCAATAATAGCAGATAGTGGTTTATTGTTAATAATATTTGACGGTTTCATTTTAAATAAGTTTGATGTCGACATTTTTTCTTTAACATTTTTTTCAATTCTTAATAAACCAATTCGAAATTGATTTTGTAATAATTCTCCAATTGTACGAACACGACGGTTTCCTAAATGATCAATATCATCAACTTCACCAATGTTATCCGTTAAATTTAATAAATATGAAAATGTTGCTAAAATATCTGGCACAGTAACATATTCATCAGTTGCATTTGGATCAATCCCGATAATGTTTGCTACACGTGTGCGAACCTCATTATCAACATAAACTTTAATTTTTTGGATTTTACTTGAACAAATAATTTCATCACTAAATTTAACTTCTTCCAAGCAAGCTCCTGCTTTTAAAATTCCTTTTAATTTATTAATGGCTTCTTTATCCATTAAAGTTCCTTCTTTAAAAGCAACTTTACCATTAACATCCTTAATATCTTCAGCTAAAACTTTATTATAAATTCGATTTTCAACTGATAATTTTTGAACTAATTTAAAACGTCCTGCCTTTGTTAAATCATATTTACGTTTGTCAAATAATAACCCATATAAATATTTTGTTGCACCATCTGGAGTTGCTGTTTCTCCTGAACGAATTTTTTTATAAATTTCTTGAACTGCTACACTTTGATCATATCCAATATCACCAGTATAAGGGTCTAATTCATAAGTACTTTTTACTAACTTATTATCGCCAAAAATATCGAGTGCATCCTCTTTAATGATTCCTAATGCTGTTAAAAAATTAGCAACTGATACTTTTCGTGACTTATCGATTTTTACATAAAAAACATTATCAAATCGTTCTTCTTTTCCAACTTTAATTTTCTTGTGATCTGATTCAAATTCCAGTCATGTTCCTCGTGATGGAATTAAATCAACATAATAAACATTTTCTCCATTTTTACGGTTCAAATCAATTTTATAATATGCTCCTGGTGAGCGAACTAATTGTGAAACAACAACTTTTTCTGAACCATTAACAATAAAAGTTCCTTTCCCAGTCATTAATGGAAAATCTCCAAAAAAGACTTCTCCTTCTTTTTCAATTGTAATATCCACTAATAATTTGTCTTCTAGTCTTTCTTTAATTGTTACAGTACATGTTGCTGTTTCATCCCCAGAGTGAATATCATAATAAATAACATCTGGTGATTTTTTTAAAATTGTAATTATGTGTCCAACACGTTCTTCAATTCATGATTTGATTAATTCTGGTTCCCCTTTAACAATTAATTTTTCCACTTCCAAATCTTTTGAATTAATTGTTAATTTTAAATTGGAATAAATTGGTGCTTCAAAAATTTTTGACTCATCTTTTGCTTGAAAAATAGTTCGTCGTGGCTCTCTAAATTCTCAATTTAACATCTCTAAAACAATATTTCCTTCATGCCCCACAATTGGAAATACCTCACCGAACACTTCGCTAATCCCGATTTTCTTAAATCAATCATATGTTTCAGTTTGAATTTCAATCAAGTTTGGTAAATCCAAATTCCCACTTACTTTTGTATAATCAATTCTTTTAGCGTAATGCCCAAATTCTTTTTCTTTTAATGCCATTAATTATTAACCTCACTTTTCACAATATACGCTTATAAATTTTATATTGCTTTAAGGAAAAAGTCAATGACTTTCGTCATTTCATTGACTTTTTTAAATTTTTTTTCCTTAATTTTGTGGTGAATTAAAAAAAGCACAATGTGCTTTTTTTAATTCACCACAAGTATCTTTACTTATGACGATCACAAACAAAAATTTCATCATCAACTGAACCAACCATTGCTTGTTTCATTTTTCCAAATAAAACTCCTGCTGCTCCACCATCACCACTTTGTTTTTCTTGTTCTGCAACACATTTAAAACATCTTGGATTAAAATTTGCCATTTGGTTTGCCTCCTTTAAGGTCTTTTTAATTTTACTAAAAAATAATTAAGTTTATCAACTTAATTATTTATCAATTAAAATTCATGCTCATCACCCATGTTTAACATTAATATCTCCCGCATTTGAACCATAGGCTGTATAAAAAATTGAATTCATTCGATCTTGGCCAAAAGTAAATGCTAAACAAAATGATCCGTTTTTATAATTAAAGACAATTCTATTTTGAGTTGCTTCATAATCATTGGCTCCTCCGATTCACAATGATTTGTCCTTAACTAAGTTATGCATATTAAATAACCCAAGATCAGGTAAATCTTTTGCCATTTGACTACGTTTAAAATTAGTTAATAATTTTTTAAAGATTGCATTTGCACTGCTAATATCATTCTTAAATTCTGCAAAAAGACTATCACCAACATGAAAAACACTAGTATTTTTAAAATTAGTATCATCATTACTCCCAAGAATTCGTTTTTTTAATTCAATATTATAGTATTTATGAAATGCTACAATAATTTCTCCAAAATTAATTAATTTATTATCTAATCCTTGGCGACTAATTAAAATATTACTTTCAAAAGTTTGATTATTAATTTTTAAGGTTCCTGATAATGGTAAACCATCTAATGAAATATAATTTAAATTAACACTTAACTTTGCTAACATCATATTCTCATGGTCCACATTAAAAATTGGTAAACTTTTCTTATATGCTGTCACAAAATTTACTGCTGTCAAACCAACCGGATTGACACCCTCACCCTCTCAAAGAGCAGGTTGGTAATTTCCAATATCCGCTTTTTCTGGAATTTGACCTGAATTTTCTGCCGTTATTGTTCCAGAAATCAAACGCATTAATCTTTTATTTCCCCCATTGTCAAGGACAATCGCATCACGAACTGCTTGATCAATTTCAGTATCTTCTCTAATCATCTTCTTTAAATTATTAACAAAAATCTCATCCAATGATTTAACATCCGTATTATAATTAACTTGAAAATTATTATAAAGTGAACGAAACTTGTCATCATTATCAATAACTACTTTTTGATAATTATTAAAGAACTTAACTAAAATTTTAGTCATCGTTTGAATTGAATTTTGTAATAACTTTTTAATTTTTTCTGGTTCATTTGTAATAATATAAGTAATTGTGAACGGCATTTGTTGATTTAGATTTTTAAAAGCTAAATTTAACACAAACTTATATTGTAATTGCACCGCTTTAACTCCTGTTACTGATGTGCCAGTTAATTCACCAATTTTATCTAAATCAATATAATTTAACACAAACTTACTTTGATCTTCAATAAAAGTTAATGGTACCGTATCTAAATAGTAATTTGAATATTCACGAATAATTTCGAAATTTAAATTATCAAAAATAGCACGAAAACCATTCTCAATATTTTCTACTCCTTTTTTAATGTTGGAAACTGTTCTATCAAGTTCAACAGTTCCTTCATCTTTACTAACTAATTCATAAAAAGGTGCTAATTCTGGAAAAACATTTGAGTCCTTCAAATTACCATTGTTATCATAATCAGTAATAACAGAACTAACTTTACTAGCAATTTTAGTTAAATTTATCATATCATTTTGTAAATTTGAATTGTCATAATCGTTAACAACATCTTTTTTATAACAACCTACCAGATTGACTGTTCCCGCCGTCGTCATAACTGAAGTGGCCAATATGGCTAATATTTTTTTCATATTTTGTTTCCTCCCAAAAACCATACCATTGATTTTGGTATCTATAATAATAATATTAAAAAAAAAAAAAAAAAAAAAAAGCAAGTATTTAACAAAAAATATCACTTTATTACTGTGCTTCCTTACTAAAAATCCGGACACATAACTAACTCAATTATTTATAGTATATTTAAAATGATAAAGAGATAAAAAATGGCAAAGTAAGGACAAAAATTTAAAAAATATGCTCAAAACTTAAAAAATCAAATTATACAAGTTTTCTATCTTAGTTATTATTCATACAAACTAATATCAATAAAATATTCAATTCCAATTGGAACATTAGCAACATGAATTAGTCATTCAAAACGAACAGATTACTTGCAAAATGAAAATGTGTCTAATAAGACAATAAAAACTATCTTACAATTATCGCTAAATCATTTGTGTAGCCTAAAGATGAAACAAAAGCAACTGCTTGCAGAAAACACTCAATTAAAAACAAATAAGAAAATTAATTTAGATTTAAAAAAACAAATACAGAAACTTGAAGCAAAAAATCAAATCTTAAAAAAGTATCAAACCTTCATCCGGTCACAACAAAAGAAAAAATAAAATTTATTAAAGACCATACAAAATACTTTTCAATTAATTTATTATGTGAGGCTATTGGAATTACACGGTCAAATTATTATCGTTATTTACAAGCAAAAAATTCATTAATAAAAGCCGATGAAGGAATTATTACCCTTATTCAAAATGAAAAACTTAATAACAAATTTCTTAGCTCCTATGGAATAAGAAGATGAAAAATTTACCTATTTAAGAAATTCAATCTCGCGGTTAATAAAAAACGTCTTCAACGAATCTTTAAAGAACATAGAATTATACCTTTCTACTGAAAAAATCGTTCCCGTCATATTAAAAAATTATTAAGCCAAACAAACAAAAAGAATTTACTAAAACGTAAATTTAAACAATTGAAACCAAATCAAGCATGAAGTACTGATGTAACTGTCATTAAACATAAGCATACTGAAAAATCTAATTTAATTTCATTCATTGATTTAACAACAAGAAAAGTAATTGCTTATACAATCTCAGATTCAATGACAACTTCAGTATTAATCAACACTTTATTAAAAGCGATAGCAACAGTTTCAAATAAAAAAGATCTGAAGAAATTAATAATTCATTCAGATCAAGACTCAATTTATACTACTACAGAGTACATTGAATTTTGTAGAAAATATAAATTTAAAATAAGTTACTCAGCAATAACTACTCCAGTTGATAATGCTGTGCAAGAAAGTTTCCATACTAGATTAAAGTTTGAAACCTTCTATAATAATTAGAATACGCAAAATAAAATAAAAGACATAATTATTATTAAAAGATATATTGAATTTTATAATACAACTAGGGTATCATTAAAAAAATAAAATAAATAAAATTTTGTCCTATTTAATGGGCACACACCCTTTACCGAAGGGACTTATCAAAAGGAATTCCTGATGCCTTTGGAATTTTGGAATATTTGGAAAAGGCAACCATTGTTACTAACGCTAGAACAAATGGTAAGATTTTTAACAATTGGTTTGATGGATCTGCAATATTTCAACCAGTAAATCGTCATAATGTTCCTGCTAATGCAATTAAGAAACTAAATAACACCGCTCCTAAGGTAATATATTGAATTCTTCATTGTCCAAAAATCATAATTGCTAAAGCAATATAACCTTGCCCTTGCACATCACCACGAAATTGACCAGAAACATAATGTGTAAACATTGCTCCTGCTAAACCAGCTAAACATCCTGAAATAACAACCGCTTTGTATCTTGTTTTAATCACATTAATTCCAGCAGCATCAATTGCATTTGGATTTTCACCACAACCAGCATAACGAATTCCGGTTTTAGTAAATCTGAAGAAAACAAAGGTAAAAATCGCTAAAATTATTGCAATAATTAAGAAAATATTAATAATTTGTGCTCGATCAATTCCAATTGTACTAAAACCCGTTTGAATCATATTTCCAGCAGCTAAAGCGGGAATACTAACAAAGAATAATCCTAATCCAGTTGCTAATAAATTTAATGCTGTTCCTGAAATTACTTGTTGTGCTTTTAAAGTAATTGAAGCAAAACCATGTAATAAGGCAAATGCTCCACCAACAATTGTCGCAATTAGTAAAGCAATAATTTGCATTCCATTTCCATATTGCGAAAGAGCTTTTCCTAACAATGCATAAACCAAGGCTCCAATAATCATCATTCCATCAATCGCAATATTAACCACCCCAGCGCGTTCTGAATATAATCCGGCCATTGCCGCAATTAATAATACAGCAAAAAGGACTGAACCATTAGCAAATAATTGTGAAACTGCTTCCATTAATTTTTTCCTCCTTCTTGCATTAACTTACGATATGCTGTTTTTTGACGAAGATACTCTGTTTTTAAAATTTTATTATCTTCACCAACAGTTTTAATAATTGTCTCCAACTTTTGATTTAATTCGTTTTTTCATTGCGGTAAATTTGTGCGATGTTTTTCTTGTACAACTTTATTTTCAGCAACAAATTTTTCCTTCATTGTTGCTAATTGGGTTGCTAAGTTTTGCTTTAACATTATCACTTCTTTTTGAACTGCAGAATCATTTTTTAATTTAACATCAATTACTCTTAATTCATGTCTGATTTCTCTTCGTATTTGATGATTTGTTATTTTAAACTGATGAATTTCTTGTCGTTGTTGCTGTTTTAGTTTTTTTATCTCTTGGTTTAATTGTTTAATAATAACCTTTTCTTTACTTTGTAATGTTTTAAAATCAGTTAAATATTTTTGCTGAATTTCATCAAAAACAGGATAATAACTTTCTCGTAATTTTTTAATGTCATCTTCTTGTTTTAAAACTAAATCACCATATTGCGTTTGCAATTGTGCCAATCTAGCATATAAATCTTTCTTAGGCAGACTGTAAAGTTGTGAAAGTTGTTGTTTTGTTTGCCCTTTACATTTTTTAATTGCTTGTCCATAATTTCGTTTTAAAAAACTAACCTCTTGTTTCTTTACTAAATAATCATTTTTTACTTGTACAAAATGATCCATTGCTGAACCAAGAGCAATAAAAACAGCTAAATTATATTTTGTTTTAATTCCTCGTTGACCAATTTTTGCAGCTTCTTTATATTTTGAATTTGTAAAGAAACGTATTTCTGTTTTTAAAGTTGTAATTTTTCCAGCATATAATGTTAACTGATCATTAATTTCATCTCGATAAGTTTTGATTAGTGCCTTATCCCCTTGTTGTTTTAATTCTTGTATTTTCACCCGATAGGTTTTATTGAGTGTCTTAATTTCTTTTTGATATGTTTTAATTTGTTGCTTATATTCATTATATTCTTGTTTCCAATCAGCATGATGATGAATATTTCACCAACGGCGAATTCAAAAGATTGGTTTAAAATAAATGAACAAGGCCGAAATGGCTGTCATATAAATAATAATACCAAAGATTAATTGTCCCATCTGTTTTGACATTTGAAAATCTGGTAATTGTGTAGTTTGCAAAGCTGCTGTTTTAATAATTCCTCATAATAAAGCAATTGGCAAAATCGCAAACCCATTAGTAAAGGCTACTAACGCAACAGCAATCGCATCAAATCCAACCACCGGTAAAGCATCTGTTGTAAACTGTAAGACCGTTGACTGGGTCATATAATATAACATCCCTAAAACTCCGGCGAGTCCACCTGATAAGGCCATTGAAACAATCATATAAGCACGAACATTTGTTCCAGCATATAATGATGCATTACGTGATTTTCCAACCGCTTTAATTCGAAATCCTAACACCGTATAATTCATAATGAAAATAACTGTTATTAACAATAACATTGCAATAATAAACGGAATAATTCATGTTTGACCATTTAATACTAAATTAAAATTAGGAGCAGTTGTTACAATATCAACTGTTGAGTTATGATTTGAATTTCACATTCCATAATCAGGATTCATAAACATTCACTTCATTACATATCAAACAATTCAATTTAACATAATTGTTGAAACAACTTCATGAATATTAAAATACGCTTTTAATGCGCCAGCAATTGCGGCTAAAGCAGCTCCCACTAGAATTGAAATAAATAAGGCCCCCACAACACCAGTGCCTTGACTTATAGCTGGATTTTTTAATCCTAACACAATCGTCATACTACCAGCTAATAGCATTTGTCCGGGAACTCCAATATTAAATAGTCCCGCTTTAAATCCAACCGCAACGGCCAATCCCGCAACAATATAAATTGCTCAATATGTTAATGTTTGGTCTTTTAATAACGGATGAAAAGCTAAACGAAAAACATAACTAAAAAACAACAATGGATTTGAAGCATTTGCCCCAATAATAATAAAGCTAAGAATAGCCCCGGCAATAATGGCACAGATAGATGCTTTAAAATAATTCATTTTTGTTTTAAATTCATTTGACCGAAAGAAAATTTTGGTTTTTTGTCTTAACAATCAGCCATAACTTTTAATTTGTTTTTGCATCAATTT
Source organism: Spiroplasma sp. SV19 (assembly GCF_030060925.1). Taxonomy (NCBI): domain Bacteria; kingdom Bacillati; phylum Mycoplasmatota; class Mollicutes; order Entomoplasmatales; family Spiroplasmataceae; genus Spiroplasma; species Spiroplasma sp. SV19. The sequence goes on from NZ_CP045455.1 coordinate 910,646, forward strand.
GAGTTCCTTTCTGCTGATATGTCCCAGCCATCATTAATCCAATTTCTTCACGCTTAACTTTATTCCCAAAAACTTCGCCTGTTACTCGACCATTATGTAAAACAACAATTCGATCAGCTAAACTTATAATTTCTTCTAATTCATAAGAAACTAATAGCACAGCTTTCCCTTGGGCTTTTTCTTCTAAAATCTTATTATGAATATATTCGATTGCCCCAACATCTAACCCACGTGTTGGTTGAACAACAACTAAAATATTGTGTTGGCGTGATAATTCACGACCAATAATTAATTTTTGTTGGTTCCCACCCGATAATCCTCTACTCATAGCAAACCCAGAATTTGCACCACGCACATCATATTTTGTAACAATTTGTTGGGCATACAACTGAATCGCAGCCTTATTTAATAAACCATAATTTGAAAATGGTTTTTGATTAATATTTTGTAACACAACATTATCAATTGCATTAAAATCTAAAATTAAACCATACTTATGCCGATCTTCAGGAATATGAGACATCCCATTTTGATATCGTTCATAAATACTTTTTTTAGTAACATTAATATCATTAAAAATGATTTTTCCTGATGTTACTTTTTCTAATCCGGCTAGAGCATTAACTAACTCAGTTTGACCATTTCCTTCAACTCCAGCAATCGCCACAATTTCACCCGCCTGAACAGTTAAATTAAAATCATCCAACGCCATTAAACGGGTTAAACCTTTTTTCTTTACCGACAAATTTTCAATTTTTAATAATGTTTCAGTTTGTGGTGATTTTCCTGCATTTTTAATAGCAACCAAATTCCGCCCCACCATTGCTTCAGCAATTCATTTTTCATCTTTATCTTTAACATTAAATGTTTCAATAACTTTTCCCCGGCGAATAACAGTGGCACGATCAGCAATTTTCTTAACTTCATCTAACTTATGCGAAATAAAAATAATTGTTTTCCCATCTTTTTTTAAATCTAACATAATTTTTAATAATCCCTCAATTTCTTGTGGTGTTAACACTGCTGTTGGTTCATCAAAGACTAAGATATCAGCTCCACGATATAAAATTTTCAGAATTTCTACGCGCTGTTGCATTCCAACTGAAATGTTTGCAATTTTCGAACGAAAATCAACTTGTAAATTATATTTAATTGCAATTTGAGCAATATCACGTGTTTCTTTTTGACGATCAAGAAACACTTTCCCAGCTACTTTTTCATGTCCTAACGTAATATTATCTAAAACAGTAAAAATATCAATTAATTTAAAATGTTGGTGTACCATTCCAATTCCTAATTTATTTGCTTTAATTGGGTCACTAATATATTCTGGTTTCCCATTAACAAGAATTTCACCTTTGGTTGGTTCATATAATCCAAATAAAATACTCATTAATGTTGATTTTCCGGCACCATTTTCCCCAATTAAAGCATGAATCTCACCTTTTTTAACTTTTAGGGTAATATCATCATTTGCAATTAAATCACCAAACACCTTTGTAATTTGCTTCATTTCAATTGCATATTCATTATTATTTGTCATCATTATGTCCTTTCTTCATTATAAAGCTGCTTCAATTGCATCTAAAATATAGTCTTTTAATTTATCACTACTTTGGTAAGTATTTGTTAATGTATTTGAAAATGCTTTAGCAGCAACTGCTGGTTGTCCCCCAATTCCATGTGAATAAACATCTTGTAATACTTCAACAATTTTGTCAAAAACAGTATCTTTTGCATGTTGATCTGTTTCGTTATGAATGAAAGCAACAGTTTCTGCATTAATTGCCTTTGTTTTTTCAATTCCTGTCCAAGTTGGATGTTGAATTGATGATTGATCAGTATTGATTCAACAGTCGCTTGTTGCTTTACTATTATCTCAAGTTTGGTTATTTGTTTGATAACCACATGTTGATGAATAAATATTTTTTAATGCTTCTGAAGTTGAAGTCGCAATTTCTTTTAAAGCACTTGTTACAATAATTTCTTCACCATAAATTTTTGATTGTTCAGTATCAACCCCAATAACTTTTGCCATTGATTTATTATATCTAATCCGGTCAATCGTATCTTGTGTTTGTGGCCCGGCAACTGGAAAAATGATACTTGCTCCCCGTGAAATTAATTCGTCAGAAATATCTTTTCCTTGGCCAACCTCAAATGATTGTGAAAATCATGATTCATTACTTTTAACAACATTTTGAACTTTTTCAATTGGTTGTAAAGCAGTAACTTTTGGATTCATTTTTTGCACTTGTTTTAAAATATCATTTTTAATCTGAAATAGCTTTGGAAAAGCACTGTTACCAATAATTATATTAAAGATATCAGCTGCAACAATAAAACCTCACATATAGTTTGAAACAGCGCCCGGGTTATCCATTCCCCCATAAGTTGCAATTTTTAATCCACTTGGATATCGTTCTTGATTTGCATTTAATCATAAAGCTGTAGCAATTCCAGCAAAAAAACCAGAAGATTCAGCTTCGTAAGTTATTCCAATAATATTTTTTGCTAATGGTCTTGTTCCATCCATTCCTAAATGAATGTTTTGACTACTTCCATCAATATAAATAATATTTTGGGCCACTTCTGCTGCTCAACCAATTGTATTCCCATGGGCAAACCCTGGTAAAATTAAAGTTTTAGCTCCAGCAATATTTGCTGTCACATAAGCTGTTTTAAAATCAGACGGAGTTTGACTAGCTGGTTCAAAATAACTAGCCCGTCAACTACTTTTTTTCCACTCGGTGGCAGAAACTTTTTGATCTTTTTGTGAAACAACATATTTACTTGCTCCATCTCATGCTGATTCATTAAAAGATGCATCAGTAATTGTTCCTGCATCCGTAATGACTCAAATATCACTATCAAAAGTGTATTTTTTTGCACAAGCAACAAGAGAAATACCTGAACTAGCTATTAACATTGCTGCGGTTAAAAAACTGAGCAATTTTCTCATTGTGTGTTTCCTCCTATTATATTTTTATTTTTTTGGCAATTGCATATTCCCTTATATTATATTTACTATTTTTAACGCCCCAACAATGTAATATATCATTGCTAGTTTATTTTTAACATATTTTTAAAAGAAAGAAAAGCAAATAATTTTAGTTTTTTTAAATAAAAAAATTAAATCCACATTAACTGAATTTAATTTTTTCATTAATTTTTAAGAAATTATTTGCTCTTTAAAATATAGTTTTTACCAACGTGCTCAACAAGTACAGGGTTGAATTTGATGTAAAACAATCTGTTGCTAATACTTTTCAAAACACTGATGCTAAATAACTATACGCCTTTAAAAGATAACTTATGTCCTAATTATTAGGACACTTTTATTAACAATACCTATGCTATTATTAACTTATTTTCGAAAATACAATTTTTATATATTTATAAGAAAAAAACAAAAAATATTGCATTATTAAAAGAAATTATATATAATTAATTTGTGGTTAAAAAAAATGACTTTACCAGTCAAATAAACTACTCTTCTCAGTCTGGTTTCCAAAGCGACTGAGTTTTTTATTAGGTTAATTTAGTTAATATTCATATTAATACAAACATTAACAACATGATTTTGTAATTTAACTGGTAAAGTCATTAATGAAGGGAAGTTCATACATAGCACCCCCATTAATGTAGATATCCTGATTATCTACTAGAGTAATTATAACATAAAAAAATAAAATTGTCAATTTTTTAATTTTTTATGGTATAATAATATGTCTAAAAATTATAATAATTTAAATCCTTTTAATAAAAAATACCTTAGGTAAAACTAAGGTATTTTTTTATTTACTATTCTTTTTACAAAATGGACAATTTGTTTCAAAAGGAATATCTTGTTTTGTATATTTTGAAATATTATGTAAATTAAGATGGTTATAATCAACACGTTGGTTATTATTCATCATCACCTCATCTTGTCCTGATAAAGGATTTTTTGCACGATAATAACTCCCTAAACCATACGGAACATCACTCGTGCTGGCTGCTCCATATGTATTTGAATATCCTTTTTTATTATACAAATTATAACGGGTTGAAGCTAAGTTAAGATCATCAATTTGTGGATAAAACTGATCAATTAGTACTACCCCATGATAATTAACATATTTTTTTGTTTCAACATCTGCAATTTTTTTTGCAAAATCAGTTGATTTTACTTCCAATGTTTCTACTTTTGACGTTAAAGTAGTTAAATGTTCTTGAACTTCTCCCAATGTTTTTGTATGTGCTGATTGTAAATCAATTGAATTTTTAATTAATTCTTCTAGTTTTATAAAGCGGCAGTCAAAATTGTTATCACTTTCTGGTTGAGTTGGGGTTGATAACTGTTCTAAAGTTGATTCTGATGTTGCTGTTGTTCCTACTATTGGTACAACTTTTTGTTCTGTTGTATCATATTCAATTATTTCATCACCAAGATTTGAAAAATCACCATTCATAATTTTATTATCTAATTCATCTAAACTATATGATATTTCATCATCTAAAACTGGCTTAATTTCTGACGGTGCTGATTTTATTGGTTCACTTATAACAACGTCATTTAATAACTCACCTTCGTTATTATCATCTTTCTCAACTAGCTTATTACTAACGTGTTCTAAATTACTTACTGACTTTGTTTCTGTTGGTAAAGCTTGTACTTTGTTGTCATCAACTGTTGCGTTAAAACTTGGTTCTTTTTCAGTAGTTACTGAAATAGGTTCTGATTGTTCAGGAGAAATTACATCATTTAAGGTTTCTTCTGCTTGTTCTAACGTTTGTTCAATATGTTCAGCATGTTCAAATGTCACTATTTCAGCATCATCAACTTCATCTTCAACTGTAATTGGAGCTCCTTCATTATTAAAATCATCTAATCCTTCCAATTCTGCAAATGTATAACCATGACTGTCATCGGCATAATTAAAAACTTCTTTTGACTGATTATCTGATGATTGGATTTCTGATAATAGTTCGCCTCCTAATTCCGCAATATTATAATTTTCTGGAATAAAAGTAGTATCTTCTTGTGGACTATCTTGAGCAGTTTCCCCTGCGACACTTGTACCAAGAATAATTTTTTCATTATTATTACTTTCTGTAGTAATCAAAACATCATTATTGTCATTAAAAGTTAAACTATCGTCAACAGTATTTGTTAAACTATCAAAAGCATCATTATCTTCTTTAACCGTAATTACTTCATCAGAAATGTCATTTAAAGCATCATCAGTTGGAACAATAATATGTTCATTAAGAAAATCGGTTGTTGCTTGGGAATTATCACCAAAGATTTCTGCAATATGCATAAGTTTTAAATGCTGATCTGCCCCTAATTTTAACTTTGCTGCTAAACCATTTGCCTCTTTAACAATTAAATTATAAATCTTCGATTTCTTTTTAATTGATTTATTTGGAGCATTAATACTCTGAACTTCTTCTTCTACCAAGTTTCTAATATTAAGAGCTTGTTGATACATTTCACTTCATTTATTGTAAAGTCTTTTTTCTTTTTTTGTTAATACTCTTGCATCCGATGAAGAAGAATCCAACAATTCATCATTTAAAAAATCAAAGTCAATTTCTTTATCTATAACAGATTCTTCTTTTTGTACCTCATCATTTAAATTAGCACTTTCTTCTAAAATTTCTGTTTTATCAACGAAAAGTTCAACATCAGCATTAACTGCATAATCAGAGTTAAGATTAGTTTCTTTAAAAGAAACATTAGCATCTTCATCTTTTACCGTACTTGACTCAGTTTCAACATTTGTCTCTGCTGAAATTAATGGTTCTTCCACGATTACCGTTTCTGTAGTTACATCTTTAACAACATTTGTTGATAATGGTGGGTTGATTAAATCATTAGGTTTGTTTAATTCTGAATTAGAGACACTTGACATTGTATGTGTCATATCACTAATTAAATTTGCTAATTCATTTTCATCAACATCATTTTTGCCAGAATTAAATAAATTATTTAATTCATTTGATGTAAAAATTGCATTTGATTTTTCCGTGAATGATTTTTTATTATCATCCACGTTTACGTAACCACTGTCTTTGAAATTTTTTTCGGTATCTTCGATCCCTACGGTAGTCACGCCAACTCCCATAGTTGCGCTTCCATGATACTTTCCCTCTTTATTTACCTCTCTTTCCAGTTTTTTATCCTGATGGTAAATAACAATCATATTTCGTTCTTCAACAAAATTTTGTAAAGCTTCGACATCAAATAATGATGATTCAATAAATAATAAACCGATAAAAATGAAGGCAGCAAAGATTAAGATAGCTACTTTTCCATATATTAATGAAGCAATAATTAATGTAACAAAAATCATTTTAATATATGGTTTTGCAATTCGTTGCCCTTTCTTAATGCGATTAATTTGGAATGACACTAATGTAATTGCTGCTAAAGCAACAAAGATTGATAATGCAATAATAGTGTATGCCCAAGTGTCACCAGTTAAACGGTTTAATATTTCTTCTTGTTTAAAAATTGAGGTTTGAAAAATATCATTTATTGAATTTAAAATTGTTGGAAGCGCAACTTGTTGAATCACCAAAAGATTTAATACTGCTGCAAAAATTTGAACTATTGCTCCAATTATGATTAGGACTCATCCTAAAGTTACTAAAAATGTAAACATATTAACTTATTCTCCTCTAATTTACTTTCCACCGCGCATAGCTCAATAATCAAACCCAATTGTGTCATCATCTTCTTCCTCTTCAACTGGAACAAAATTTTGCATTGAATGTTGGGTTTCTTCTTCTATTTTTGGTGTTACTTTTGCAACAGAACTACCATCTTCATCATTTCTAATAATGTAGCACTTGTTAAAAATACTAATTTCATGTCCTATTAACTGGTCTGTTAAATTGTTGCCATAAATTTGTTTAACATAGGTTTCAATTAAAACCGGATTTAATGCAACAATAAACTTAAATTGTATAATTCCTTTAAAAATCGCATGCACTAAACTAAAGACCGTTTTAAACTTAGCATATCCAACTAAATCAATGTTATTGAAAACAATTACAATATTATCTTTAATCTCATATGCCCGTAAGATTTCTTCAAATTCTTTTTTAATATATTCTAATGGATCATCAAATTCTAATTCATTAATAATTACCACCGAATTTGAATCATTAGTTTGCTCGGATAATTCGTTGTTTTTTAAAGTTCTTGCAAACAATTTAACACGATCTCATAAGACTTTTTTATCCTCTAAACTAACTTTTGGCAACCCTTTAATAACTCTTTTAAGCAAGAATAAGAATGGTGAAGCATATAACTCAATACGTAACAAATCAATATTAACAAGTGGCATTGAAAAAAATGAACTAACAATTTCAGACATTGATTCCTGATGTTGATTATCAATTATTGTTAAGAAAAACTGCATCTCATTATTTTTTTCTTTAAATGTTTTTATTAAATCACGAATAATTTCATAACTTGATAATACCATGCCATCAATCTTACTTAAATCTTCTTCATTTTTATTTTTTCTAATTTCATGACCACTATTTTTAAATAACCCTAATGTCATATCTTCGCCTTTATTAACAACCTGCGTTGAATTCATTTTTCGATCATTGCTTTTTGAATCATTTGGCTTTGTTTCTTCTGTATTTAATTTTAAGTTTTTCATTCGTTCGAATGGATTGATGTACATGTTGTTTAGCCCTCCTGCATCATTTCTCCATATCTAAATTATATCATATTTACTAAAAAACTTATAAAAAAAATTGCATTTTAAACTGCAATTTGGTATGATATTATCCTTTTTATAAAATTACTCTTTGTTCTCTTCTTTTAAATCAGCTAGTTCTTTTTCTAACCGCTTAATTTTTTCTTCTTTTGATTCCTTATTTTTATTCTTATCCTTTTTGCGATAATCATCAAATAACTTTCTTGTTCCATCTTTAATATTATCTTTATTCATAAATAAAAAATGCCCCATAAAATAACCCGTGACTCAAATTCCTAACAATAATACACTAATTAAAAATGCAACTGTATATGTTTTTTGATCAAGTACATACAACACTGTAAAGACAATAGTTAAAATAATTAAAATAATTAAAATAACAAGATTAATAATCTTATATCATGATCATTTTTTTGGTTTTAATTCTTTTGTCATTGTTTACCTCTTATCTAATAAATTCTTTTGTTAAAGAATTATAAATTTTTGAAGGGCGATTATCTAAATATCCATCATCAACAATAATATCAACATCAAATTTTTTTAGTTCATTAAATTCTTTCGCATAATTTTGCCCACTAATATTAACACTTGTTCCATAAATTGGACCCACTTTTTTAATAATTTTTTGTAATCATTTTGATTTTGTAATTCGAAGTCCAATTGTATTATCTTTAGTGATATTATAACGACTATTAATATCATTCTTTATGTTACCTATTATAGTAATAGTTTCGTTTTTCTTAAAAAGTTTTAAGTCCTCACGTGTCAAAGCAATAAATTTTTTTGCCATACGAACAGAATTAACAATTACTGACAAATACATTCTTTCTGAACGCCCTTTAACTTTAAAAATTCGGGCTTTTGCTGTTTGTGAACTAATAATACATGTCATCCCATAAATTGTATCAGTAGGAATAATAATTACATTTTCAGCCAAATAACCCGCAATAATTTCTTTATATTCTTTTACTGTATACACTTTCATTGTTTATCCAACCTCCTTTTTATAAGTTTTTAGAATCTAGTTTAATTTGGTTTTCACGATTATTATTACTTTTAATTTTTGAAATATGTGAAATAGCAATAATTGATAACACACTAATAAAAGAAGACAATAAAATTCCACTCGCAATTAATTCACTTCCTTGCAATCAAAAATAATTTAGTTTTGTTGTCCCAAAAATTGGTTTCATAACTGTATCTTTAAAATGTTGATCTTGATTATTTCAATAATCTACTGCTTGTGTCATTTGATACTGCGAAATTAAAAACATTACTAAGGACATCCCCGTTACAATTAAAAAACTAACATAAAAACTAATAAATCCTTTTTTCGTTAAATTTGGTTTTTTAATCATTACAAAACTAAAGGCAAACAACATTGAAATAATTAAAGCTGAAAAAATAATTGGTGCAATATTAATAAAAAATGTTGACCCCGGCATTTTGCTCGTCATATGAAAGTAATCAAGATTTGGCTGATCTAAAATACTAGTTGTTCCTGGAATAATAACATTAATTGTTAATTCTGGATATAAGTAGGAGTACAAAATGAATCGATTCGCTTCTGTAAAACCACTACCTATAATAATTGTATAGATTAACTGCGGAATAAAAGCAATACTTGAAAAGAAAATAACCCATAATGAAATATTAAATTCATTTGGAATTAAGAATAAACTAATAATTTTTTTAGCAACACTCTGGTTAAAAGTATCTTTTAAAACAACTAATTCTTCTTTTTTCCCTAAGTTAACATTAGTATTTAATAATCATTCTAACTTAAAACCAACTTTTAACATAATAAAAATAATAAAAATCATTTGTAAACCGGTAATTCATCAAATTACATTAATTCCAATTCATGTGAACGGATACGGATTTTTAGTGCCAGAACCTGTTGCTAAATTAATTAGGGCATTAATAATTGCATCTCGATTTGGAATTCCTGGTTTAATCATATTTTTAATATTTTCAATGTAATCTGGACCATTATATCCTCCTTTTAAGGAGCGGCATCACTCGGTAAATAAATCATAATAATACTCTGCAAATGAAAATAATAAGCAGGTAATAAAAATAAAAGAAGTAATAGTAATTGTTCCAATTAATAACATTCGATTATTAAAATTAATTGTTCGTTTTTGATAATAAATATAAAAAACAGTACTAATAATTGCACATACTAAAGTTGCTAAAGCAAAATATGGCAATCCAAAAATTAAAAACCGGTTTGGCAAATCAGATGTTGTAAATGTTTCTAAGACATCTTTTGGTGTTGTTTCAATAAAGACAAAGAAATTTTTTAAAATACTATCCCGATGCGAAATAACAATAAAAGCAAAATATGGCATCATAATAAATAAAACTAATAAAAATGCAATACTAATAATGCGAATTCTTTTAATATTTTTAATCTTATTGTCCATACTTTCACCTCACACCTGAGCTCCTATCATTTTACTACAAAATATTAACAAATAACATTCGTCATTTTTTATTTATATCTTTTCTAAAATAATATCTTTGGTTTGGGAAATATTCTTTAACTAATTTTTCTAGTGCTTTTTTTTGATCATAGCCATGTTCAAAACATAAAAAACCATTTTTATTGACAATTTTCTGTCAATTTTGAAAAATTTGACGGTAGAAATATAATCCATCATCATCACCAAATAAAGCAACATGTGGCTCATAGTTTCTAACACGATGACTAATTTGTTGGCTTTTTGGAATATAAGGTGGATTACAAACTAGAATATCAGCTTTAATTTTGTTTGTAATAAAGGGTTCTAACATATCACCTTTTAACAATTTAACATTCCGACAATTTAACTGCTTAATATTTCTTTTTGCAACATTTAAAGCCAAAGGTGAAATATCACTGGCATAAATTGTTAAATTGGGATTTTCTAATCCTAAGCTAATTGCAATAGCCCCACTACCAGTTCCAACATCAATTAAAGTCAATGGTTTCTTGTTTTCAACAAAAATATCATCAATTAAAACATTAATATTATCGACTAATTCTTCTGTCTCATATCGTGGAATAAGAACATTGTCATCTACATAAAAATCATAACCATAAAAACTCTGTAAATTAGTAATATGCTGAATTGGTTTTCCATTTCGATATTCAACCAACTTTTGTCAGTAATCATCAACCTTAAAATTAATCTTGTCATTTTGAACAGCATACAATTTCGCTAATGATATTTGCATAAAAAAAGCTATTAAAGTTTTAACATCAGCAAGATAATTAATAATATTAGACTCTTTAAGATAATTTTCTGATTTTTCAATTAATTCATTAACCGTCATTAGTTTCCTTCCATTTTTAATCTTTGCTCTTCATTAATTAAAGCTGTAAGAATTTCATCTAGATTACCTTCCATAATTTGATCTAATTTTTGCAAAGTTAAATTAATCCGATGATCAGTAACTCGATTTTGTGGATAATTATATGTCCTAATCTTTTCACTACGATCACCAGTCCCTACTGCATCTTTTCGTAATGTTCCTCGTTCTTCGTTAATTTTACGCTGTTGTTCTTCATATAATTTACTACGTAAATGTTGCATTGCTAATGCTTTATTATCATGTTGACTACGACCATCTTGTGATGTAACAACAACACCAGTTGGTAAATGGGTAATTCGTACTGCTGAGTCAGTTGTATTAACATGTTGTCCTCCCGCACCAGAAGCACGATATGTATCAATTTTTAAATCAATGGCTTTAATTTCAAAATCAACCTCCTCAATTTCTGGTAAAACGGCAACTGTTGCTGTTGAAGTATGAACCCGCCCTTTGCTTTCTGTTTTTGGGATTCGTTGAACGCGATGTGCTCCTGATTCAAACTTCATTTTTGAATAAACACGATCACCTTTAACCATAAATGAAATTGTTGAAAACCCGCCAGCTTCTGACTCATTTTCTTCAATTAATTCAATTTTTCACTTTTGTTGTTCAGCATATTTTAAATACATTCGATATAAATCACCAGCAAAAATATTTCCTTCATCACCACCAGCAGCACCCCGAATTTCAAAAATAACATTTTTTTCATCATTAGGATCTTTTGGCAATAACATTACTTTTAACTCAGCGGTAATTTGTTCTTTTCTGATTTCTGAAGTTTTTATTTCCTCTTTAGCTAAATCAATTAATTCTTCATCTTTTTCATTTTCTAAACTTGCTTTTGCTTCATTAATATTATTTAAAACATTTTTATAATTTAAATACAATGCAACAGTATCTTCTAATTGTGATTGTTCTTTTGCCAAACTAGTTAATTTTTTGACATCATTAACTATTTCTGGCTTTGTTAATTCTTCATTAATTAAATTTGATCGCTTTAACATTGCTTCTAATCGGTCAACTGTTTTTTGATTCATTTTACCACCTCTATTTATTCAAACACTTAACAATTATAATATATTTTAAATCATAATGATTAATTTAATCTATATATATAAAAATAAATCATAATAGTTAATGATTTATTTACTGATTTGCAATGATTTCTTGAAATTTTGGTAATTTTCTTAATTGGTCAAGTAAAGTTAAACGATACTCGCAACTCACAAATGTTTTTTTAACGGGATGTTTTGTAATAATTTTCTGACTAATTTTAAAAACATTACCATTCACAACAACATTATCATTTTCTTTAATCATTAAGTCTTCCATAATTGTAATTTTAGAATTAACTGGTAAATTTTCAACAAAGTGTGCTTTAATCTTGGTCACCATTTTGAGTTTATCACTTGTAATAAAATATGCTTCTGCATTTAATCCTGCTTTTGTTAACATTTTTGTTCCTTTCCAAGTTAATATGTTACTTCATGGCAATGACGACAACGAGCTTCATATTTATCTTTCTCACCAATTAAAACAATTGGATCATAATAATTAGCGGGTTTACCATTAATCAAGCGTTGAGTACGGTTTGCTAAATTTCCACATTTAACACAAATTGCATGTAATTTTTTTACTTCTTCTGCTCGAGTCATTAACTGTTCAACATTTAGAAATGCTTCACCACGAAAATCTTTATCTAAGCCATTAACAATAACAATAATTCCTTTATCTGCTAACGAATCAGCAACCTTAACAATATTGTTATCAAAAAACTGAATTTCATCAATTCCAATGACATTTGTTGTTGGTTCAATTTGATTTAATAATTCTGTTGAATCTTTCACTGGTCTTGCTTCAACTGAATTTTGACTATGACTAACAACTTTGTTTTCACTATAACGGTTATCAATTTCTGGTTTAAAAACCTGAATGCGAAATTTGGCATAGCTTAACCGTACTAAACGACGAATAAACTCTTCTGTTTTACCAGCAAACATACAACCAGTAATTACCTCAATTCATCCCATTTGGGCCTTGCTATTTAAAAAATACATTATTAACCTCCCATATATTTAACATTATTTTTAATTAAAAGACTTAAATCAGTCAAAACTTTTTCAGTGTCTTCTCACTGATAAATCTTCGCCCCACTAGCTAACTGATGACCGCCACCATGATATTTTTCAGCAACACCATTCACAATATAAGTATTACTGCGAATACTAATATTAATATAACCCTCTGCCTTATTTTCAATTAATAACATTCAAATTTTAAATTCTTTAATATTACTCATAATATTAACTCATGGTTTAACAGTTTCATAATCCATTTGATGTTCTTTTAACATTTCATCTGTTATTTTAACATAACTAATTTGTTCATTATAAACGATTACTTGTGATAATAAATAATTTTTAAAACAAACATTTGCTCATGACTCTTCATATAAATTTTGATAAATACTTTGTAAATCAAATCCCTTTGCAACTAATTGTCCTGCTAATATGAAAGTTTCACCACAAGTTTTATTATACATAAAACGATTAGAATCAGTTACAATTCCAGTAAAGATTAATCTTGCCGTTGTTGATGAAACTTCTAATTTTGATGTTAAAACTAAATCAGCAATCATTTCACTAGCGGCAATTTTGCTTTCATCAATTCATTGCAAATCACCATATGGTGTTACATTTGGATGATGGTCAATTTTAATAATTTCTTTTGCTTCTTGTCAATATTTACTATCGATTCGTTCCATATTTGCTGTATCTGTCACAATTACTAAAGCTCCTTGATAATCTTCTTGTTTAACAAGATCTGGTGTTGCTAAAAAAGATAAATATTTATTTGGTTCACCATCGACCAAAACTTTTTTAGGAGGAAAATTATCCTTAATAAATTGTGCTAACCCAAATGCTGAACCATAAGCATCACCATCTGGTGAAATATGGCGTAAACAAATAATAGTGTCATAATCCTTAATTTTTTGTAAAATCACTTCTTTTAAACCTTGCATTCAAAATTTCCTCACTTTAAATATTAACAACTAAATTATTTTTAATTTTATCATAAATTAATAAGGCGTGTTTATCAAAATATATCGTAGTCATTTTTTTCAAATTTAATTCTTTCTCAGGAACTAAAACTTTTAAAACTACTTCATTATTAGTTTCAAAAAAACAAACAACTGACTTAAAAATTTTCTTAATTGTTTTAACTTGTCCTCTATACATTAAATATAAATCTTTATTAAAATATTTTGTTTTTTCAAATGAAATCAAATTTGGATTAATAGCTAGCCAATACTCCTTCTGATTAACTAATTTAATTTCTTTTGGTAATTTAATTTTAATTTCTTCATTTGCTAACATATTGTCTTTCTCAAAATATTGCACTAAAAAAATATTTTCAGAACTATTGTACATTGTTTGATATAAATGCATTGTTTCAGGGAAAAACTCTGCCTGTTCTTTTGTCATTAATTTGTAATTATTATTATCATCAAAAATTAGTAACTTAGTAACATAATTTTTAATATTTTCAATATTTCTTGTTAAAACTAAAAACGTTATTTGTGGATTATAATTTTTAAAGTTAATAAAATTTCATTTAATTCAATAGCTTCATTATGTGTTAGATTATCAAAAGTATTATGCAAAATAATTAATTCTTTATTTGTTAAAATTGCATTAATTAATCTAATCTTTGTATGATCAAAACTACTTAAATTTTTAGTAATTTTAAATCAATTCATTTTAATATTTAAATTAGTCATTAGTTCTTTGACTTGCTCAAATGCTTGATTATAAACTGTTACAATTTTTTCATTTGCTGCAGCAATCGCAAGTGAATTATCTTCTTCATGTTCGATTAATTTATTATTTAATAATGCTAAATGGTATTTATGAAAATACTCTAAAACTTTTCCTTTAATAATTGTTGCTTCATCTGGCAACAAATTAGAAATTAGTTGTTCTTGTTTTTGATTATAATTAAACCATTGGTCTTCTGCTAATTTTAATCAAGTAACAACATTGATAGAATTACTTTTATGCAAAATCCCTTTAATAATATTTTTTCGTTCACTATCACGCATAACAGTATTCATAACGTTAAGACGATATTTCTTTAAAGCTTTCCTTACTTTAATTAGCTTATATCGTTCATAAAGAATTTCAGTCTGCAAAATTTTTAAATACTTCTCACAGACAAGTTTTGCCCCAATAAACCCAAAATTTTTATTTTTAATCTTTCTTTTCTTTGCAATTTCATAACAATCACATAAATAATCTAATTCTGAAATATAATAAATCTTATCTCATAAGGCTTGTAAAAACGCAAGAAAACCTTCGTAAACACGAATCTCTTCTTTTTTGTAAGTATATGTATGCAAACTTTGAATTAAAATTGAATCCTTGTCATCTATTAAAATTTTAGCAATTTCTTTTTTATGAAATTCACTAATTTGTGTTAAATACGTTTCAATTCATTCTTCTTTAATTCGAATTGAATTATGAAAATATTCATTAATAATTTTATCTGTTTTTGATATTAAATCTTTTTTATTTAAATCATTACCTATAAAAGTTAAGTTTTTATAATGGTATTTATTTTTAATGTATTTTAAAGAACTATCATGTAAAAATTTTGGTGTTTTCAAAATATGATAGGCTAACCGTAGTTTAGTTGGCAAAAACCCTAACCGTAATGTCCCTGGTGAAACATAACCAATTTTTCGTTCTTTTGGAAGTAAGGCAGTAATATTTTGATTATTTAAGTAAATTTTCCCACTGCGTGGTTTTCTTTTCCCTAATAAAAGTTTTAAAAAATATAACTGTGAAAATTTGTTTTCAAAATAAGTTCCTAGAACCTCTTGGCTATTAACGTCAAAATTTAAATCAGTAAAAACCATTTTTTTATAACGTTTATATTTTAAATTACTAATCTTTAATCCCATTAAAACACCACTCTTCTAGTTATTTTTATTATACCCAAATAAAAATAATAAAAAACACTTATTCTTAAGTTAATGATTTTATTAACCCTCCATAGTGTTTTATATAAATTACATAATTTTATATCTAATTTCCATCCCTAAACTCAATCTTGGTTGATAATCTAACCCTTCAATATTTAACACAAAATTAAATGTTGTCGGGATTTTAACTAAACTATTAGCAGGTTCGTCTAACTTCTTAATTTGATTACCCTTTGGGGGAATAATTTTTTTAAGATTAAGTTTTTTATTAAGACCCTTATTTTCACTAATAAAATTATCAATAAAAGTTTTTGCTTTTTCTTCCAAATACTTTGTATTTATTGCATTACTTAAATCATTAAAATCTAATTTACTCTTATCAATTTCAATATTATTTTGTTCAATATAACCCTTGTATTTTTTCAGAACATATTCATTTAACTCATCACTTTCATTTGGAATAATTGGAATTTTAAAAGTTACTTTTTGTTCAACATTCATGTCAGTAAAACGCATTTTTCAAACCCCAGCTTCGAACCATTTCTCAGCTACTTTTAAACATTTCACAGCTAAAGTAACATTAACCATTTTATTTTCATCAAGAGTCAATTCTTGATCACTAAGAATGGTAAAGGTTGCCGCAAACGGGTAATCTAAATAAACGCGAAAATCATTAATTGCTGACACATCTTCTGCAAATCCTAATGGAGCAATTTTGCGTTGTGGTAAATTTAAAAAAAGAGTACTTAATTGATCGCTTGTGGGCTTAAAAAAATACTTTTGACTTCCCTCTTGCTTACGAATACCAAATGATTGATAAATATCACCTTGCAAAATTGTAAAATTACTCGGTAGTGTCGGTAAATTTTCCTCACTTTTATTATTTTGATTTAAATTTTGACAACTAACTAAACTTGTTGTCGTTGTTAGAGCCAATGATAAAATTAGTAAATTAGTTAATATTTTTTTCATAATTATAGAAAACTCCTTTCTTGAAAAGGATAAATAGGATTATGATTTAATTAAATATTAGTTAAAATAAAATCAAATAATTGGTCTTGTTCTCAAACATCGCGAAAAACTAAACCATCAATTCCAACCGAACAATAATTCGTTGGATTAGTACTAAATTTACAAAATGGATGTGTACTTGAGTAAATTGCTCAATAATTCTTATTAAAATCTGTTGTACGATAGTCAACTCTAATTAACAGACGTCCAAATGCTGTTTCATTAAGTCCAAAAAAATCTGAATCAGATGCTAACATATCACCTAAACTTACTAACGAATTATAAAAAGTAATTCTATCGACAACTTTCCCACTTTCATCTTTTATTGTGATTTTAACACTATTAACGTGATATCCATCCGTACCATTTTGTGAAGTTTTTTCCGTAATTGATGGAGTTACTTGTTGTAATGTTATATTTGCTATAGTTGTTGCACTAATCGTTAAACTTGTTAATGCAGTTAATATATTTTTAACCATGCTTTTGTTCTCCTCTTGTTTTTTATGCTTATATTTTTATTTTATGTGTAAAATAAATTAATCCTATTTACCTAGTAGGACTCTTATTAAATTTATAAGGCCGGTCTACTGGCTTAACTTCATCCTACTAGTTAACCCTTCCCAAATTATTATTCAGTGGTTTATTAACATTCGTCAGTTTTACAGTTGCTAGGACAGCTTAAGACTTTCACTTAATTCCCTTTAATCCTTTATAAACTTTTAAAGTAGTCTACTTTTATTATAAACAAAAAAAAAAAAAAAACACTTTTATCTTGTTAAGATAAAAGTTTTCTTCCTTACTCTGCTTTTTGATTATCAGATTTTGGTTTTGCTGTTTTTTTATTAAGTTCTTTTTGTGTTTTTGATGCTGCTTCTGTTTGCTTTACTAATTCTTCTTTTTTATTAAATTTAGATTTAAAGCGCTCAACACGTCCTGCGGCATTAGCAAATTGTTGGTTACCAGTATAGAAGGGATGGCATGAAGAACAAGTATCAACTTTCAATTCTTCCCCCTTAGTAGAACCACTCATGCGCTCTGTTCCACAAGTTGTACACATGATTTTAGTATCAAAATATTTTGGATGGATTCCTTCTCTTGCCATATAATTCACCTCTCTTTTAATAATATGGATGCATATTATTTGCACGTAAATAATGATAACACATATTATCAATAAAAACAAAAATTATTTAAGAATCTTTACAAATTAATTAATAGCAGTTTTAAAAGAGGTTACTTTTTCATTAAACATCTAATTCAAATTTCTTATGCGGTTAATTATTATTTTTGACCATAGTATGCATCTTTACCATGTTTACGATAATAATGTTTATCTAATAAACTCTGTGCTACTTTATTAGTGTCTTGGTTTAATAAATATGTTTGAAAAGCCATCTGACTAACGATTTCTAAAATCTTTGCATTTTTAACTGCTGCTAATGGTGAAGCACCAAATGTAAATGGCCCGTGGTTATTGCAAAGAATCGCGGGCATCATGTCGAGAGTTAGTTGATGATCGTTAAAAGTTTCAACAATTTTAACTCCCGTTTCATGCTCATAATTAGTAGTAATTTGTTCAACATTTAATGGTTTTGTACAAGGAATCGGTCCATAAAAAGTATCAGCATGGGTTGTTCCTAATGGTGGAATATCTAATCCACTTTGTGCTCATGTTGTAGCATAAATAGAATGAGTATGCGTAATACCACCAAGATCAGGAAAATGATTATATAAATAAAGATGGGTTGGGGTATCAGTTGAAGGAGAATACGAGCCTTCAACGATATTTCCCCTTAAATCAACAACAACCATTTTATCAACACTTAAATCATTGTAAGCAACCCCAGATGGTTTAATTACCATTAAACCACTTTCTCGATCAATCCCACTAACATTGCCTCATGTAAAGGTAATTAACTTATATTCTTCTAATAACAAATTAGCTGCTAATACATCAACTTTTAATTGTTCTAGCATCTTATCATCCTCCTTTTGTAAATTGCTGACGAACAAAACTTACCGCTGCTGCTAATGCTGATTCTGAATCAGGATCATCTTCATATCATGCTTCTAACATAAATGATCCTTGATAATTGTTTGCCTTTAAAAATTGAAAAATTTTAATAAAATCAACACAACCACTTCCAAATGGCACTTTTTTAAATTTACCAGGACTGCTTTTTGTTACAGCAATGGTATCTTTAACATGCAAACCTACTATTTCGGTTAATCCAAGTTCTAATTCAGAAATAACATTTTTGCCACATCAAGCAGATAAGTTCCCAAGATCTGGATAAACTGCTAATCACGGTGAAGGTACTGCTTTTTTTAAAATTAAATATTTAGTAATTGTATTTAAAAAAGGATCATCCATAGTTTCTAATGCTAACATAACACCATAACGGTTTGCGATTGCTAACCCTTTTTGTAAATTTTTTAAAAAATTTGCTGCTGTCACATCAGTTTTTTGTTCATAATATACATCATAACCAGCGAGTTGAATAATTCGAACTCCCAACTTAACAGCTAACTGAATGCATTGCTCTAGTAATTGTAAAGAATAATCTTGGATTTGTTTGTCCAAACTTCCTAAGGGGTATTTTCGTTGGGCAGAAAAACAAATTGAACGAATTTTAACACCAGTTTTTGCTTGTAAAAAATTAATTTCAGTAATTTCCTTCTCTGTTCATTCTAATCGTGCTAAGCGTACCTCTGATTCATCAATTGATAATTCAATAAAATCAAACTGATATTTTTGGGCAAGAGCAAATTTTTTTACTCACGGAACTGGAGGTAAGGCCTTTTCATAAATGCCAAATTGATTTTTCATGATTATTGTCATTTCGTTTGCAACTGTTGTTGAAAACTTAAAGCTGCTTCACGAGGATCTGCTGCATCTCGAATTGCCCGACCAGCAATAACAATATAAATTGGAAAGGCAGTAAATAATGCTAAATCTGTAATTTCAACTCCTCCAGTAAGAGTAACTTTAAAACCTAAAGCAACTAACTGGGTAATCTTATCAAAATCAGCAGCTCCTCACTGACTTCCGGCTGCTTGCGCATCACGTGAACGATGATAAACAACTTGTTCAACCCCAACTGCTCGTCAAGATTTCGCTTGTTCAAAATCCCATTGCCCTGTTAATTCAATTTGCATATCTTTTTTAGCTGTTTTTGCTAGTGTTACAACATTTTTAATCGTAGCAAGATCAGCACAGCAAATTACGGTAATAATATCTGCTTTCGCCGTGAAAAGCATTTCCCCTAAAATTTTTCCTGCATCAGCAATTTTTCCATCGGTTAAAACAATTTTGTTGGGATAACATTCTTTAATTGCTGTTATTGCGCGTTTTCCTTCAGCACATAATAAAATAGTTCCCACTTCAATTACATCAACAATATCTCCGACCATTGTAAGAGTGGTCATTGCCTCTTCTAAGGTTAAACAATCTAAGGCAATTTGCAATAATGGTTTTTGCACATTAATTCCTCCTTTAACGAACATACTTCATATAGTCAATTGTTTTAATAATTTTTAATACTTCTGTCACACTTTTAGCTGCAATGATTTGCTCAATAATAGTTTGCTTTTCAAAAATTGCGACAATTTGTGGCAAGGCAATACTTAGATGGGTGTCCGCATCAACTGCCGCAAAACCAATTAATAATTCAACTTCTTGATTATTTGAAAATTTTACTGGTTGTTGAAGCGAAATTAAACTAAACGAATTCTTTAACACTCCATCTTCAGGACGAGCATGCGGCATTGCTAATTTGGGCGCAATAATATAATATGGTCCCATTTCCTTTGTATTCGCAATGACATGATCTGCATATGCTGCTGTTACAGCCTGACTTTTTTGTAAAGGCAGAAAACATTTATAAACAGCCTCTTCTCAGGTTTGAGCAGTTTGCTGTAAACAAATTGAATTATTTTCTTGCAATGAGGTTAGAAAATCAACATTATTATGAGACATTAGGTTTTAAGTTCTTTGCTAACGATTCTTTGATTGCTACTTCATCTAATAAATTTTCTAACCCAATAACTGTTGATGATAATTCGTCTAAGTCATCTTGTAAATAAGTTGAGCATAAAACAATATCAAAGTTATTGCCAATTCCTTTGGCTTCACTAACCGAGGCTGTTTCCACAGTTCCTTCAATTCCTAACTCTGTTAAAACTTGTTCAACTTTTATTTTAATAATCATTGATGAACCCATTCCGTTTCCACAAGCACATAAAATTTTTATCATTATTATCACTTCCTTTTCTGTTAATTAATTTTCTTTTAACGGTTTTTTTATTTCAATTGTCTGTTTACGAAACGAAAATTGTCTTGTTAATCATCGTTTTAATGGCGGTACTTGTTCAGAACTAGTTGTTGTTAATTGTGCAATTAACAAGAAAACCAAAACAATAACTATTACCATATAAGGGGCAACATCAACACCACTAATATTAATTAACATAAAAACTGCTGCTCATAAGATATTTCAATCTCACATTCCAATATAACCAGTTTGAAAAATCCCCCCAGTCATTTTGACAGCAAGAAGCGCCCCAAAAACCATAATAATTCCCGACAAAAACGGTAGGGTTAAACAAGCTTTTCAACCCCCACTAGCATTAGCATATAAACCAATTGCTCCATTGTCAAAGAACATTGGAATAAATCCAACCATAATAACAACATTAAATGCATTAAAATTAGCAACTTGCCCCAAAATAATAATCAAGGCAATCCCCAAGAAATTTCCAATTGCTCCTGCTAAGAAACCAAAGACAACAGATTTTTCACCAAAAGCAAAAGTACCAGCAATATCAATTGCAACTACCGCACCAGGAATTAATTTTTTACTAATTCCAATAAATGACTTTTGTAATTCAACAACAAACATTCTAGCTCCTAACATTAAAATTTGCAATGAGGCCACAATTTCTAAGGATAATCCTAAAATTTGAATTAATCAAAATTTCCCTAAAAATTGATTCATCCCCCCCCCCAATTGAATTAGTAACTAATGTGTTAAAAGCTGTTTGATTAGTTGCATATAAAATAATAAATAATGTTCCAAAAAAGATTAACATTAAAATAGATGAAGAAAAGATATTATCATGGAATATTTTTAACCCTTTTGGTAATTTCATTTCTTCAGCGGAACGAATTTCTTTTCCTTTGCGAGCAAATAATTTTCCACTCTGATATGCAACTCAAACCCCAAGCATTTGTTGATGTCCAACAGTAAAACCAGCATTTTTTGTTACTTTCTCACTTGGAGCATATGCTAAATTAGAAAATACTCCTCAGTATAATCCCATCAAAATGCCACCAATAATAATTGTGACAATTTGACGACTAGATGAATCAATAATTTTGCTAAACATCATTAAATATAACACAACAGTTAATGTGGCTGCTTGTTGAAACATAATATGTCCTGTAACATTAATTGACCGAACATTAGTAATTCGTTTGAACATTACTAAAACAATATTGACAAATAAGCCAATTAAAACAATATAACTTACCATTGATACTAATGTTCCTAACATTGCATTGGCTTGTGTTCATCCCATATAAGGATCTAATAATATTGCTGATGAACCAATTTCAGCTCCAAAGGCAACCATTAACGGTTTTGATATTCCCGTTAAAATATAAGCTCCAATTTGTAAAATTAAATACCCAATGATTGCTTTCAAACTACCCGATAAAGCATCATATCATTTTTTCTTTTGTAATAAGTAACCAAGAAAAGTAATAATCCCAATTAAGATTGATGGAACGGCTAAAATATTATTAACTAAAGCATCATAAAAAACTCACTTTAATCAAATCGGATGACCAGTCCCCAATGCGACAGCAATAAAACAAATAACCGCTAAACCAATAATAATTCATGTAATCAAAGTTGCTGATCATAAGCGTTTTTTTGGTTTTTGAAGATGTTTAATCCCCGCTAAATCATCATCAAGGTCATTTTTATTATCTGGTGGTGTTACCTTTGTTTTATCTTTTTTTGACATTTTTTAATTAACGTTTTGTAAGATCAAACGCTAATGCAACTTGCGGATTGTTAATCAGCATATCATCAATTGCTGCTTGATTAACTCCTAGTTGTTTCAATAATGGGACAAAATGTGTTAAAAGGTAAGCAATACCATAACTAAAATAACCTCGTGTTGCCGAATACGCTGCTTGATAATAAAAGCGACCAGCATCCATTGCTAATAAGAGCTGTTTTTGATATCCTTGGTCACATAGTCATTTAATGTTTTCTGCTAAAACACTATCTGGGAAATATTTTACTCGGTCAGGACCATCAAATGCAATAAAGACCCCTAATTGTAAAATTTTTTCATAATAATAACGGTCTGGATTTTTATTCAGATGACTCAAAATAATTTTTTGAGGAGCAACGTCTAATTCAATTAAGAAATTAACAACCTCCCATCCCATTGTTCCTAATTGAGTATGAATTAAAATTGGCACTCCTGTTTGATGATAAGTTTCAGCTGCAATTCGTAGTGCTTTTTGTTCTAAGGGATCGATAACACCATAACTTGTTCCACATTTAATTATTCCTGCTTTATTGGAAACTCGTTCAACAACTGGCCCATTATAAGAATGTTGATCCATTCCTTCTTCAATTTCAGCAATCATCATTGGCACAATTTTTTCCTCTGCAACAGTTTTTAATCATGATGAATATTTATCATAAAACTTTGCCTTATGAAAACCAGTACTCATAATGATGTGAGCTTTTCCCTTAAAGGCATTGGCAATTTCAAGCATTCTTGTAACATCTCGCCCAACATTTGGGGGATCCATTACTACCATTGTTTTTCCACCAGCTGCTACAAAGTTTGCTAATTCTTGTTTTGCTGCAGCAACATCTAACATTAAAAAATCAATATGTTCATGCATTTCTGGACCACCATTTTTAATTAAATGATCATGGCAATCCGTAATGCCCATTTCCGTTGGCGCAATATCGCCTAACACGGTACGTACAAAATTTTTCATTTTATTCTTCTCCTTTCATTTACATTTAAACACACGAAAAAGGAAAAAAATTATATTAAAGTTAAGCAAAAAATATGTTTAAAAAATAAAACGACTTTTATTCAAAGTCGGTTAATGCTTCTCTAATTTGACTCATTTTTTGACCAGTTGTTAAACTACTTGCAATAATTTTTTTAATTAATGTTAATTTTGCTTTTGCATTTTTCCCAACTGACATATCAGTTGGGAAAAATGATAAGTTTAAGTAAAATCCCTTATTTTCATCAGCAATTTGATAATTATCACTCAATTTCCAATAATCTTGATATTTAACCTTATGAGTTTGATAATATTTTCAATTGATAACCTTGATAATTTCAAAGTTAGGAAATAATTCATTAATTTTTAAAATTAGAACATTAATTGTTCCGCCCTTATTATTTGTAATTAAAATACTTTTTTTATTAATTGTTTGAATAGGATATTTCACAATATAAGGTAAAAACTGTAATGTTAAATCATATTGTTTACTAGTATTTAATGGGCAAAAACAATTTGTTCTACATCTCTTGTTAATTCTTTTAATAATATAAAAAATTGGTAATATTGTTCATTGCTAGTAATAATTTGGAATTTAATTAATCCCGAGTAATCAAAAATTAAATTTGAATCTTGCAAGTGACGTTGTCAATGAAGATAGTTCATAATTTGAAGCATTAAAGAAGAAGTGTTTAACTGATAATTAAGATCCGTTAATTTTTGAAAAATTTTTTTTAAATAAGTCATAATTTCAATTAATTCAGGAATTTGTGTTTCACAATTAATTAACTGCCGTGGTGAT
Organism: Spiroplasma sp. SV19; assembly: GCF_030060925.1. Classification (NCBI taxonomy): domain Bacteria; kingdom Bacillati; phylum Mycoplasmatota; class Mollicutes; order Entomoplasmatales; family Spiroplasmataceae; genus Spiroplasma; species Spiroplasma sp. SV19. Next base: position 935,575 of record NZ_CP045455.1, read on the forward strand.
GAAAAAAACTGCGCCAAATAAAATAATTCATATTCTTCATTTACAAAGGAACAATAAAAATGTTCTCTAATTGCAATTAGTAAGTTCGAAGCTACTTGATAACAAGATTGTTGTTTAATAAAATTAAGAGTATCTTCCCCCACAGTAATTTTTGGAACATCGACTGTTGTTTGGTTTCAATACAATAAAATAAAAATAATGAAGGTAATTGTCTTTGCTTCCATATTAATAAATTCCAAAGTGGCATAGTAAGTAAGAACTAACTTTTCTAATTGCGAATAAACTTCAGCAGGTGATATTTTTTGAAATGATGGTAAGTTAGTAAATAAAAAGTTGCGGATTAAACTAAAATTATCTAAGTTAATTAAAATAATACTAATATTAACAATTAACTTGCGTAAACTAAATTCATCACAATCATAAAAATAGCCTTTTTGTTTATTATTAATAATATTTTTTATCCCAAAATTTGATGACAAAAAATATATGCAATTTTGTACATCTAAATAAGCCGTATTAATTGAGACATTAAAAATTTTCTTAATATCCTCTAATTTTAGTGGTCCTAACAAAAGCAATAATAATGCTAATAAAATTGCTCGTTCCTTTGCACTTAAAAAAATTTTATTAACAATATCCAGTTGATCATATTGAAAAATAATTGTTTCAATTTTACTAAAATTATAAACCCGAGGATTAATTTGAGAAATATGATTGTTTTTTAAAAACAAATTTAGATGCTTTAAATGATAATAAAAATCACCACGTGTAAATCCCAATTGGTTAATTAAGTCATTAACACTTTTTCAACCATGATTTAATCTAATTTGATTTATAATTTTAATATCTTTAGTATCTAACATTTTCCCTCCTCAATTTTTATTTTAAAATAAAGGCTTTAAATTTTTCTATTTTCAATTTAATATAACCGTGCCAAACCCCACTGCGATAATTGTTGACAGTTCACTTTACTATTATCATATTTCTGGCAATTAATAACTTTTTTTAGTGTTAGTTAATAATTCTGCCTCTTTTATTTTTTAGTCCTCATTAATCTTTGCTAGAACAACATTCAGTACATCAACACTTTTGGCAAATGGTGGTGAATACGGTAAATCTAAATACTCAATCTCATTAATTTTAGTTTTTGTCCAAATTAATGGAATTAGAGCATTGATTCTTAAAGTAGCTTTATTATAACCAAAAATTTGTGCTCCCAGAATAATTTTTGCTTTTTGATCATAAATAATCTTAACTGTAACTGGCTTAGCATCAGCAACATAATGAGTATGATCAGTTCCGGTAATGACCACTTCTTTAGCAGTAAAACCATTTGCAATTGCTTGTTCTTTCGTATACCCTGTTCGAGCAATTTCACTATCAAAAACTTGAATAATAGCAGTTCCAATCGCGCCTGGAAAACGATCTTTTTTTCCAGCTAAAATATTACCTAAAACCTTACCATTTTTTGCAGCAACAGTTGCTAACGAAATATAATGTAAACTATCATCAATCACATTTTTTGTCATAACACAATCGCCAACAGCATAAACATCTTTAATATTAGTTTCAAATTGGTCATTAACTAAAATTGCCCCAAAGTTGTTCATTTTTAAAGTTGTCTCTTTTAAAAAAGCAGTATTTGGCATCACTCCAATTCCAACCAAAACTAAGTCTGCTGAAATCTCTTCTTCAGATGATAATTTAATTTTTGTTACTTTATTATTCTTAACAATAAATTCTGTTACTTTAGCGTTTGTCTTGATTTTAATTCCCTTATTTTCTAAATCTGTTACTAATAATTGTGCAATGTCTTCATCAATTAATTTTCGTGAAACTCATTTATCGGCTTCAATTAATGTAATATTTTTCCCTGCCAAACCAAAACTTTCACAAAATTCTAACCCAATAAAACCACCACCAATAATAACAACATTTTTAATTGTTGCTAAACTATCACGAAGGGCGACTGCTGCTTCTAAAGTTGTTCCAGTAAAAACATTTGATGCTGCCTCTCCGGCCAAATTTAATTTGCGTGGTGTCGCCCCAACACTAATGATTAATTTATCATAAGTATCAATAAATTCTTCCTTTGTTTCCAAATTAATGCCATAAACTGTTTTTGCTTCAAAATCAACTTTTGTTATTTCACATCCAGTTTTTACAAGAATCCCATTATTCTGAAATTGTTCAGCAGTTCGTGCAATCATACTTTCTGGCTTATCAAAATGTTTCCCAACATAATAAGGGATTCCACAACTACCCAACGATGGATATTTTAATTTTTGATAAGCAACAATTTCAACATCATCTTTTAAAATTCGTTTTAACTTACTAACTGCTGTCATCCCAGCCGTTGAACCACCAATTACAATTACCTTCATTTTTGTCCCTCACTTTCTGCTTTGTTACTAATATTATAACCTTTCTATTTTAAAATAAAAATAAAGGTAGAACCTTTATTCTTGTTTTGACTCTTTTTTTCTGTTTTGTTTTCGCCGTAAGCGGGATCATTTAAAAAGAATTAACTCTTCATTATCTAACGAATTTGTTAATCGGGCTGCAATGGTTGTTGCTTGTAATCCTCCACAAACATTGACAGCTGTTCGACCCATATCAAATAAACCATCTAACGCTCCAATAATCGCATAAACAGGAACATATAAGGACCCTAAACCAAGCCCTCCCAGGACACCGGCTGTGACAACACTAGCTGTTCCTGGAACACCAGCAATTCCTAATGATGCAACAACAACAACAATTAAAGCAATAAAGAAATTAGCAACTGTTAAATCAAATAAACCTGCTGTTACAATAAACGAAACAATAATCCCTGCTTGCACACCAGCACAAGCAGTTAAACCCATTGTTGTTGTTAACGGTGCTGAAATCCCAACTAAATTTTCTTTTACTTTTATCTCATCTTTCAAAACTTCCATTGTTAAAGGTAACGTTGCATTAGAAGATTGCGTTGTAAACCCTTGGATTACTGGTTTGATGGCAAATTTTCATCATTTAAATGGATTAATTCCAGATAATGTTAATAATAATGAATGTCAAATCAAGGCAACTATTAGACATAAGTAACCAACTCCGATTACAATTCCAATTTGTGCTAAATATCCAATTGGACGCGAAATAATGGCATAAGTAATCATTGACATTACTGCATAAGGCATTAACTTAATAATGAACATTAAACATGACATTATCACTGTTCATCAACGGTCAAATCCATCTCGAATTTTTTGCATATCCTCTGGATGTTTTTTTGATGATTTTTTAACCGCAAGGCCAATTAATCCCGCCACTACCATTACTGGAATAATTGCCCCCAAAAAGAAGGGTGCCACAAAGTTTGAAGGAACATAATCTCAAATAATTTCTGGTAATGGTTTTGATGCAGTTTTATCATAACTACCACTTCCCGAAATCGTAAAGCCATTCCCAATGTTAAAAGCAATTCCAATAAATAACGTAATAATAAACATTGCCGCAACATTTAATAATAAAATCGCAATAGTAATAATTGTTCCTTTTTTTGACGCTGCATCTTTGCCTGGTTTTGACACTGCTCGCGCAATTGCTAAGAAAACAACTGGAACAGTCATTAATAAAATCGCATTTAAAAAGAGCATTCTAAATAAATTAACTCAAATTGAAAATTCATGAACTCATAAAACATAAACATTATTTGGAATTGGATTTTTAGGGTCATTCGGATTTGGAATTGTTGGGTTAATCATTGAACCTGATGGATCAGTTGTATTATATGGGAAACCATTAATTGCTTGAACAGTAATTCCAAAAACTAAACCAACTGCCAGTCCTAATAAAACACGGAAAATAAAGCGCATTTTTGTTTTTTTAATTCAAAATCATAATAAAAGCATCATCCCAAAGAAAAGAACAATGCTAACAAGTGATTGCCAAGTTGAAATCGATAAAAAATCATGCAAAGGATTACTATTATCTGAACTATATAATAAATTGAAATACATTTGAAGCACTCTCTTTCTTGAAATAAATTAGTATTTAAATAATACCATAAAATAGTCGGTGATTCATTTGAAAAAGAAGGCAAAAAATATTAAGATTCTATAAATAATTATTTATGTTGTTTCTTTAGTTTCTTTTCTGTTTGCTTTGCTAATAATTGGACAGATACTTCTGTTTTTATTAAAATTTGTTCTTCTGGTGTTAAATATGTTAACGTACTAATAGTTTTCCCATAATCTTTAATATGATCAATATTATTCATTGCCTGATAAATTACTTTTATTTTAATTGTTCCATATTTTATTTTTAAGAAACGATAGTAGGTTCCTACTAATCCAATTATAACAAAAACAATAACCCAAATAAATAAAATACCCATATTTTTGACAATTTCAGTTTGATACTGACCAATACCAATACTTGTTGGGGAAGATAACCCATATATTATTGTTCCAATATTATGTAAACCATAACGGAATGGTGATATATATGATAAAACATCAAAAAATTTATTTTGCATAAAGGATGGGAAGGTTCCTCAACCAGCTGACAAATTAATGATTAGATAAATAACAGCAATAAAACGACCGAGCATTTCATCTGGAATTGCTAACCAAATCGAACAAATAATAATATTGAAAAGTGATCCTAAAAAGAGCATTCATAACCATAATAAAGCATAAGCAGGGCCAATTTGACCGAAACCTAAAATTAATAATGAAAGCATCATCACCGTGACTTGAATTCAGGATGTACATAACATTAGTAATAATTTACTAAAATAATGTTGATAAGATAATGTGTATTTGGTTCTACCCTTACGATCATAAACAAATGTTTGTGTTAACGCTCCAACTCAAACACCAATTAACATAAATAATTCGCCTAAACCAATCCCATATTTATTATATTGATAGCCTTGCACTTTATAGGGAATATCAATAATACTTCCAACATCTTTCAAATGTTTCCCTAATTCATCACTATTGGTAAAATATTGATCTTTACTAACAACATTTTCTGATCCAAAAATAAATTGCACTATGGGTCCTTTTACTAATCCAAACACTTTTAATAACGAAATAATAATTTTTCCCTGCGCTGAAGTCAATTCACCCTGATTAACTAAATTATTTGTTTCATTAATTAAATTATCTGTCTTAATACTTTGAACATAATCATTATAAGTCGTACGATTTACTGTCCCATCCGGATTAGATAAAATAGTATACAACATTGGCAAAATTAATTGCGGTACCGCTTCTCGAACAAAACTTTCTCGTAAATTAGTGAAGGTTGTAGCAAAATAACCAATTAAAAAATTTTGTTTATAGGTCGCTCACAAATTAATCGGATTATTGCCCATTCACCTAACATCTGTTAAAAATTGATCATGGTCAAATACTGGATTAGCAATGTTTTTTAAAATATTAATTAAGTGGACGGAATAATTTTCAGGAATTCGCAATTGAACTCAATATTTGTCAATTGGATTAAAATTAGTATCTTTATTTTTTAAATAATCTAATTTCAATGTAATAGTACTAACATTAATTTTAACATTATTATGTTCTTTATCATAATAACTTGGACCAGTAACAGCATTATCACTAACACTTGTAAAACGAGCAATTTTACCTTGTTTAGCTGCAGCAACACAACTTGCTTCATCAGTTGCATTAACATACTGAATATCTGTTCCATTTGCAATTGATTGATCATCAACACTTTTAGGTTTATAAACTACACATAAGTTTGCATCACGATTAACAATTGCCATTGGAATTTGATCTGTTTTAAGAAATGGATTTCAAAAAGCCCAAACACAAAAGAAACCATATAAAAATGGCACAATACAAATTGCAACAAATTTTATAATTCGTTTCTTATTTTTAACTGTTTGCTCCTGCCATTCTTTTTTAAAGATTTTTTTAAAAGTTGGCAATTTATCTTTGTTATCCATAACTTTCCTCCTTAACAATAATTATATTATGCTATCACGGTCCTCTTCTTCTGAATCAATCAAATAACCTTTTGCTTTAATTTTTTTAATTTTATATAAATATTTTGGATTTCTTGTCTTATCAAATTTTGCTTCCATCCGCTTTATCTTCTTATTCTTTTGTTCTTCAAATGTTTCATGATGATTAATTAAAACTTGTTCTTTTACTATTTCAACTTCTTGCTCACTTAAACCATTTAAAGTACGATAAACATTTTTATTAATACTAATATTATTTTTTACAAACACATTTTTTAATACTTTTATGTCAAAAGTTCCATATTGTTCTTTTTGTCGTCATAAATAAGTTAAACTTAAACTAATTATTACTAGAATTGGGATCCAAATTAATAATATCCCCATATTTTGCAAGATTTCAGTTTGATATTGTATTAACGAACCTTCTCCCGTACCAATTCCATAAATAATATTTCCCATACCATGGATGGCATATTTGAAAGGAGTCAAAACGGAAACAACATTAAAAAAGCCTGCTTGCATAAATGATGGGAAGGTTCCTCAACCAGACGTTAAATTCAAAATTAAATAAATAACAATCAAATACTTTCCAACATCACCATCAGCCGGGGCAAATCAAATGGCATGTTCAATAATGGTAAAAATAAGACTGCATAGCAATAGTCAAAGATATAATAAAGCAAAACTAGTCCCCAGTTTACTATATCCTAATAGTGCTAATGAAATCGCTAAAATTGTTGTTTGAATTATTGTTGTAATTAACATTAATAATAATTTTGAAAAATAATGTTGATACCATTTGGCTCGTTTTATCCGACAAGTACGGTCAAAAATAAACGTTTGCATTAACACACCAACTCACATCGCAATTGCAATAAAAAATTCTCCCAAACCAATGCCATATTCACCATATTGATAACCTTGAATATGAACTGGAATTTGAAAAATTGATGAATTTAAACTTGTTCAATCACGAATTACTTGTTGTGCTTTTTCACTATATTGGGTTCAAGTAACATGCGCATCTAAATCAGGAAAAATCTCACGGACAAAATCATCAAGAAATTGTTTCCCAGTTGTTTCAATTAATTCCAAAACTTTTTTAGTAATATCATAATATTGTGGATAATTATCTTGAACATAATTTAAAACTGCTCTCCCAATTGGGGTATTTGGACCAATTAATAGTAAAATATTTTCTAAATAATTACTAAAATCACGTCCTGTTAAATAATGCACATTAGTTGTTTCATCTCATTTTGCAAAAGCTCAGAACATTGAAGTGCCTAAAACCTCTGGTAAAGTTGAATGGACCAACGCTGTTTTAATTTGTGTAAAAGTATATAAAACTTGGCCAGCTAAAAAGTTTTGTTTATATGTTGATCAAAACTGTGGCATATTATTAATCAAAAAATCTAAACTTTTGACAACTTCTGTTGGACTATGGTTGCCAACTGCTCGCATTAATTTAAAAATATTTTCCGTGAATCCACGACTAACTTGCAATTGAGCTCAATATTTGTCAGCTGGTTTAAAGTTAGTTTCATCTCCTTGTAAATAGTTTAATTTAATTGTCATTCCATTTTGTTCTAATTCTAATGATTTTGCATCGGCATTATAAAATTTATTATTAGTTACTGATAAATTAACCATACTATCAAAGCGATATTGTAGTTTATAAATATTTTTATCAATATTCGGATTATTATTAAATCATTCTTTACTTTTTTCTTGACAAGTTGAAGCATTATTAACATGCAAATATTCCACAAATGGTGATGTTAACAAATTATTTTCATCAGTACCAGTTTTTTTAACGGCATAAGCCACACAAGGAGGATTATCATTATCAACAATTGCCATTGGAATACTGCCAATTTTAGTTAATGGATTTCAAAAAGCTCATGAACAAATAAAACCATACAAAAAAGGTACAAAACAAATTAAGATAAACTTAATTATTTGTAGCCGACTCTTCCCTATTTTTTCTTTTGCTTCTGTTTTAAAAACATTACTAAATTTTGGATTCTCTAACATAATGTCATCCCTTAACTTTTTTACTGTTCTTTACATCATTTTAATTCTACACGAAAAAAGAAAAAATACTTATTTTTATAAGTATTTTTTAATCAATAACAAATGGTAATAAAGCCATTTGACGTGCTCTTTTAATTGCGGTTGCTAACATTCTTTGGTTTTTAGCTGTTGTTCCAGTAACTCTTTTCGGCAAGATTTGGCCATTACCAGAAATAAATTTTTTTAATAATTCAATATCTTTGTAATCAATATATGTTATTTTATTTTTTGTAAAATAACATTGTTTTTTAAAACGTTTAAATTTTGGATTCATTTTTTGTTTCCTTTCTTTTTAATCTCACAAAATTGCGTCATCACCATCAAAACTAATACTATCATTGTTATTATTTTCTTGTGACTCTGTTTGATTGAAAGAAGTCATATTGTTAAAATCATTAGATTCTGGAGCTGGAGTCGCCATATTAGCAATTGTCCCTGCTCCTCTTGAATCTAAAAACGAAACATTGTCTGCAACTACTTGCATAATTGTTGTCATTTGTCCATTAACATTATCTGTTCTTGTTTGTAAACGGCCATCTAAAGCAATTAATGAACCTTTTTTTAAATAACGGGCCATATTTTCTGCTGTCTTATTTCAAACAAAACATGAAATAAATGATGCTTGATCATTAAAATTATTATTTACTGCCAAGGTAAAAGCCACAAAAGGTTTGTTATTAACAGAATTTTTTAATTCTAAATCACGTGTTATTCTTCCTACTAATGAAACTCGATTTAACATAACTCTTTCACTCTCCTCAATTATTCTTTTGCTTCAACTGGTTTTACTGTTTTAGGTTCGTCACCACCAACACGTTGTTCATTACGTTTATAATAATCTGGTTTTTAATTTCCTGGTTTACGGTCACGGTCTGGCTTATCATTCTTAACTTCTGTTTTTGCATAAACAGTTGATTGAATATATCCTTTTTCTTTTTCAGTATTAATTACTAAAATTCGTAAAACATCTTGCTCAATGTGACTAATACGAACAAACTCATCAATATTTTCTGAGGTTGTATTAACAATTAATACACCATAATATCCTTTTGTTTTCTTTCTAATAGGATATTCTAAAGGTCTAACCCCTCATTTCCCGTGTTCTTCAATTTTTCCACCATTAGCTTCTAAAATTTTGTGTAGACGACCTTCTAATTCGTCTAAATTAGTTGCTTCTGGATTTAAGATATACATAATTTCATACTTACGCACTTTATTTTCCTCCTTTTGGTCTAGGTCCTATTCGGACAAGGAGCTAATAATCATCATTAAAGCATTATTAACTCGACCTAAATTATACCTTATATTGGCTATAATTGTAAGGTTTATTTACCTAAATTTAATAATTTTAAATCCTCTGGATAAGTTATTTTAATATTTTGCTTTTCTCCTAGTATTGTATGAATCTTTGTTTTTTTAGCAAATAATTCAACTAAATAACTATCATCATAAATTATTTTGCTATTTTTGGTACGAAAATATTCTTCATAAACATTATATAATAATGTTGTTGTAAAGACTTGTGGTGTTTGAATTGTAAAATACTCATTCCGATTAATCGTTTCTTCAACAAGGTAGTTATTAACCTTTTTAAGTGCTTCTGTTATTGGCAACATTGGAATTAAAACTTCATAATTCTTTTTGCAAAAAGTTTGATTTAATTTATTAACAAGATTTAAACTAACAAAACAACGAACACCATCATGAATCATCACCATCTCATTTTTGATCTTATGATTAATTAAACAATGATAAATTGTATCAACTCGTTCACGACCACCCATTACAAAGTGAAGTCTATGATCTTGATAATTTTTCTTTCCTAAAAAATTTAATATTTTACCGTTAACTCCAACAATAATTTCCGTGCAAAAAGGATCACTTAAAAATAATGCTAATGTCTTTTCAATAACTGTATTAGTATCATTAATTTTATATAATAATTTATTCTCTTTTTGGTTAAACCGCGATGAATTCCCTCCCGCGACAATAATTACAGTATAATTTTTCATCTATAAAATATCAATTCCATTTTTTGCTGCATATTCTAAAAAATCATCACTTCAAACTGAAGCAATCACTTCACCAATATGTTGTTTCTCTAACAAAAACAAATCTAACTGTGATTTATAAAGACCGAACGATAAGGTTACTGGGAGTTCATCTGTTGCTACTTTTGCATCATATTCTGTTTTTAATTTAATTGTTTCTTTTGTTATAGCGAGCTGTTCTTTTAAAACATCACGGTTAACACTAGCAGCACAATAACCAAGACAAATTGCTTTTTCTAAAATAAAATCATAAACAAAAATTTTGGCATATAATTCTCAATTAAAAACATCTTGGGACTCACTAATCTCAATCGTATTATTAGTAATAATTTTTTTTAAACCATATAAAATTGTCGCCCCATGTTCTCGGGTATAACGATTTAAACGTTCTTGATGACTTAATAAGCGCATCGCTTTTTGCAATTCAGAATGGCTTGTTCAATTTAGTTTTTTACCAAATTTTTTATTTAATCGTGGAAATTTTAATAATAAAATATCTTCAACTTCAGTAATAATATTAATTACTTTATCAATTGTTTCTTGAATTTTTAATAATGTAATTTTTTTCTCATCTAATAATAAATCAAATCCAATTTCACTAAAAGTTACAGCCTGACTATTTGATTGTTTAATATCACGGCGAAGAACCATTGCTGTGGTTAAAATTCCTTCATTTTCATCTAATTCATAACGAACAATTGCACTTCTTCGTCATTTATTGTGCGATTGTAAAATTTCACCAACTAAATTACTTGGTGAAATATCAAAGTCAATTGGTCGTTCTGTCATTTGAAAGTCATCATTTAATCCTTTTTCCGCACTACTAATTAAAGGTGCATCAACTTTTAAAAGATTAAATTGAATAATAAGACGACGAACCAACTCACGTTTCACTAAACTAATTGCTTCTACTGTTTCTCGTAATGTTAAAATTGAACTATATCCAATTTGGATATCATATGCCATATAATCACCTATTTTCCTCTTGGCCGCATATGAGGGAATAATAAAACATCTTTGATTGAATCTTGTCCTGTTAATAACATAACTAAACGATCAATTCCAATTCCTAGACCACCTGTTGGTGGCATTCCATATTCCAATGCTTCAACAAAATCAATGTCCAATTCTTGTGCTTCATCATTACCGTTGTCACGTTCTGCTAACTGACTAACAAAACGATCATATTGTTCAACAGGGTTATTTAATTCTGAATAAGCATTAGCATACTCACGTCCTTTAATAAACAATTCAAAACGGTCAGTAAAACGCGAATCTGCTGCGTTTGTTTTTGCTAATGGTGAAACTTCAACGGGATGACCATAAATAAATGTTGGTTGTATTAATTTGTCTTCAATAAATTCTTCAAAAAATAAATTAATAATATGTCCAACTGAAGTATGAAATTTTTCAATTGAAACATTTTTTTCCTTAGCAATTTTTTTTGCTTCTTCAAAAGACATTGGTTTTCAAAAATCAACCCCCGCAATCTCTTTAATTGCATCAACCATATGTCAACGTTTCCATGGCTGTTTAAATGAAATTGTGACCCCATCATATTCTGTCTCATCTTTATTTAAAATGTTTTTTGCAATATAACAAATTGTATCTTCTGTTAGTTGCATCATAAAACTCATATCTTGGTAGGCAACATAAATTTCAACTGTTGTAAATTCGGGATTATGACGAGTATCCATTCCTTCGTTTCGAAATAAACGGCCAATTTCATAAACCCCTTCAAAACCACCAACAATTAATCGTTTTAATGGTAATTCAGTTGCTACTCGTAAATAAAAATTCATATCTAATGCATTGTGATGGGTAGTAAATGGTTTTGCTGCAGCACCACCATGAATTGGTTGCAGAACGGGTGTTTCAACTTCTAAATATCCTTTACTATTAAAAAAGGCACGCATTAAAGCAATGATTTTACTTCGTTTAATAAAAATATCTTTTGTTTCAGCTGACATAATTAAATCAACATAACGACGACGGTATTTTTCTTCAATATCTGTCATCCCATAGTATTTGTCTGGTAATGGGCGTAAAGCTTTTGACAATAAAACAAATTCTTTCACACGAACTGTTAATTCACCGGTGTTTGTTTTCATCATTACCCCACTAACACCAATAATATCACCTAAATCAAAGTCAACGAATTCTTGGTACTTTTCATCCCCAATTTCATCATTACGGATATAAATTTGAAAAATACCATCTTGATCTTGTAATGTTGCAAAAGTGGCTTTTCCTGCTTCACGAAATGTTTTAATTCGTCCAGCAATTTTTACTGTTGTTTTATCAGTAATTGCACTTAATTCTTCCTTTGACAAATTATTAAATTGTTCATTAACCTCTGCACTAGTGTGTGTGCGTTCAAATTTTGCAATTATAAAAGGATTATGGCCATCTTTAACTAACTTTTCTAATTTATCACGTCTAATTTGTTCTTGTTCTGTAAAATCACGTTTATCCATTTTAACTCTCCTTTTATTATTTACCAAAACTATTATTATTATAATAGTCAATATATTCATTAACAAGCGTTTTTAACTCAAATATTGTATTTATTTGTGTTGCTCGTGTTTTATAACTTGTTGCCTCTGGTTTTCCTTTAAAATAAAATGCTAAATTTTTCCGCATTTCACTCGCCGCAACACGTTCTCCTTTTAAATTTAATAATAATTCAGCATGACGGAAAATAATACTTTGTCATTCATCTAATGATGGCTGCTCAATTTTTTCCCCCGTATCAAGAAAATGTTGAATTTGCTTAAAAATTCACGGATTTCCTTGCGCACCTCGTGCTAACATAATTGCATCACAACCTGTCTCATCTAACATTCGTTTAGCATCTTCGCAACTAAAAACATCACCATTACCAATTACAGGAATACTAACACTTTCTTTTACCTTTTTAATTCAACTTCAATCAGCTTTTCCTGAATAAAATTGATTACGCGTGCGAGCATGTACTGCAATTGCTTTTGCTCCGGCCTGTTCACAATACTTTGCAATTTCAACACAATTAATATTTTCTTCATCTCAACCAATGCGAATTTTAACAGTTACTGGTTTACTAATATTTTCAACCACCGCTTTAACAACTTCATAAACACGACGGGGATGTTTTAGCAAAAATGAACCTGCCTGTGATTTAATTGCAATTTTGGGTGCTGGACAACCCATATTAATATCAATAATATCACAGTCACTATTTTGATCAACATATTTAGCTGCTTCAACAAATGTTTCAACATCAGTTCCAAAAATTTGCATTGAGATTGGGTGTTCTAATTTATTTACTTTAATCATTTGTAAAGTTCGTTCATTACGTTGTAAAACTGCTTTATCACTAACCATTTCTGCATAGACTAATCCTGCACCTAATTCATGACAAATAATTCGAAATGCCTCATTCGTAATTCCTGCCATTGGTGCTAAAAAAACTTGTCCTTTAATATCAATATTCCCTATTTTCATCTCTTTAATTCCTTCTTTAATTAATAGTCATTAGGTAAATCTTAATAAAAAAATATTATAAATTCAATAAAATAAAGTTATTTTTAATATTAATTAGTAATTTCTGTTACACGTCGTTTTTTAATTGAATTCATTGCCATAAATCATGATGTTAATAAAATAATAGTAATAATAACTAAAGCAATTAATGGTCCTTTAATATCAATTGGAATATTTAAAACAATTTTAAAGAGCTTGTAAATTAAAATTCCAAGTCCTTGCCAAATTAGGATTGAAGCAAACCACGCCATAATAAAGGCAACGACAACCCCAATAACATAACTACCCATTACAACAAAGTTAATCTTGCGATTATTATATCCAATTGCTTTCATTGTTAAAATAATTGGAATTAATTCATCAATAATAACCATTACTACAACTACTAATAAGATTAAAATAATTAATGCCACTAATAATTCAAACATTAACATTGAACTGTTCATTTTTGTTAACATATCATCAACTGAAGTTCGCAGAATATTTAATGGGAGAATACCAAAATCATTTCTTCCTGATCCCGCTTTTGTACTAATTAAAGTAGCAGTTACGGTTTTAGTATTAATGTTAAGTAATGCATCTCAAATTGATTGATTATGTTTCGCAGCAATTGCTAAATTATTCCCAATAAATTTTAAATTTTGAATTGATTTTGCCATGTTTTTTAAATCAATTTTACCCCGATACATTTTTTGCTGCGAATACAAACCATTGTAAACATTTTTCTCTGGCTGATTTGGATCAATTGTGTTTGCAATAAATAAATTATGCATTACATTGTCATAACTAGTATAAATATCGTCAGTAACAGTATTATTTTTAATAACCCCAACAACTTCAACTTCAACACTAGTTTTATTTGGTGTCTCTGTTTTTACTTTAAAAATATCACCAGTTTTATAATTAGCATTTCGTGCTAATTTGTAGGAAATTAATCCTTTAATTTTATTTGGCGTATTTGTTGGTTTAAAAATTTCAGCAACTTGTTGTTGGGAAATTCCGGTTCAATTTAAGGCATTATCATAATAACCTCCAACATTGCCATTATTATTAAGTCCTTTAATTGTCATCCCTGGTTCATCAAGATTACTATCTAAAATAACTGGTAATGAATAAAAAGTTGTTTCTTGGTTGGGATTGTATCAAAAATCATTAAAGGTTACAACTGAATTAGCACCATCATCCAGCATAATGGCGTTTAACATTAAACTCATTAAATTTGGATAAGTATTTGGGTCAAATTTATTTTGAGTAAAAGTATTGTTAACACTCATTACAGTAAAGATTGTTTTTAAATCTTTTAGATACAAGTATTGATTATTACCGTTTTGATCTTGAACGTCATAGCTTTGCAGTAAAGCAATATATTGTTGTCCTGCAGTTGGTGAAGTTGGATCAATTTTAGTAAAAGCCTCATGAAAGTTTGCTGCGGTCTGATTGGTTTTTGTAATATCACTAACATTATGATAAGTTTTAAATTTAAAATCATACTGTTGATATTCTTGGTCACTAATAACTAACTGACCATTTTTTTGACCATTACCATTAATTCGTGGAAAATTATTAAATGTTAACGTATGATCTAATTTGCTATTTAACATATTAAACATCCCACCAGTAATTGATTTGGCAACATCTGTTGCTCCTAACATTAAAATCAACAATAGTGATGAAAAGAAAAATAAAATAATTGTTAAAGCAAATTTCCCTTTATTTCGAGAAGTAAAGGCAAGTTGCAAACGCCAGGTAAATGCTTTACCGCGTTTTGACAATGATCGTGATATTATCCCAGCACGTACTGTTTTATGACCTTTTGCAACATTATTTACTAATGATAGAATTGGTTCTTTAATATATAAAAAGGTTGTAATATATGAAGCAATTGTAAAGAAGATGGGAACAATTACAAAGATTATTGTCATAAAACCTCATCCAGCATAAACCTTATCATAACTAATTGTTACCAGTGTTTCAAATTGACCATACATGTAAATTTGCAATGGAATGGAAAGTAAATATCCTAAAATTAAACCACCCATAATTGTTAATAGTGTTTTAATAGTAAAAATTCAAACCAACTCACTAGTCCGATATCCCAATGCTTTAAAAATTCCCAATTGTTTTCTTGTTTTGTTCATTTCTTTTTTCATTACAAAACTAATAAAAATAAATGCTAAAATAATCATTCCAATTCCTAGGATAGTATAAATTGTTGTTGTTACTTTCATTGAACTAATCTTTGAAACTGGTCCTAATGAATCATATGCCGTTAAAACCCCACTACTTGCTAAATAAACTGATTTATCGAAATTATTTTTTTGAGCAAAAGCATTTCGCAAAGTAACAAATGATGAATTATTTAAAAAATTAATTTTTTGGTTGATACCAAAATTAAAACTTTTTGGTTTATTTTGATTTAATCAAACATTTTGATACATTTTATTTAAGGTATTATCATTAACAAAAACAGCAGCATATTTAATGGGGTCCCCCATCATTGAAAAATAATCCGCTTGTGATAAAGTATCTACTTTTGTTCCAAAACCGCTAATAACTGGATTGTTTAATTCGGGAACTAATGTTCCTAAAACGTAAAAATTAATTTTATCATTTAAATGATAATTATTGTCCTTTGCAAATTTATCAGTAACAACAATTTTATTGTCCTGGGTTTTATTGTCTCCTTTTAACATAACTAAGTTATCAATTCATTTTCCTAAAGTGGGATTAATTTTTTTAGTTCCACTCGTAATATAATAATAACCATCTGGTGCAATTGCTGTTGGCGTTGCGTATGATTCATAATAAAATTCTAGATCAACTGATAAGGCAAGTTGATTTTGAAAGGTTTCTATAATTTTACTATTAACATAATACGAAGCATCATTATAATAATTTTTTACTGTGTCTTTAAAAATATCATTAAAAACTTCACTAGCTAATAATGTTTTCCCCCCATAACTAAGGTTAGTTGGTGTTTCTGTTCATCAAAAATAATTGTTTAAAATATTTTTCAAATCTTCTCCCCATGCTAATTGATTTTCAACATTGCCAATTGGATCATTATCTTTATTTTTTAAAGCATCATAACCAACTTGTGATAGAATTCCTAATTGATTTGGACCTTTAATTGGTGCCAAGTTATAAGCTGTTGACTCAGCAACAAAATAATTATAAGTAAACTCATTTTCAAATTTACTTGGTGAACTAATTAAACTATAATTTCAAGTATTTGCTTCTTGATTAATGCTTTTGTTTTTGCCCGATAATTGTAGCGGTGATGCTAAAATCCCAATTACTGCTAAAGATAAAATTGTTACAAATAAAATTAAGCCTAATGATTCAACTCATTGTTTAAGATAGGTTCTAATATAACTTTTTAAAACTTTTTTCATCTTTCTTCCTCTTTTCTTAAATTTTTATTAAAAAATAAGAAAAAATTAATTTCGTAAAGTTAGTTTTCAACCATTAATAATGATTTTTGTCTCCTTAATACTATTGTCATTTTGGGTTAATAACAATGACTCACATTTTTCATCAAGATTATATTCATCATTCAGATTAACTTTACTATTTTTATCATTAGTTAAATTATTAAGATAAATTAAAAAAAAGTCCATTGTATATGTTGTTGCTAACGTTTTTACAGTTGCTTGTTGCATTTTCAGTAGGAAAAAAAGTGTTTTTTCCATTTTATTAGTACTAATCTTTGCAATTACCTTCTGTAATAAATTTAATAAACATAACTTTATCATTAATAAAAAGATAAGCACAAAACATAATACTAAGATACTACGCAAAATATTAGTTAAAACATTAAATAAAATGAAATGTAAAAAATAATTAATAGTTTTTAATGATACTAAAAATGTTCATGGCGTTAGAATTAGAAATAAAATAATTAACAAAATTGTTTTTGCAATTAAAAAGAAAAAATTGTTTCGAGCTAAAATAGCAATAATTCATAAAATCCAAGTTGGAATAAAGAAATATCAAAAATATGTGTGCAATAAAAAAATCACGCTTTCAAATTTTATTTGTGCAAAAAAGAGACTGATATTAAGAAGACAAAACACAATGATAAAAATAATATGAAAAAAATAATTTACTTGGCTAACATTTTGGTTTTTATAATTATTAAATTTAAAAGCACGCTTGGAATTAATTAATACAGTAACTCCTGTGATAATTAAAAAAGAAGCAATGTAAAAAATATAATTACCAACATTATAATGGAAGGTATTATTTTCTGAAATTATTTTTTGATTAATACAATCTTGATAAATTCCCATTATTAGCACTGTTCCTTTCTTTTTTCTACTTTCAAACTATTTATATTTATTATAATAAAAAAATCTATAAAACGCTATTATTAACGTTTCATAGATTAAGACCAGTCAATTTCACTTGGTTTTTTGGGATTTGTATTTTTTTTAATTTGATCAATTAATCCATTTCGAACATGAATAACTGTATTTGCAATATCCGCAATATTTGGGTTATGAGTAACAATAATAACTGTTGTTTTATATTTTTTGTTAACATCAACTAAAATCTCAAGTACTTTTCGACCCATTTCTTCATCTAAAGCCCCCGTTGGTTCATCACCAAACAAAATATCTGGATTTTTTGCTAATGCTCTAGCAATTGAAACCCGCTGTTGTTGACCACCTGACATTTGGTGTGGATATTTGTTCATTTGTTCTTCCATCCCAATTGTCTCAAAAATATCTTTAATTGTCATATCTTTGTTCTTATTTTTACTTAGGTTTTCACCAACTTCTGCATTTTCTTTGGCAGTTAAATTAGTTAATAAGTTATATTGTTGAAAAATAAACCCAACATTATCTCTTCGGAATTTTGTTAAATCAACATCTTTTAATAAAGACAGATTATAACCAATAACAAAAACATCACCACTTGAAACTTTATCTAATCCTGAAATAATATTTAGTAATGTTGTTTTCCCTGACCCAGAAGGTCCTAAAATAACAATAAAGTCTCCTTTTTCTAATTTTAAATCAATTCCTTTTAAAACTGGTGTTTCAACTTCTCCTGTAATATATGATTTTTTAACATTTACTAGTTCAATAACATATTTACTTGTATCTGGTTCTATTCCGGTTGTAGAAATTACTTCCCCTTTTAAAATTCGTTTTGAATATAATTTAGTTTGTTTTTTTTGTTCTCTTAGTTTTTGTTTAAATTCTTTAACTGCAGTATAATCGATTTTCTCTTTTTTTTCTTTTGGTTCTTTTACTTTAGATTGCTTTCCTTTAGTCTTTGTTTCTTCTGTATTAGGTGTTTTTCCCATTTCAGCCATTTTGTTTTTTCCTCCCCTGGTAAATATCACATTACATTTTGCAATTAATTTTTATCATAGTAATATAATAACAAAATTATTTTAATTTTATCAACTTATTTATATTTATTAAAACTATTCTTTTAATAAACTTTTTAAATCAGCAGCTTTAATAGTATATTTTTTACGACAAAAGTCACATACAATTTCAACTTCACTATTTTTTTCTAAAATTTCATTTAATTGTTCATCACCTAATAATTTAGCTGATGCCAAAGCTTTTTCATATGAACAACTGCATTCAAATGTCACAGAATCAGTTTCTAATACTTTTGCATTTTCATCAATTAATTTAAAAATATTAGTTAAATCACTTTCGGCAATTAATTTATGACTAATACTTTCTAAATTGCCAACTTTTTCTTCTAAATAGTCAATATCTTCATCATTGTGTTCTGGTAATAATTGCGCATAAAAACCAATCGCTTTTGCAATTGTATTATCATCATTCATTTTAATTGAACAAGCAATAATCGATTTAATTTGTTCACTTTGTGCTAAATAATAAGTAAAATCTAAATTAATTTCTCCAGAAATCAATTCAATTTGCCCAGAAAAACTATCTTTCATTCCCAAGTCTTTCATCACTCGTAAATAACCATCAGTTCCTACGACTTGTGAGATCACGTTCTGGCTGCGATCAATTTGTTC
The DNA here is from genome assembly GCF_030060925.1 of Spiroplasma sp. SV19. Classification (NCBI taxonomy): domain Bacteria; kingdom Bacillati; phylum Mycoplasmatota; class Mollicutes; order Entomoplasmatales; family Spiroplasmataceae; genus Spiroplasma; species Spiroplasma sp. SV19. Next base: position 955,217 of record NZ_CP045455.1, read on the forward strand.
AACATCAAATTGTGGATTTCCACAAAAGGCACGAACTTTATGACCAGTATATTCCGCCATAATTGTTCCGATTGGTCCATTTCCATTAATAATAGCTGTCATTTTATCAGTTGCATTTTTCATGTCACTACCAATTAAAATTGTTGCTAAGACAACTCTGGACAAAGCAATTGTTGCTAACGGATTAGTTTCATGTAATTTAATAATATTGTTTAGCGATTCAGTTGCATCCACAACAGTCATTTTTACATTGTGGGAATTACTAATTGCCTTAATTACTTTATCTTTATTCATTTTATCAAACTCCTTCATAATTCTGTTCACCCTGCAATTATAGTACAACTACTTTTAAAAGTAAAATAAAAAAGTAGGGGGTAATTTCCTACTCTTTGTTATCTGATTCTTTATTTTTTTCTTCTTCAGGATGATCTTTTTTGCGTTCTTTTGGTTTAACTTCTAATATTTCACCTTTTGCTTCTTTCTCCTTATGTTTAGCTGCTCGTTCTTTTTCCCCAATTACTTCATCTGGAACTTTATTATATTTATTGATGTATTCAATTTGTTCAGCAGTAATTGTTTCTAATATTTTTAAACTTTCAGCAATTAAATCTAATAAATCACGATTTTCTGAAATTAACGCCTTTGCTGTAACATAACAATCATCTAAAATTTTACGAACCTCAGTATCAATTTTTGCCGCAACATCTTCTGAATAACGTTTTGTTGCCCCCGTATATTCATCTTTTGGCGATTCAAACTGTACTAATCCCAGTGAACTCATTCCATACTCAGTAACCATATGACGAGCAATGTTTGTGGCTTTTTCTAAGTCATCGTGCGCTCCTGTTGTTATTTTTGTTTTTCCAAAAATAATTTCTTCTGAAGCACGTCCCCCTAAGTAACCAGTAATTGTTGCATATAAGTTTTCTTTACTATGGAACATTGTTTCCTCTTTTGGAGTCATAATTGTATATCCACCAGCTTGTCCCCGTGGAATAATTGTAACTTTTTGAACTTTGCTAGCTGCTTCTAATTTTAAACCAATTAATGCATGTCCTGCTTCATGATATGAAACAATATCTTTATCCATTACTGAATATTTACGTGATTCTTTTGCTGGTCCCCCAACAACACGATCAATCGCTTCATCAATAATATTAATTGTAATAATTTTTAAATTCTTACGAACACATAAAATTGCTGCTTCGTTTAACACGTTTTCTAATTGTGCTCCTGAAAAACCAGGCGTTCTTTCTGCAATTCGTCTAAAATCGACTTCTGTTGAAACAGCTTTATTGCGAGCATGTAATTTTAAAATTGCTTCACGTTCATTAATATCTGGTAATGAAATTTGAATTTGGCGGTCAAAACGACCAGGTCTTAACAACGCTGAATCTAAAACATCAACACGGTTTGTTGCTGCCATCACAATAACTCCAGTATTAGTACCAAAACCATCCATTTCAACTAATAATTGGTTTAATGTTTGTTCATTAGCACCACTCCCAATTGAAACGGTTCTTTTTCTCCCAACAGCATCAATTTCATCAATAAAGATAATACATGGTGCTGCTTTTTTTGCTGCAATAAACATTTCACGAATTCTTGAAGCACCAACTCCAACAAACATTTCCTCAAATTCAGAACCTGAAATCGAGAAGAATGGTACTCCCGCTTCTCCAGCAACAGCTTTTGCCAATAAGGTTTTCCCTGTTCCTGGTGGTCCTTCCATTAAGACTCCTTTTGGAGCACGAGCTCCCATACTTGAATATTTTTGTGGGTTTTTTAAGTAATCAACTAATTCCACTAATTCTGTTTTTTCTTCATTAATTCCAGCAACATCTGAAAACTTAACTGTTGATTGAATTTGACGAGCTTTATTTTTCCCCATTGAGAACGGATTTGCACCACCCATTCCACCAGACATTTTTGACAATCGCACAACCATAAAGACAGCAACTCCCATTAATAGTAACCAAGGAATTAACTGAATTAACATTGCTTGTCATACTGGTACAAATTCACGGTCAATTGAAACAAGACCACCTTTTAATTTAGTACCGAAGTTTTTATCTCAAGTATTTTGAGGTTCCCCTAGTGGATAAGAATAATTGTTAAATCCTTCGCGATTTCATTCTGAACTATAACGAACAGTTTTTGTAACACCATTTTCAACATACTTAATAACACCTGACATTACAACACTATTACCACCAACTTCAGCCTTAATAGTGATTTCATCAATATCTTTATTGTTATACTTTTGCGTATTACCGATTGTTCTCATATCACCTTCACTAATTTTTGAAACATCTGATCGTGTTCATAACACAATTGTTAAAATAATCAGACCAATAAAAATTAATGAACTTATAATCGCAAATCACATTCTTTTTTTATTCATAATCATTTCCTCTCCATTAAGACTTTGAAACCAATCTTTTTAAGTCATTTAGATAATGACCCAATTCTAAACTATTTTATCATAAAAAAAAATAAATTGTGTTTTTCCGGTCAAGTATTATTAATAAATTTATTAATCTTCAAATTAACCAAATTGTTGACATAAACAAGTTGTTTTTGAGCATCTACAATAAAATAACTTTTCCGAGCTAAAAGTGGCACCTTATTCTTAATGAACCATCTGTTTAAAGGTGTTTTGGCAAGAATTACTTTTTGTAAAAAAAGGACATCATTTGTAATTGTTAATGGAAATTGATTAGCTGTTATTTTAAAAACATAATTATTTTTTGTTCCTTGCGAAATTATCTTGTCTTTTCATTTAAGAGGAAAAAATGTTGCTGGGGTGATTTTAACAGTTGTGGGTTGTAGAATATTATTATTAATAATTTCAACATTATCGTATGATTTAACTAAAGAATAATCATTATTGACTTTAATAATAATATTAGGCTTGGAACTTTTTAGTTCTTTAATTATTTCATTTAAAAATTTTCTTTTTTATTACTAATTAACTGAACAAGATTATTCATCTTGAAATAATTAAAAATAATGATCTTTTGTAATTGACTATTATTAATAATATTAAAGTTAGCAACATTAATTTGCCCAAAATTATCAATTAAATAATTTTTGCCATTAATTTTAATTGTTCATTTTCATTATTTTTTCGATTAATTTCTAACAACATATCTTGCAAATTAATTTGTTGAATTTCATTGCGAATAATATTACGATTATAAATTCCTAAAATATTAGTTGAATCAATTGCATAATTAATTTGATTATGAAATAAATACTCAATAATTTCTTCTCTCGTTATTTTTAACATCACTCGAATTATTTTGACTTTAGAACCTAATAACTGCGAATGATAATAACTAATTTCATTTAAACCATAATGTTCAACAATTCCGTTGCGTTGTTTTTGGAGAATATATGTTTCAATATGATCAGTTAAATTATGGGCAATTAAGACACCCTGACAATGATGTTTTTTACTAATTTGCAAAAAGAAATCATAACGAATATCACGAGCAATATTTTGAAAATTATGCGAAATTGTTTGATACTGTTGATAATCAGCTGCTGTTACTTTTTTGACATAAACTTTAATATTTCGCTTTTTGCAATATTCAAGAACAATTTGTTCATCATGATCACTGTCTGCTCGTTTTTGATAATTTATTAAACAAACAATAAAATTATTAATATCTAATTCAGGATTGTGATAAATATTGTCAAGTAAAAACATACTATCTGGTCCTCCCGATACCCCAATAACATATTTTTCATTACGATTTAAAAGTTTATCATCCATTTTAATCACCTATTTTCGAAATAATTTTAAAACTGCATTACTATATTGATTATCACTATTATGTACTATAATTGGTTTTTCAATAATAATACCCTCACCGCCTTGAAACCGTGCTTCAATTAAAACATTATTTGCCTCGCTTTCTTGAAACGGATGAATAAATTGCAACCGTTTAATATTAAAACCATATTTAGTTAATAAGGAAGTAATTTCAAATAATCTTGTTGTCCGATGAATCATTGCAAAATAGCCACGATTAGCAATTAATTTTTTTGCGGCAAAAATAATATCTTCTAGTGTTAAAGTTACTTCATGTCGGGCCGGAATTAATAGCTTGTTTTTTTCATTTAATTTTGATTCACCAATTTTAAAAAACGGTGGATTACATAAAATCAAATCATATTTAAAATTAGCATTTACCTTAATATATTCTTTAATATCATCATGCACAATTTTAATTTGAGTGGTTTTCTGGTTTAGCAACACATTTTCTTCTGCTAACTGTACTGCCTCTTGTTGTAATTCAATTCCAGTAATTGTTGCTGAAGTTAATGTTGATAAAATTAATGGAATCGCAGCATTATTAGTTCCAATATCAAGAATTTTTTTAGTTTTAGTATTTAAAGTTACAAACCGAGCCAATAAAACAGTATCTAATGAAAAATTAAACATATCTGTTCGTTGGTTAATTTTAATCCCTTCATAATCTAATAAATCATTTAAAACTTTCACTTTACACCTCGTTATATAAATCAATCATTCCCTTTTCTAACACTAACTCCTTATTTAAATTTTCTAACAATAAATTAGCAATCGTATAAGAAATTTCAATCAATCTGGTATTTTTATCATTTAGTTTTTTAATTAAAGATTGATCTGTAATTTCATATTTCGCTCATTCTTTTCTTTTTAAAATATTCGCAATTTCTAAAAAAAGTTGTGAAGATTCCAAATGATTATAACCGTTTAATTGACGAATATGAATAAAATTATTTTCTGGTGTACTGGCAAAATTTCTAAAAAAGGTTTGAATAAACTTAGTTTTAAAGTTATCAATATCTAATTCGTTAATTGTATTTTCTAAAATAACATTTAAACAACGTGATTTAATTGTATCAATTACTTTTGTTCTGTTTGTTGTTAATAAAAAAGCATACGTATTTTTACTTGGCTCTTCTAAAAATTTCAGTAAAGAATTAGCCGCTTCTAATGTTAATAAATCTGCACCATTGATAAGATACACTTTAATCCCTGTTTGTTCTAATGCAGAATAGCTAAAAGCTTGAATAATTTCTTGAATCGTTTCTTTTTTAATTGTTGTTTCAAAATCACCACCAATTTTTAAATCATAATAAGTTTTATTATTAATACGTTGACAAGTCTCACATTGACAATCAGAGTCTTTTTTTTCTTGACACAATAAAAATTTAATGATTTCAATTGCAAAAGTTTCTAATTTAATTTTATTATTACAAGAAATTAAAAGCTGATTTGATAAATTATTTTCTAAAACTAAATTTTTGAATAACGCAATTTTTTCTGCATCACTCGATGAAAATAAATTACTCATTTTCCTTATCCTTTATTCTTTGAATTATTTCATCAACATAATAATAAACCTGTTCTAAAACTTCGTTAACTAACTTACGAGCATCAACTACTTTAATTCGGTCAGAATGTTCACTAATTAAAACTTGATACCCTTCATATACTTTTTCATGAAATGATTTTTGCTCCAAGTCTAAGCGATTCATTTCATTTTCATTTCTAATTTTCATTCTTTCATTGGCTATTGATGGTTCAATATCAAAAAATAAAGTTAAATCTGGTTTTGTTGTTCCTAAAACAATTGATTGTACTTCATCTAATGTCCGAATGCCTAAACCACGAGCATAACCTTGATAAGCTGATGTTGAATCCATAAAACGATCACAAATAACAATTTTTCCTTCTTTTAACGCTGGTAAAATATCTTCCATAACATGTTGTTTTCGTGCCGCAATATATAATAAAGCTTCTGTTCAAGGATCCATTCCTAAATTATGTTTGCTTAAAATAACATTTCTAATTTGTTCAGCAATTTCATTACCTCCTGGTTCTCTTGTTAAAACAACCTGGTACCCTTTTGAACGTAGTTTCTCTTTTAGTAATTTTGAAATTGTTGTCTTTCCAGAACCATCAATTCCTTCCAATGTTATAAACAACATTATTACACCCTCTCTGTTCTTAAATATCTTTTCTACCTTCTAACGCTTGTTTCAAAGTTACTTCATCAACATAATCTAACGAACCTCCAATTGGAATTCCTCGTGCTAAACGTGATATTTTCACATTAAAAGGCTGTAAGACTGTTTTTAAGTATTGTGCTGTTACTTCACCTTCAAAAGTAGCACCAACAGCAATAATAACCTCTTTTATAATTTTATCATTCATTCGAGATTCTAAAACAGGAAAAGTTAATTTATCTGGTGTAATTCCATTTTTAACATTAATTTCGCCATTCAAAACATGATAAACACCATTAAAAACTTTTGTTGCTTCAATTTTTGTTGCATCAAAAAAATTACTGACAACACAAAGCTTTGTTTGATCACGTAAATCATTTTGACAAAATAAACAAATATTATTTTGCATTAATGTTGAACATCTTGGGCATTGATGAAAATTGTCTTTTATTTCCTTAAAAACATTCTCTAACGAATCAAATAATGCTGGCTTAATAATTAACTTATTAAAAATTCTTTCTGCCACTTTTTTACCAACACCTAAAGTAGTTTTTAGTTCCATAATTAATTCTTCATAAGTCATAATTAAGTCTCCTATAAATTAATCAATTATCTTAATATTATCAAAAATTTGTTTTCCTGTCTCTAGTCGATCTTTATGATCATCATAATTATCAATTTGTTTAACTAATAAATTCTGATAAAATTCTTCCACATCTGTTAAAGTTGCTTCTGGCAATTTATTTGCTTGTCGAATTTTAACATAATCATCACGAACATTATTTCATTCACTTTCACTTAAAGCAATGATAACAAAATCAAAATCAAATGCTTGAAATACTTTATTACGAAACTCTCAATCACACATTTCAAAACTAATTCAATTCGCTTCTGGTTTAGTATTTGTTACAATAATTACACCTTGTTCTGATCCGGCAGCATATTTAACATCATAAAAACTAATTAATTTATCTAATTGAACAACTTTCCCTTTTTCATTAATTAATTCCATAAACTTATTTTCAAACTTTTCTCGTTCTTCTTTATTAGCTTTAATTAAAATATTAAAAATTTGGTTAATTGAATAATTAATGTTACTAAGTTCATAAATATTAATTTTATTTTTCATATCATCACGATACTTATGTAAATCAGTAATACCTTCTAACTCTTTTGCCGGCGGTGTTTGTTCTAATTCAGTTGGAAAAGTACTTTCTTGTTCGCTACCTTTGTTATCATTAAACTCTGGAATAACATCTTTTGTACTTGCTTTGGGCATTGATGCTACTGGCTGTGAAAAGGGACTATTGTTTAATTCTTCATCATCAAATAATGAAAAATTCCGAAATAATGGCTGTGAACTTGGGATCTTTTTTTCTGATTGTTGCTCAATATTAACAACATTTTTTTCTTCAACTTGCTGAGACTTTGTAACTTCTTCAAAATTGTTTAAAGTATTATCAGAATTATTTTCCATTATTTCTATATTTTTAGTAATTATTTTTGAACTATCTGTCTTATTTCCCCCACTTTTTTTATCGTTGATGTCAACAGTAAGATCACTTAATTCTAAACCTTCTAAATTTTTAACGTTACCTTCGAACATTGCTAAAGCTTTTAATAAGATTAATTCAAAATACATTTCTTGTGTTCTATTGCTACGCATTTTAGTTGATGCTTCCGTAAATAAATCAAGTAGTGTTAATAACTCTTTTGATGTTAGTTTGTCAGCAAATATTTTTGCTTGACTTTCTGATAATAAATTTAAGAAAACAAGATTCCCTGTTTGTTTATATTCAAAAACTTCTTTCAACAGATCTAATAGATTTAATGTTAAAATTTCAAAATCAGAACCAGCCTCATAAATTTTTTTACTAGTTAATAAGACTTCTTCTGTTTTATATTCTAAAATATTTTTCAATAATTTTAACTTAACATTTTTTGAAACCGTTGCAAAAATAATATTAACACTTTCTAAAGTAATATTACGATCAGAAAACATGATTACTTGTTCTAGAATACTTAACGAATCACGAGCACTTCCATCCGCCAAAATTGCAATCTCTTTAATTGCAACTAAATCATAATTGATTCCTTCTTGTTGTAAGATTGCAATTATGTTATTTTCTAATTCAACTTTTGGGATTTTACGAAAATTATATTGTTGGCAACGTGAAATAATTGTGGCTGGAATTTTGTGACTCTCTGTTGTTGCTAAAATAAACACAACATGTTGCGGTGGTTCTTCTAATGTTTTTAACAAAGCATTAAAAGCCGAATTAGTTAACATATGAATTTCATCGATAATGTAAACTTTATATTTTGCCATTGTTGGTAATAGCTGGACATTATTTCGAATTTCTCTGATTTCATCAACACCATTATTTGAAGCTGCATCAATTTCAAAAACATCGACTGCGCCCCCACGATTAATTTCATTACAACTTGGACAAGTATTGCAAGGATTACCATTATCTAAATTAGTACAATTAATTGCTTTGGCAAATATTTTTGCAATCGAAGTTTTCCCTGTACCACGTGGACCAGAAAATAAATAAGCATGTGAAAAAGTATTATTAATAATTGCATTCTTCAAAGCTTTTCTAATTTCAACTTGACCAACAATTTTGTCAAAAGTATTTGGTCGATATTTACGATATAACGAAATATAATCCATTTCTTTACCCCCCATAATTTATTATTAACAATTTTATTTTACTCCTTTAATTGAAAATATTCTATCTTAATTGTTCAAAGAATTTTTTCATTAAATCTTGGAACATTATATTCTCATCATGTTTTCGAACATGGTGAACTTTCATTTTTGATAAGTCAAAAGTATGATTTGATTTCACAAAACCAAATTTTTCATTTGATAAATAGTAATTAATAACTTTAATTCCTGAATTAATTATTGCTCCCAAACACATCATACATGGTTCAACAGTGACTCAAATTGAACAATCACTAATTTTATTTGTTCTTTTTTTGCGACAAGCCTTATTTAAAGCATAAATCTCAGCATGTGTTGTAACTGAGTTCTTTGTTGTTTTGTTATAACCGATTGCAATAATTTTACCTGTTTGATCAACAACTAATGCAGAAATTGGAACATGTTTCTTCTTATATGCTCGTTGTGATAATTTATATAATTTATTAAAAATTAGTTCGCTTTTCTTCATAAACTCACCCTTATCATAAAAAATGTCATTACACATAGTCCTTAGTCTTATGGCTGCTACCTTCCGGTCCTGACCAGTTTCAAATGTAACTATTGTAATGACATAAATAATTATAACATATATTTTTTACTTAACTATGTTTTTATTAAAATAGTCAAATGTTTCACGTGAAACATTTATATAGTTGGAAGTGTTACCACCTTAAAATGTTTCACGTGAAACATTTTAAGAAATAACTGTTTGTCCCTGCAAATAACTTTGTATTTTATTAGGAATATTAATAGTTCCATCTTCATTTTGATAATTTTCTAAAATTGCTGCAATTAAGCGGTCAACTGCTAATCCAGAACCATTTAAAGTATGAACAAAATTTATTTCATTGTTCTCATCACGATAACGCATTTTCATTCTTCGTGCTTGAAAATCCAAACAATTTGAGCATGATGAAATTTCACGATACTTATTTTGCCCAGGCATTCATACTTCAATATCATATGTTTTTGCCGAAGAAAATCCCATGTCACCTGAACATAATAAAATTACACGGTATGGAATTTCTAATAATTGTAAAATGTTTTCTGCATCTAAAACCATTTTTTCTAATTCAGCAAACGAATTTTCTGCTTTAGTAAATTTAACCATTTCAACTTTTCTAAATTGATGCAAACGAATAATTCCTTTAGTATCACGTCCTGCTGAACCAGCTTCTTGACGAAAACATGGGGTATAAGCTGTATGATAAATAGGCAAATCTTTTCCTGTTAAAATTTCTTCACGATATAAATTAGTTAAAGGTACTTCCGCGGTTGGAATTAAATACAAATTATCTTTTTCAATATAATATGTATCTTCCTTAAACTTTGGTAAATTTCCTGTCCCATACATAATTTGTGGTTGCACTAAAACTGGTGGTTCAATTTCAACATACCCACGTTTTGTGTGCTCATCTAACATAAAATTCATTAAAGCTCGTTCTAATTTAGCTCCCATTCCCTTGTAAACAACAAAACGTGATCCTGATAATTTTGTTCCTCTTTCAAAATCAATAATATCTAATTTTGAAGCTACTTCTCAATGTTCTTTTACTTTTGGATTTGTCGTAGCTGTCCCTCATTTTCGAACCTCAAGATTATCATTTTCATCTTGGCCCGTTGGAACTGAATCATCCGGGATATTCGGTGTAACTTCTAAAATTGTTTTAATCTTTTCTTCAACTTGATTTAATTGTTCATCAATTACTTCCATTTCTTTTTTCATTGTAACAATTAATTCCTTAATTTTTACTGCCTCATGATCTTTTTTTTCCGCAACTAATGTTCCAACTTTTTTTGACTCAAGATTTCGCTGCTCTTTTAATTTCTCTGATTTAACAATTAGTTCTCGACGTTGCTCAGATAATTTTTTAACATCTTGTAAATATGAGAAATCATCTTGGCGTCGACTTAATTTTTTTATTACTTCATCAAGGTTTTCAACAACTTTTTTTTGATCTAACATTTTTGGGTTCTCCTTACTCACTATTATTTTTCTTTTTTAAAATTTCAATAACTTCTAATTTATCATCTTCATCTAATCGCATAATTTTAACACCTGATGTTGTTCGACCAAATAATGGAATTTGTTCTAGTGAAACACGAATAATATTTCCACTCGTTGTTCCTACCAAAAGATCCTCATCACCAACAACTGTTTGAACAAATTTTAAGTATCCTGTTTTATCTGTTAAGTTCATAGACTTAACACCTTTTGTATTTCTTCCTGTCAACCGATAGTTTTCAATTGGCGTTTTTTTTGCATAACCATTTTCTGTCACAGATAACACATATTTTGCGGATCGACCAGAACTTACCCCAATTGTCACCCCTGTTTCAGCATTAGAAATTCCTTTAACTCCAACAGATTGCCGGCTCATTGCCCTAATTTCTTCTTCATTAAAGCGAATTACTTTCCCAATGTTATTTCCGATAATAACATCATCAGTTCCTTTTGTAATAATAACACTTACTAATTCATCTTTTTCTTTTAATTCAATTGCAACTTTTCCTGTTTGACGAATTTGGTTAAATTCACTTAACTTTGTCTTCTTAATTAACCCTTTTTTTGTCACAAAGAATAAATTATCTTGATCAGAAATTGTTTCATCTAATGCCAAAATTGTTTGAATGTTTTCCGTTTTATCAATTGCAATTAAATTAATAATTGGTAATCCACGAGCATGTCGTGAGTAAGTTTCAATTTGATAAGCACGTAGTTTATAAACCTTCCCAAAATTTGAAAAAATTAATAAAGAATCAATACTATTAGCACTAACGATTTTCTTCAAACTATCTTCCATATTTGCTAAACCAGTGATCCCTTTCCCACCACGATTTTGTAATTTAAAAGTATCATCAGCAACACGTTTAACATATCCATCTTGAGTCAACATAATTAAAATATCCTCTCGACGAATTAATTCTTCAGGATCAATTTCTGTTAGTTCTTCTTTAATAATTTGACTACGACGCTCATCTCCATATTTCTTCTTAATTTCAATTAACTCATTAATCATAATTTCAATTTGTTTCTCACTATTATTAATAATTTCTTCTAACGCAATAATTGCAAGTTTAATTTCACTAATTTCATTATTAATTTTTTCAATTTCCAATCCCGTTAAGCGTTGTAAACGCATTTCTAAAATTGCCCGTGCTTGCTCAGTAACTAACTTAAATTTTTCCATTAAAGCTTCTAATGCAATTTGCGTTGTTTGTGATTTCTTAATAATCGCAATTACTTCATCAATGTGATCAAGCGCAATTTTTAGTCCTTCTAAAATAACTAAGCGATTCTGATTTTTTCGTAATTCAAACTGACTACGCTTAACAATAATATCAATTTGGTGTTCAATAAAATATTTTAAAATTTGTTTTAAACCCATTACTTTTGGTTGATTTTTATACAAAGCTAAAATATTTAACGAAAAATTAGTTTGTAATGGCGTTAATTTATATAATTTATTTAAAATAACATTTTCTTGAGCATCACGTTTTAATTCTAAAACAACACGGACCCCTTCCATATTTGATTCATCACGAAGATCTGAAATTCCATTAATAATCTTATCACGCACTAATTCAGCAATTCGTTCTAACAATTTTGCTTTATTAACTTGGTATGGAATTTCAGAAACAATAATACGACGCTTATTGTTATTTTCTTCAATATCAATTTTTGAACGAATTGTAATTGTCCCATTTCCTGTTTCATATGCTTTGATTAAACTATTTCCAGCCGTAATTAAAGCCCCTGTTGGAAAATCTGGTCCTTTAATAATTTTCATTAATTCAACAGTTGTAATCTCAGCATTTTTTGTTAATGCAATAACACCATCAATTATTTCATTTAAATTATGCGGTGGAATATTAGTTGCCATTCCAACAGCAATTCCACTTGCCCCATTAACTAGTAAATTGGGGAAATAACCTGGTAAAAAAGTTGGCTCTTGTTCACTACCATCATAATTATCAATAAAAATAGTTGTTTCTTTTTCAATATCCTTAATTAATTCACCAGCAATCTTACTCATTCTTGCTTCAGTATACCGCATTGCCGCTGGTGCATCACCGTCCATTGATCCAAAATTACCATGCCCATCAATTAAGGGATAACGATAAGAAAAATCTTGAGCCATTCGCACCATTGCTTCATATACCGCAGTATCACCATGGGGATGATATTTCCCAATTACTTCCCCAACAATTCGGGCTGACTTTTTATGTTGTTTATCATATGTCATATTTAAGTCTCACATTGCATAGATAATTCGCCGATGCACTGGTTTTAAGCCATCACGAACATCAGGAATTGCTCGCGAAACAATAACTGACATTGCATAATCTAAAAAGCCACTTTTCATTTCATCAGCAATATCAATATCACGAATTTTGCCATCATAATCATATGTATCATTATCTGGATTCAATTTTCTCATCTCCTCTTATATATCTAAATTCTTAACATATTTTGCATTTTCACGAATAAATTTTTTACGTGGCTCAACATTTTCTCCCATTAATTCATTACAAATTAAATTTGCTTCAAATGCATTATTAACAGAAACTTTTAATAATAATCTTCGTTCTGGATCCATTGTTGTTTCTCATAATTGTTCGGGATTCATTTCCCCTAATCCTTTGTAGCGTTGAATAACATAATTTTTAATATTTTTCGCTGATAATTCTTCTTTATAAGTTTCTAACTCATTATCACTATAAGCATAACGGATATTATTACCATTTTGAACTTTATATAATGGTGGTTGTGCAATATAAACATTTCCGTTTTCAATTAAATCTTTCATATAACGATAAAAGAATGTTAATAATAAAATTCGAATATGTGCCCCATCAACATCTGCATCAGTCATAATAATTACTTTTTGATAACGTAGTTTTTTTTCATTAAAATTATCTTTAATTCCTGCCCCTAATGCGGTAATAATCGAATTAATTTCATTATTTTCAAAGACTTTTAATTGCTTTGCTTTTTCAACATTTAATATTTTTCCTCTTAACGGTAAAATTGCTTGAAATCTTCGATTTCGACCAGACTTTGCGCTTCCTCCCGCAGAATCTCCTTCAACAATATAAAGTTCAGCAATATTAGAATCTTTTGTTTCACAATCAGCTAATTTTCCTGGTAAAGAAAAACTATCCATTACTGTTTTCCGACGAGTTGTTTCTTTTGCTCGTTGTGCCGCAATTCTTGCTTTTAACGACAAATTTATCTTTTCGATAATATTTTTTGCATCCTCTGGATTTTCTAATAAATAGCTATTTAATCCTTTTCCCACAATATTTGAAACAATTTTTTTAACTTCACTATTCCCTAATTTTGTTTTTGTTTGTCCTTCATATTGTGGATCAGGATGACGAATTGAAATAATTGTTGTCATTCCTTCTTTTACATCATCTCAAGTAAATTTATCTTCATTCCCTTTATTATTTTTATTAATATTTTTAAAATAATGATTCAATTCTCGGACAATTGCTAATTTAGTTCCCTCTTCATGTGTTCCCCCCTCATGGGTATTAATGTTATTACAAAAAGAGAAAATATTTTCGGAATAATTATCATTATATTGTAACCCAAATTCAACAACAATATTTTCCTCAATACCTTCCACATAAAAGACATCATTTAATGGTGTCCCAATTGTTTTATTTAATTCCAAAACATAATCTTTAATTCCATTGTTAAATTTATAGACAACTGATTTTTCTTCATCCTCTTCACGCAAATCAATTAATGATATTTCTAATCCCTTGTTTAAAAAAGCTAATTGCTTAATTCGATTTTGAATTGTTGAAAAACTAAAAATAGTTGTTTCTTTAAAAATTTTTTCATCTGGTAAAAAAGTAACTGTTGTTCCAGTTTCATTGGTTAAACCAATTTCTTTAATTGGTGTTAAAATTTGACCACCATTATGGAATTCCATTAAGTATTGCTTATTATTTTTTTTGACTTCAACTTTTAAATATTTACTTAAAGCATTAACAACACTAGCCCCTACTCCATGTAAACCTCCAGAAATTTTATAAGTGTTTGAATCAAATTTCCCTCCGGCATGTAAAACAGTAAAAACAGTTTCCAAGGTTGAAACTTTTGTTTTGGGATGAATTTCAATTGGAATTCCTCGTCCATTATCAGTAATTGTAATTGATTCATCTTTATTAATTGTAATTGTAATCTTATCAGCAAAATTTGCTAACACTTCATCTATCGAATTATCAACAATTTCTCAAACTAAATGATGTAAACCCCTTACATTAGTTGCTCCTATATACATTCCAGGACGTTTACGAACTGCTTCTAAACCTTCTAAAACCTGAATCGAACCTGAATTATAATTATCACTCATATAATGTTCTCCATTTCTGCTTAACTTTATTTTACCATTATTACCTAATTTTAGGGTTAAATTATCAAATATATTTCAAAATATATTAAAAAATATTTTATTATTTTTAGTGTCTAATTTTACCCTGTAAAAACTTATAAAATATAAAAATAAGAGATTAAATTTTTATTTTTAATATAATTTAATCTCTTATTAATACTATTTTTATCATTTAAATTGTTTATTATGCTAATTTTTAATATGACCGAATTGGTAAAACCAATTGTTGTAATGATTCATCCTCACTTGCCATAATAATTAATGGTTTTGTCTCATCAATCATTTTAATAGTAATTTCTTTTGTTTTAAATGCTTTTAAAGCATCCAAAATATATTTTGAATTAAAAGCAATTGTTTGATCTGAACCTTCAATTTTAAATTCTTTAATTTCCTCTTCGGTATTTCCAATTTCTTGAGTAAATGATGTAACTAAAACTTTTTGTTCCTTAATTTTTAATGTTACAATTGTTGTCATTGCTTCATTTGATAAAACACTAGCTCGTTCAATAATTTTAATTAATTCCCGATTATTAATTGTTAATGAAGTATTAAAGGTTTCTGGAATAACTTTGCTTGTATCAGGATATTTTCCTTCAATAATTTTTGTTTGGACAATTGTATTATTAATAATAACACTAACTGATTTATCTGTAATTTTCATTCTAATTTCTTGATCATTTTCGGAAATTAATCGCCCAATTTCATTAATAAACTTTCCGGGAATAATAACATCAAAATCATAACTATTATTATAACCAATTTTTTTACATGACAAACGGAATGAATCCGTTGCTGTAATTACTAATTGTTTATTACTCTGATCAGTTTTAATATTCAAACCATTAAAAACAATTCTTTTTTCTTTTTCGCCAATTGCAAAACTTGTCTGTGAAATAATTTCTTTCAATAAAGCACTAGTAAAAATTATTTCTTTTCCTTCGGTATCAAATGATAAATGTGGATAATCAATTGCATTTAAAGTATTTAAAATTGAATCAAAATTATTTGCCTTAATTTTAATTAAACTACCTTCTACTGCTTCTAAAGTAATAAAATCATCTTCAATTTTACGAATTACTTCAATAATAAATTTATTTTTTATTAAGACATTTCCAATTGATTTAATAACTAAATCATTTCCTACTAATATCTCTGATTTAATTGATGTATCACCATCAGAAGTTGTAAAAGTAATTTTATCTTTTTTAACTTCAATTAAAATTCCTAATAATGATGGAATTAATGTTTTTTGAGAAATTATCCGACTTACTTTTAATAACTCATCTAATATTTTATCTCTTTTAATGCTTACAATCATGTTGTTACTCCTTACTAAACATATAGTATACTTAAATTATATACTATTGTTAAAAATTGTTTTTTATTTATTATTATTATAATGTAGAAAATGTGGAAAACTTTGTAAAGTTTTGAATAATATATTTTTTCCTAAGAAAAAAACGGTGGAAAACATTGTGTTATTTTCCTTCAATTTTTTTACGAATTGTATTTACTAAATGCTTAAATTCTTTATTTGTTGTAATTTGTGATTCAACTTTTTTAACGCTATTCATTACTGTTGTATGGTCTTTTCCCCCAAATTCAGTACCAATTCTTGTAAAAGGGTCGTCTAATAATGTTCGACAAAAATACATTGCTAATTGACGAGCTTGCATTACATTACTGACTCGTGATTTGCTCATCATTGCTTTCACAGTAATATTATAGTTATCAGCAACAATTTGCTTAATTTTTTTAGGGGTAATCTTCTCATTATTTTGTAAAGGAGTATTTTTAAAGGCTTTTTCAACATCAGCTAATGTAATAATTTCATCTGGTTTTTTATTCATAACTGCTAAAAATAATAGTCGCTTAACTGCTCCTTCTAATTTTCGAACATCACTATTAAAATTTAGGGCAATAAACTCTAATGATTCTTCAGAAAATAATGCTAAATTATTTTGATATTTTAATTTTTGTTCTAATATTTTAAGTGCGGTTTCAAAATCGGGTGAATCTAAACCAATACTTAAACCATATGAAAATCGCGAAATAATTCTAGCTTCAAAACCACCAAGATCATCAGGATATTTATCTGAAGTAATAACAATTTGTTTGTTTTTTTCAATATATGAGTTAAAAATATGGAAAAATAATTCATTAGTTTTATTTCGTTTTGCTAATAACTGAATATCATCAATTAACAAGCAGTCATAAATATCATATGATGTTTTAAAAGCCTCAATAATTTCATGGCCTTGATTTAAGATATCCATTGCAATTTTTCCAAATTCATCAGCTTTTAGATATTTAACACGGGTATTTGTTTTATAAATTTCAGTAACTTTATTTTCAATGGCATGCAATAAATGGGTTTTTCCTAATCCAGAGTCTCCATAAATAAACAACGGATTTCATTTTTTTCCCAAATCTAAAGCCACAGCCAAAGCTGCCTGCATTGCTTCACGGTTAGAATCCCCACGAACAAAGTTTTCAAAAGTATAATTCTCATAATAACTATTATTATTGTTTTCTTTTAAAGTATCAATATTGTTAATGACAGATGCTTGTTTATTAATATTTTTTTCTAATTCAAAAGAAATGTTATATTCAATTCCAGTTAATTTCTTTAAAATGTTTTTAATTTTATCATTTAATCCTGCTTCAAAAACCCCAATGGCAATTTCTGATTTTGTTGTAATTAAACAATTATTATCAGACACGGTATATAAGTTAGTATCACTAATGTAATAATTGTAAATTTCAGGCGAAACTGATTCATCACGGGATAGAATTTCTTTAACCTCACTTCATAATTCTTTTGTGTTCATTATTTCATCTCCATTAGTTTTTATCTTATTAATTATAAATAAAAGATGTGGAAAAGTACCAAAAAATAATTTAATTTCAAGAATACTAATGGTTTTCCACATATAATATTTTTCTATTTTTTCATAAAAGTCTTATTTTTAAAGGATAGTTTTATCTTTTTCCACAATATTAACATTTTTTATGATTTAAAATTTTTCTTTGTGGAAAACAAGTTAAATTCAAATTTTACTGCCGCTTTTTTTATTTTTTTGTTATAATCAATATAATTTAATACTACAATAATATATTTTCCTATATATGCTAGAAATATGGTCTGGTGTCTCTACAGTTAACCTTAAATTAATTACTATAGGTCTTAATTTGTTTTTAATTTATTAAGACCATGTTTCTTTTATTCAATTTTGTATTAAATCTTTTGGAGGAAAAAACATGCAAATTAAAAAATCCTATACCTTTGATGATTTATTATTAGTTCCACAAAAATCTGATATTTTACCTTATCAGATTGATTTAAGAACTAAAATAACAAAAAATATTGAATTAAATATTCCTTTTTTATCTTCAGCAATGGATACTGTTACTGAATCAAAATTAGCTATTGCAATTGCTCGTGAAGGTGGAATTGGAATTATTCATAAAAATTTATCAATTACTGAACAAGCAGCAGAAGTTGAAAAGGTAAAACGAAATGAATCAGGTTTTATTATTAATCCAATAACTTTGAAACCAACAATGACTGTGCAAGATGCTGAAGACATTATGGCACAATATCGTATTTCAGGGTTACCGGTTGTTGACGAAGAAAATAAATTACTAGGAATTATTACAAATCGTGACATTCGTGCTTGTCATGATTTATCAGCGCCAGTTGCTGACTTTATGACAGTAAAAAATTTAATTACAACGCATGAAAAAATTAATTTAGAGCAGGTAAAAGCAATTCTATTAAGTAATCGAATTGAAAAATTGCCGATTGTTAACGCGAAAAATATTTTAAAAGGATTAATTACAATTAAAGATATTAATAATCGTGATGAATATCCTAATGCTTGTAAAGATGATCAAGGACGGTTACGTGTCGGTGCTGCCGTTGGAATTGATGAAAGTACTTTGCCACGAGTTGAAAAGCTTGTTGCTGCCGGTGTTGATGTAATTGTTGTTGATTCTGCTCATGGTCATAGCCAAGGGATTATTGCTATGGTTAGTAAAATTAAAAAGAGTTTTCCAACATTGGAACTTATTGCTGGAAATGTTGTGACAGCCCAGGGAGCATTAGATTTAATAACTGCTGGTGCTAATGCGATTAAAGTAGGAGTAGGCCCAGGGAGCATCTGTACCACTAGAATTGTGGCTGGGGTGGGCGTGCCCCAAATTACTGCTATTAATGATGTTTATGAAGTATGTGCCCCAAAAGGAATACCGGTTATTGCTGATGGTGGCATTAAATATTCTGGTGATGTTGTTAAAGCTTTAGCAGCAGGTGGAGCTGCGGTCATGATGGGATCAGTTTTTGCGGCAACTCTTGAAGCACCAGGAGAAGAAATGATTGTTGAAGGTAAAAAATATAAAACATATATGGGAATGGGTTCATTAGCAGCAATGAAAAAGGGCAGTGCTGATCGTTATTTCCAAGATAAAAACCGTAAATTAGTACCTGAAGGGGTTGAAGGACGCGTTTTATTAAAAGGAAAACTAAGTGATATTCTTTTCCAATTTATTGGTGGATTACGAAGTGGTCTTGGTTATTGTGGTGCGAAAAATATTGCAACTTTACAAAAAACAGCGCAATTTGTGGAAATTTCAAATAATGGTTTAAAAGAATCACATCCACATGATATTGCAATTACAAAAGAACCACCAAATTATACAAAATAGAATTAATATTAAGACCTGATTTTTTAAAGAATCAGGTCTTAATATTTTTAAAAAAATGTTATTTTAATTGATATTTCTTTTTAATTCATATATTATTTATATGATGTCTTAATAATTTGTATCATAAGGAGGTGTTAGTAATGAAAAGAACATGACAACCAAGTAAAATTAAACACAAAAGGACACATGGCTTTCGAGCAAGAATGCAATCAGCATCAGGACGCAAAGTTTTAAGTAGAAGAAGAGCGAAAGGAAGAAAAGTATTATCAGCTTAATTTAGTTGATAACATACTTTATTTTTCTATTTGTGGAAAAATGTGAAAAAAAAATTTATTGTTAAAAAGAATTATGAATTTCAAAAAATAATAAATAATCGTTCTTTTATTAAAACTAACACTTATTTTATCTATTTTAAAAAAAATGACCTTAATTATCACCGTTTTGGAATATCTGTGGGTAAAAAATTAGGGAATGCTGTTGTTAGAAATAGAGTAAAAAGACAAATTAGAGCTATGCTATCATTTGATTTTTCAACACCAGAAGGTTATGACCAAATCATTATTGTTAGAAAATCATATTTTAGTAATAGCTATTTAGTTAATAAAAAAATTTTATTAAACCAAATCAAAATGTAAAAAGGGGGCGTAATAGTGAACTATCGTGATTATATTTTCTCAGATGGGAAAAGAACACGAAAACCTTGATATTCAATTGCCTGAAAATGAACAAAATTAGTTTTGTATCTTTTTTTAATTATATCAATGTTGTGAGGCTGTGGACAAATGATGGTTCCTAAGTATGGAACAGCGCAAATTTTAGATGTTTCTGGCCAACGAGTATATAAGCCAGGAGTTTTCTTTGAAATTATCTTAGGAAAAACTAATGTCGGAAAAGAACACTTTTTTCATTTTGAAAATGGACAATTATTTGAATACCCTTACTTAGCTATTAGAACATGAGCTGATGCTTTTGTAAAAACAACGTCACCATTTTATGGCTGCTTTGTTTTTCCAGTTGCCTGAATTTTAGTTAATTTAATTTATGGATTTGGTGGGTTAGATAATGGTGCTGGGATCATTGGAGCTCTTTTCTTAACTTCATTAATTGTTCGGTTAATTACTTTAATGTTTAGTTGAAAAGCCCAGCGGAATCAAGATAAAATGCAGTTAATGCAGATTAAGCAAGCAGAAATTCAAGCAAAGTATAAAGGATCAAAAGACCCTGCTGCTAAACAAAAACAACAAATGGAAATGATGCAATTATATCGTAAGGAAGGGGTTTCTCCCTTATCAACGATTGGTTCTTCATTTTTATCAATCCCATTTTTAATTGCGATGTATACTGTTGTTCGTGCAACCCGCGAGTTAAAAATGGCAACAATTGGGCAAATTTCTTTAATTGAAAAGCCCTGAGATATGATTACGAGTGGGAATTATGTTTATTTAGCATTATTATTCGTTTATTTACCAATCCAAGTTCTTTCAATGATTTTACCAACAATTTTAAATCTTCGCAAAACAAAAGTTATCACAAAAGAACAGAAAAAAGCCCGTAAACGTCAGTTTATTATGCAAGGGGTAATGATTATTGTTTTCTTTGTAGTTACGATTTCGATTGCGTCTGGGGTTGCTATTTATTGGATTTTCTCGGCGGTAATTCAAATTTTACAAACATTAGGGTTTCATTTTTTACGAGTTAAAAAAAGAGGCAAAAAAAATAAAAATAGTGAATCAGTATGACAAAAAATTAAAAATTTATTTGTACGTAAACCAAAGTTAACAACAATTGGTAACGTGGAAGTTGTTGAAGTCACAAAAACAAAGCCAAAAACATCAAGTGAAACGAATAAAGTTTCTTATAATCCAATAAAAACAAAACCAAAAAAATCAAAATTCTCTTTACATAATAAAAAGAAAAATAAAAAATAATGCTTTTTGTTAAAAAATTTAAGTCACAAAAAAAATTTAAAGAATTTTTAAATAATTCCGATAAAAACTATTTTTATAAAACAGAATTATTTACAAAAAACATTTTTTTTGAGCGATTGCATGTAACTCTGTTTGAGATTAATGATATTATTTCTTTTTGTGAGGAGCGTTTAAAAATTATTATTGAAGATATCTTATTGTCAAAGGATTGTGAGATGTCTTTTTCGTGTCATAATAGACAAATTCTAATTATGTTAGATGTTAAAGATTTGAATTTGAATTTCAATATTTTTGAATTTATTTTAATTTTAGAAAATTTATTACATACATATATTAGTCGAAAATTTCAAAATGATTTTAAAATTACAATTGGTTTTAACTATAGTGAAGCAATGCTCCTTGAAAGTCTTCGAAAAATAGCTAATAAAGTTCTGTTATCACAAAAAGATTATATTTTGCCGGTTATGAATAAGAGTCAACGCAAATTAGTTCATAAGGGTATTTTAAAGTTTCAAAACTTAATTTCAAAATCAATTGGACCAGAAAATGCCCGTCAAATTATTATTAAATATAGCACTAAAAAATAAAGAGTATTTTATTTTCTAAGTTTGATATAATTTAACAAAACAAAGAGGAGTTTTAAAAAATGTTTGAAGATACAATAGTTGCTCCAGCAACAGCAATGGTAAAACAAGCAATTTCAATTATTCGTATGTCAGGGTCTGATAGTTATAAAATTATTAATAAAGTTTTTTCAAAAACTGTGGTTCCTAATGGAAACCAGGTTTGCTATGGTTATTTAACTGATAATGGTGAAACAATTGATCAAGTTATTTTAGTTTGTTTTGCAAGTCCAAATTCATTTACTGGTGAAGATATCATTGAGATTAATTGTCATGGTGGTGTATTAGTTACTAATAAAATTATTAAGTTGTTATTAAAAAATGGTGCCCGATTAGCTAACAAAGGAGAATTTTCGCAACGAGCTTTTTTAAATGGGAAACTTAATTTGGTACAAACTGATGCGATTAACGATTTAGTTAATGCCACAAATGATACGAGTGCTAAAATGGCTTTAAATAATTTACAAAATAAGAATACGCACTTAATTAGTGCTTATCGTGATGAATTATTAGATATTATTGCTAATATTGAAGTAAATATTGATTATCCTGAGTATGATGGGGTGGGTGATTTAACAACACAAGAATTGAATCAACGATTGTTTATTTTAGAACAAAAAATTAATGATTTAGTTAAAATTAGTAAAGTTGGGAAAATTATTAATGAAGGAATTAATGTTTTAATTCTTGGTAAGCCAAATGTTGGAAAATCATCATTATTAAATGCTTTAATGAATGAAGATAAAGCGATTGTTTCAGAGATACCAGGAACAACTAGGGATATTGTAGAAGGAAAAATTAATTTAGGACCATTAACATTAAACATTATTGATACTGCTGGGTTACGTGAGACAGTTGACAAAATTGAACAAATTGGAATTGCAAAGGCCCGCCAACAAGTGGAAAATGCTGATTTAGTTTTAATTGTTGCTGATAATTATTTAGATTTAGTTGAATTAGATTCTGATGTTGAAGCATTAATAAAGAACAAAGAGTATTTATTAGTTTTAAACAAAATTGATTTACCAAATGTTAATAAACCAGAGTTAAACCAACAGTTAGTTACCATTTCTGCTTTAAACCGGGATATTAAAGCATTAATTGATAAAATTTTAATATTATATAATACTGACCATCTTATTAAGGATGATCAGTTGGTTTTATCTAACATAAAACAAATTTCTTTGTTAGAGAAGGTAGCAAATTCAATAAAAAGTGCATATAATAATAATACGAGTGGATTTCCAGTTGATATTATTAATGTTGACTTACATGAGGCTTGGGAATTATTAGGTGAGATTCTAGGTGAAAATTATGAAGATGATTTATTGACAACAATTTTTAGTAGATATTGCCTAGGAAAATAGGAGGAAAATATGCAAGGAATCTTTGATACACATTGTCATTTAATGTCACATGAATATGAAAACGAAGAAACTTCAGCAATTATCGCTGATGCGAAGATTAGTGGAGTTTATTGGCTTAATAATGTTGGATATGATTTAAAATCAAGTAAAGCGGCAGTTCGCCATGCAATGCAATATGATAATGTTTTTGCAACAATTGGAATTCATCCTACC
The DNA here is from genome assembly GCF_030060925.1 of Spiroplasma sp. SV19. Taxonomy (NCBI): domain Bacteria; kingdom Bacillati; phylum Mycoplasmatota; class Mollicutes; order Entomoplasmatales; family Spiroplasmataceae; genus Spiroplasma; species Spiroplasma sp. SV19. The sequence goes on from NZ_CP045455.1 coordinate 979,184, forward strand.
GATGTTGCTAAATATGGTGTGACAGATTTAACAAAATTAGATCAGTTATTAAATAGTGATAAGGTGATTGCTGTTGGTGAAATTGGATTAGACTATTATCATAAAAATGTTTCATCAGATTTGCAAAAACATTGATTTATTAAACAACTTGAATTAGCAAAGGAACACAACCTTCCTGTTGCCGTTCATTGTCGTGATGCTTATGAAGATTGTTATGAAATATTAAAAACGGAAAAAATTAAAAATGGTTTGATACATTGTTATAATGGAACAATTGAAATGGCAGAAAAGTTTTTAGATTTAGGATTTTATCTTTCTTTTGCCGGAAATATTACTTTTAAAAATGCTAACCAATTACGTGAAGTTGCTAAAATGGTACCTTTAAATAAAATTTTGGTTGAAACAGATGCGCCATATTTAACTCCGGAGCCATACCGTGGGAAGAAAAATTATCCTAAATTTATTATGTATACAGTTAAAAAGTTGGCAGAAATAAAAAGTATGCCTGTTGAAGAAATGATTCGTATTACAAATAAAAATGCCCGTAAATTATTTAACCTTGAATAATTTTTAAATTAAATAAACTTTATTATTTAATTTAAAAATTATAATAAAAAAATATTAGTGAAAACTAATATTTTTTTATTTTGATTTATTTTCTTTTTTTACCTAATGATGATAATAATCCTTTTTCTTGGAAATTATACAACCCATTTTCGATGTTTTTCTTAATTGTTTTTTCGAAGATTTTTGTTCCTTCAATAACACAATTTAATGGATCTGAAGCAGTTTTTGTTGGTAATTGGAAGATATCAAAGAAGTATTTATCAATATTTCTAATTAAAGCTCCTCCACCACAAACTGTAATCCCATTTCTCATAATGTCTCCTGCTAATTCAGGTGGTGTATTTTCTAATAGTTCAATTACTAAGTCTGTAATTTTAGAAAATGCATTTAATAAGACATTTCTAATTTCTTCTGAAGAGATTTTTGCTTCTTTTGGTAATCCTGAAACAATATCACGTCCATAGATTTGTATTGATCTTTCGTTATGATATTTAACTAATGAACCAATAAATTTCTTAACATCTTCAGCTGTTTTTTGCCCAATAGCAATGTTGTATTCTGAACGAATGTATTTACGAATATCATCATCAAAGTGGTTTCCGGCAACTTTAATTGATCTTGAAACTACGATATCACCTGATGAAATAATAGCTAAATCAGTTGTTCCTCCACCAATATCAATGATTAAGTGTCCTTGAGGCAATTCAATGTTAATTCCTGCCCCTAAAGCAGCCATTTTAGCTTCTTCTTCGATAATAACTAATTCAGCACCCATTTCTTTAGCAACATTTTTTAAAGCTTCTCTTTCAAGTTCTGTAACTCCACTTGGACATGCCAATAATACAATAGCATTTTTTCAAATGTTCATCATTTTCATTCTTGAAAAGATGTGTTTTAATAAATCTTGTGCAGCTTCCATGTCTGCGATAACTCCATCTACTAATGGTGTTACCATTCTAATATCTCCGTGTGTTTTTCCAACCATATCATAAGCAGCTTTTCCTAAAGCAATTAAACTGTTAGTTTTATTGTTATAAGCCATTAATGATGGTTCATTGTAGACTACACCTTGTCCTGAAACATATGCTAAAACATTAGCAGTTCCTAAGTCAAGAGAAATAAATGGTCTAGTTTCTGGTCTCACGTTTGTTTCCTCCTTAACAAATTTAATAACTATTCATAGTTATATTAATAATAACTTATTAATAGCCTATTTTAGTAATTTAATTCTTTTACATGCATTGATTCTAATCTTAAGATATCAAAGATGTCTGATTCGAATTTTTTAGTTCCATTAATAACGGCTAGTAATGGTTGTTCACCAATTTTTGATGGTAATTGTAATGTATCTGTAAAGTAACGGTCAATTCCTTTAATTAAAGCTCCACCTCCACAGATTGTAATTCCATTTCGGAAAATGTCTCCTGCTAATTCAGGTGGTGTTTCTTCTAACACTTGTACTGTTAGGTCAATAATTCTTGATACTGGTACTTTTAATACCTCTCTGATTTCTTCAGGTGTTACTTCGATTTCTCTTGGTAATCCCGAAACTACATCACGTCCGTAAACTTTCATTCTTCTTTCATCAGGATATTTTGATAATGATCCGATTTCAATTTTAATTTGTTCAGCTGTTTTTGATCCGATTTCTAGACCATATTGTGAACGAATGAATTTTTGTACTTCATCATTGAAGTAGTTTCCAGCAACTTTAACTGATTTAGATAATACGATATCTCCTGAGGCCATAACAGCAATATCTGTTGTTCCTCCACCCATGTCAACAACTAAGTTTCCAGCAGGTTTGTAAATATCAACCCCTCCACCTAAAGCAGCCATTTTAACTTCTTCTTCAACAAAAACTTTAGATGCTCCTAAGTTCATTGCAATTTTTTTCAATGCAGCTTTTTCTAATTCAGTAATAACTGATGGACAAGCCAATAACATAATTGAATGTTTTAATTGTTTTGTAATACGTAGTTTTGTGAAAATATATCTTAATTGTGCTTCTGTGGCACGAATATCTGTAATAACTCCGTCAACCATTGGTCTAACAATACGAATTGACTTGTTTCCTTTTCCAATCATTTTGTAAGCTTCTGCACCTACAGCAATAATTCTGTTTTCTTTAATTTTGTAAGCAACAATTGAAGGCTCATTATAAACGATCCCTGAACCTGAAACATATACTAATGTATTAGCAGTTCCTAAGTCCATAGAAACGAAAGCTGGTTTTTTTGTGCTATTATTAAATAAAGCCATGTAATTTTGTCCTCCTGTTTCTTCTTAAATTTATTTAGTTAGATTAATATATTTGATTAATCAATAAAAATGAATTGCAATTCTATATTTGATTGTAAATAAAGAATACAATACAAATTAATTATAACATATTTTTTTAACATTTTTTTCAAAATTATTTTCAGCATTAATTTTAATAGCGATTAGTATTAATGTTTAAAGGAACAATGAAAGTAGGGGACATAATTGTTAAAACTCGAATTAACGTATTAACTAAATTTTTAATTCGTTGTTTTGCTTCTTCAATTGGTAAAAAATAGGGGATTAATTTTAAATACTTAACTTCAACAGTTTCTTTATAAAAAGTAGTATATTTCTTATCTATTGTTTCAATATATCTTTCAATATCATTTGTTGTTTTATATAAATATTCAATTTTAATCGCGGATTGTTCACGACTGTATTGATATTTAAAAATTTGGCTGTTTTCTAAGATAATAACGGGGTTATAAATCGTCATATAGATAAAAAATGTTTTTAAGTCTGTGATGTTTATTTTACCAGCTTGGATACTATTAATTGTGTAATAAAATCAATTACTATCAATTTCCTCAATATCTGTTGTATTGGGATAAGGTCAAGCAATGCCACTATTATTATTTAGTAATTGATTTCATGGTTTGTCAATGTTTAAATGCCCTGATGAAGTTAAAATTTGTTGAATAAATCAATATGAAAAGTAAGGATCATTAATGGTTTTATCAGTATTAAAGACTTCACCAAAGATTGGTTGATCAGTTTTTGAAGTATAACTTCAACTTGCGAATGATTGACGGATTCTAACATCAATTGTGGAACAACTAACAACAGTAGTTGCTGTTGTTGCTGTGATTGTAAATGTTGTTAAAAATAATAGTAGTTTTTTCATTCTTGCTTCACACCTTATATACTGTTATTTTATCATTTTTAGAAAAATTATGGTCATAAAAAAAGATAAACAAATGTTTATCTATTTTTTTTATTTTCTTCAATTAATCCATCTCTAATTTTTTTCTCATATGCAATGCACCCATCAATAACAGATGTTTCAGCATTTTTAGCAATACGAACTGGAATTTGGAAATAATCTGATAAAAATTCTTTAATTCCTGCAATTTGCCCACAACCACCAGTAACTAAAATACCGTTGGCTACAGCATCCCCGGCTAATTCAGCGGGTGTTTGTTCTAGCACTTCAGTTATTAATTGTGTAATTGATGAAAAAACACTTACTAATAATTTTCTAATTTCTGAATCTAAAATTTCCGTTTCTTTTGGCATTCCTGTCACAACATCTCTTCCAAAAATAATCATTTTTTTGTTTTCTTTTGTTTTGTATAATGATCCAATTTGTTTTTTGATTTGTTCTGCTGTTACAACTCCAATTGAAATTGTGTGTTTAGCACGGATATATTTTAAAATTTCTTCATCGATATAATTTCCCGCTGTTTTAATTGATTTACTTTCAACAATTCCACCAGCTGAAATAATAGCGCAACTTGTTTTACCTCCACCAATGTCTAAAACAAAAGTTCCTTTTGGTGCAAAAATGTTTTCCCCGGCTCCTAAAGCGGCCATTAATGAATCTTCTTCAATTTTAACAAAATCTGCACCAATATTTTTACACATTTTGATTATTGCTCGTTTTTCTAAGTCTGTAACATTTTTTGGACACGCAATTAAAACAATAGCATTCTTTCATAAGTCAGTTACCTTTGCCTTTTTTCCTATTTGTTGAATGAATTCTTCAGCAATAGTTAAATCTGTAACTGCTCCATTACGTAATGGTGTATAGATTTCAATTTTATCATGAGTTTTCCCAATTAACTTTTTAGCATCATCTCCTAATGCAATTAGTTTGTTGGTTCCAATTTCATATGCCATTACTGATGCTTCGTTGAAAATAATACCTCTCCCTGCAACATAAGCAATCGAATTTGTTGTCCCTAAATCTATAGCGATAAATTTACGAGGTGGCTTTGGTGAGATGTTGAATGTATTTTTCAATACGTCTGATATTGCCATCTTTAAAATGTCTCCTTCCGTTTATTGCTTCGTTAAAAACATAGCAATAATAATTAACATAATAATTTTCTTAAATATCAAACCTCTTAATTGCAATAAAAAATTCAATATCAAGTAATTTTATTATATAAAATCCAGAGTAATTTGCAATTAAAAACAGCAATTTAATTTTTTTTTTTTTTTTTTTTTTTATTCCATTTTGATATATTTTACTCTCTTTTTTAGAAAAAAAAGTATATTTTTAAATATACTTTTAATTTTTATGCAATTTTGTATTCATTTGCTTCAAGTAATTGGATTCTTTCAATTACAGCCCCTAAGTTTTTTTCATATGTTTTAGCGCCATCAATTACACACATTAATGGATCATTTGCAGCTTTTACTTTTAATTGGAAAATTGATTCAAAATATTTAACAATTCCACGAATTAATGCTCCCCCACCACAAATTGTGATTCCGTTTCTAATAACATCTCCTGCTAATTCAGGCGGTGTTTGTTCTAATACTTCAACTAATAAGTCGGTAATTCTTGAGAATGGTGCTAATAAAACATTTTTAATTTCTTCAGGTTTAATCATTACTTCCCGTGGTAAACCGGTGATAATATCACGTCCAAAGGCACGAACTGGTTTTTCATTAATTATTTTAACTAATGCTCCAATTTCTTTTTTAATTTGTTCGGCAGTTCTAATTCCAATTAAAACATTATACTCGGCACGAATGTATTTTTGAATTTCTTGATCTAAGTGTTTTCCAGCAACTTTAACTGATTTTGAGATTACAATATCTCCTGCTGAAATAATTGCTATATCAGTTGTTCCTCCACCAATATCGATTACCAAGTTTCCTTGTGCTAACCCGATGTTTAAACCAGCTCCTAATGCTGCTAATTTAACCTCTTCTTCCACTAAAACGTGACTGGCACCCATATCTTTTGCGATTGCTTTTAAAGCACCACGTTCTAATTCTGTAACTCCACTTGGACATGCTAATATTACTAGAGAATTTTTTCAAATTCCTGATAATTTTAATCTACTAAAAATGTGTTTTAACAAATCTTGGGCAGCATCCATATCAGAAATAACGCCATCAACTAATGGTGTTACCATTCTAATATGTTCATGTGTCTTTCCGACCATTTTGTATGCTTCATTTCCTAAGGCAATTAATGAGTTACTTAAGGTGTCATATGCCATCATTGAAGGTTCGTTATAAACAATTCCTTGTCCTGAAACATATGCTACTGTATTAGCTGTACCTAGGTCTAGAGCTAAAAACGAGTAATCTTTTCCAAATTTATAATTAGCCATATTTCTTTTTGCCTCCTACTCCTATATTTAAAATTTATCATTATTTTAATATAACAGTCTAGTATAATTATACTATAAAATTGTGATAAATTAAACCAAAAAGATTTTTATGGGGGAAAAGCGACAGTGGGAACATTCATTATTGTAGAAGGCAAAACTGATGCAACAAAATTAAAAAGTATTTTTCCGGGTCTTAAAATAATTGAAACTGGGGGGAGTGGAATTACAACAGAAAAATTAGAGTTAATTAAAAAAATTAGTTTACATAATAAAGTAATAATTTTTACCGATCCTGATTATCCTGGTCAAAAATTACGGCAAATGATTAGTGATTATTTAGATAATAATTGTTTGCATGCTTTTATTAATAAGAGTGATGCTATTAAAGGAAAAAAAGTGGGTGTTGCTGAAGCTTCTGTGGTAGCAATTAAAAATAGTATTAATAATTTAATTACCTTTCGTAATGAAAATAAAGATAGTTTATTATGACCTGATTATATTAATCTAGTTGATTCAAAGTTAAAACGACAAAAAATTATTAATTATTATAATTTAGCACCCACTAATAATAAAGCAACATTTAAATGCTTAAATTATATGAATGTGACAAAGCATGCTTTAATTAAGATTTTAGAGGAGAAATAAGAATGATAAAAAAACAAAACCAGGAAATGTTGGCAGAAGGGATTATTGCAAAAAAAAGTAAGGGTCAAAATTTTTTAACAAATTCTTACTTTATTAATAAAATTGTTGATAGTGCCTTTGAATTATCAAAAACTAATATTTTAGAAATTGGTCCCGGAATGGGTGCTTTAACTAATGAAATTTTAAAAAAAGCAAATAAATTTGTTTGTGTTGAAGTTGACCCGGATTTAGTAAAATATTTGACAATAAAATTTCAAAATCAAAATTTAAAAATTATTGAAGCAGATATTTTAACTCTTGATTTAGAGACCTTATTTGTAACTGATTTTCCGGATGATAATCCAATTAGTATTATTTCAAATCTTCCTTATTATATTACTTCGCCAATCATTTTTAAGTTATTAAAAATAAAAAATCCAAAAGTAAAAGAAATTATTTTGATGATGCAAAAAGAAGTTGGTGAACGAATTATGGCTCAGTCAAATTCAAAGGTGTATAATAATCTCTCTATTGTCTGTCAATTTTATAGTGATATTGAAAAAGTTTGTTTTGTTGGCCGAAATAATTTTGTTCCTGCTCCTAAAGTTGATAGTGTTGTTTTAAAATTTAAATTAAATCGTAAATATCCTGATTTAAAAAATGAGGAAGACTTTATTATGTTTATTCGTGCAATGTTTGCTACAAAGCGGAAAACAATTTTAAATAATTTGGCAACAATTCTTCACAATAAGACATTGGCACAAGACATTTTATTAAAATTAAATTACTCTCTAACTTTGCGATCAGAAAGTTTGACCTTAAATGATTTTTATATATTATATAATGAAGTTAAGCAAAATGAGAAAGAAGGGCAGTAATGCAAATTAGATCATATGGCAAATTTAATTTAACATTAAAAGTTTCTCGGAAAAGTAGATTAAAGAAAATGCACCGCATTCAAAGTATTATTTTTCCCTATAAATTAGAATATGACATGGTTGAGGTGTTATCTTACCAAGGACAGCAAACAATTTTTACTTGTAACAGGAAAGAACTTGATTGAAAAAATAATACTGTTTTAGATGCATACCATAAGTTTGTTATGATGTTTCCTAAATTTAAAGCAGTTCCTTTACATATTAATTTAATTAAAAAGACAACCATCGGCTCAGGGCTGGGGTATTCGGCGAGTAATGCTGTTGCTCTTATTAAAATCATTTGTAATTTTTTTAAAATCAATTATCATTCAAAAAAAATTAAAAAATTAATCAAAAGTCTTAGTTCAGATGCTTTATTTTTTTATTTAGAAAAGCCAGCAATTATTTCTGGTTATGGTAATAAAATTACTTATTTAACCCCGAACCAAATTAAAAAATATGAAATTGCTAATCTTAAAGTTATTGATTCAAAAATTTCATCAATAACAAAAGATGTTTATCAAGAATTTGATTATAATTATCAATATTATAAAACAAAGAAAAATATTAATATTTACTATAATATGCTGCAACAACCGGCTTTTAAAATTAATCCAAAGTTAAAAAAATTTTATTTAGCCTTAAAAAAAGAACACCAAAATGTTATGTTATCGGGTAGTGGAGGTGCCTTTTTAGTATGATAATATAGTTTTAAAGTATATTTTAAAATTAATTTAGGCTATAATTTAACATAAATGAGGAGATTGTAAGATGAATAAAGTATTGTTAATTGATGGAAATGCTCTACTTTTTAGAGCATTTTATGCTACGGCTTATAATGGTGAAATGCTAAAAAGTTTGGATGGAACTCCAACTAATGCAGTTTATGCTTTTGCTAATATGCTAAATAAAATTTTAAAGACAAATAATTATTATAGTGTTGTTGTTGCTTTTGATAAAGGAAAAAAGAATTTTCGTCATGATTTATTAGCTGATTATAAAGATGGCCGTAGTAAAACACCAGAAGAATTAATTGTGCAATTTCCAATTGTAAAAGAATTTTTGGATAGTTATCACATTCCATATTTAGAACAAGAAGGTTATGAAGCGGATGATTTATTAGGATGTTTGGCTCAACAAGCTGAAAAAGAAAATTTTTATGTTGATATTTTTTCAAGTGATAAAGATTTATATCAATTAATCAGTGATAAAACAAATATTTTAGTTCCGCGTCAAGGTGATACCGCTGATGTTATTGATAAGACTGCTTTAGCAGAAAAATGAGAGATTAAACCAGTGCAAGTTCCTGATTTAAAAGGATTAATGGGTGATCCCTCTGATAATTTAAAAGGAGTTCCTGGTGTTGGGGAAAAAACAGCAATAAAATTAATTAAAGAATATCATTCAATTGAAAACTTATATGCCAATATTGATAAAATCAAAGGGGCATTACAACAAAACTTATTAAATAACAAAGCTGTTGCATTATTATGTAAAAAAGTTGCCACAATTTTTTGCGATATAAATTTAAAGCACTTTGCTTTTACTCCATTTCAACCAAATGATGATGTTTTGATGCAATTTTATTTAAAATATAATATGAATTCTTTTATAACAAAATTATTTAATAAGCAAGATGATTTGCAAAATTCTGAGTTAACAGTTGAAATTATTGAAGCATGAAAAGAAGAATATGATGAAGATAATACTACTGTTTATTTGGAATTATTTGATGAAAATTATCATATTTCAGAAATTATTGGTTTTGGCATTGTTAATTCAAAAGGAATTTTTTATTTTGACTATATTCATGCTAAACATGATAAATTGTGACACCAGTTTTTACATAATCAAAAATATCAAAAAATTACTTACCATGCTAAAAGTTTAATTGTTGCTTTGGCTCGGGACAATATTGTTGTTCAAAACATTACTTATGATATGATGTTAGCTGGTTATGTCTATAATTCTAATGCAAAGAATACTCTAGATGCTTATATTAATTTATTTGAGAAAAAACAAATTTTAACTGATGATTTATTTTATGGGAAAGGGGTTAAAAAACAGATTCCAGCTGATATGGTTAAACTAAGTCAGTTTATTGGTCAGAAAGCGTTTTATATTAATAAATTGCAACCAAAAATTATTGAATTATTAAAAACTAACAAACAATATGATTTATATTATGACATTGAGTTGCCAACAGCTTTGGCATTAGCACGAATGGAAATTAATGGAGTAAAAGTTGATCACCAAGAGTTAACAGCCCAGACATTACGAATTGAGAAAATTGTTCAAGAATTAAATGATGAAATTAATGCAATTGCTCAAAAAGAAATTAATCCTAATTCGCCAAAACAAGTTTCTGAATTATTATATTGTGATTTTTCTTTACCTGATCGAAAAAAAGGCTCAACAGCCCAAGAAGTTTTAGAAGAAATAAAAGATAGTCATCAAATTATTCCTAAAATTTTAGATTATCGTAAATATCAAAAGTTATATTCAACCTATCTGAAAGGAATGGAAAAATATATTTTTAATGATGGGAAAGTACACACCATCTATAAACAAACTTTAACCAATACGGGGCGTCTTTCTTCGGTTGAACCAAATATGCAAAATATTAGTATTCGTGATGAAGTTCAAAAAGAAGTTCGAAAAATCTTTGTTGTTTCAACAACTGATAATATTTTGTTATCTTGTGATTATTCTCAAATTGAATTAAGAATTTTAGCTCATATGTCAAAAGATTCTGATTTAATTACAGCTTTTAATAATAATGAAGATATTCATACTAATACGGCAATGAAAATTTTTAATTTAACAAAAGCAGAAATCACACCTAAGATTCGGCGTAGTGCGAAAGCTGTTAACTTTGGTATTATTTATGGAATTAGTGATTTTGGTTTGGCAACTGATTTAAATATTCCTGTTTATAAGGCAAAAGAAATTATCAATAATTATTATCAGCAATTTCCAACAATTAAAGCTTTTATTGATAGTCAAGTTGAGTTTTGCAAGCAAAATGGATACGTTACAACCATCTTTAATCGTAAGCGTTATGTTCCAGAAATTAATGATCGTAATTATATGCAACGAGAATTTGGCAAGCGAATTGCAATGAACATGCCAATTCAAGGTAGCGCGGCTGATATCATTAAGATTGCTTTAAAAAATATTGATCAAGAATTTTTAAAATTAAATTTAAAGGCAAAAATCATTGCTCAAATTCATGATGAACTAATTTTTGAAATTCCACAAAATGAATTAATGCAAGTTGAAACAATTGTTAAAACTTTAATGGAAGATTCAACAGCGTTAGATGTTAAGTTATTAGTTGATATGAAAACAGGCTTTAGTTGATATGATTTAAAATAAGATTAAATTATATTAACATTTTTTATGCCATAATTTTTATGACTTCGATTTTGGCCATAATTTGTTGTGACTTGACATGGTAAGATTCCTAAGTATTCCATCCCCATTTTCAGCATAGCACGTTCTGAACTAGTATTTTCAATATCACATTCAGCAAAAACTCATTTTAATTGCATTTTTTTAAAAGCTAAGGTAATAACCGCTTTCCCTGCTTCAACAATATAGCCGTTTCCTCAATATTTTTTATTAACAATATATCCCATTTTTGCATTTGGCATAATTGAATCTAAGCGTAAATCAATAATTCCAATCATTTGGTGGGTATCTTTTAGTTCTAAAGCTCATTTTCCTAGTGGCTGATTTAAAAAGAGTTGTGCAATGATGTTTTTTGTTTCTGCAATATCTTGGTGGGGAGGCCATTCTAAAAATTTTATGTTTTCAATATCTTTACTATATTCAAAAATATTATCAGCATCTGTTAAAGTAATTGGACGTAATATCAAACGTTCAGTTTCAATAATCTTGTTTTGTTCTAAAATTAAATAGTATTTTTGCATAACGAGTCCTCCTTTTAATTATTGTATCTAAAAATAATTTTAACATATGATTTTTAAATAGAAATTAAAAAAATACTAATTATTCATTAGTATTTTTATTATATATTTTATTTCTCAAGCATTTTCTCAATTTTACTAATATTAAAATTTTGATTATATATTTTTTCAAAATCAACTCTAAATTTTTGAGTAACAGTTAACAAATCTGCTTTTGCTTGTTCGTTATCAACGCTATTATCAATTTTTTCAAAATTTGTAATCATTTCATTTGCTAAACTGATAAATTTTTTTCTAAACTATTAAAAATAATTGTCTGATATTTTGTTGAAATAATTGTTTGAATTTCATCTGTATATTTTATGACATCTTTAGTTTTAATTAATTCAAGAATATTTTGATAAACAATAGGCAAATAAGTATTACAAATAAAATTAATTGTTCGTTGACGAAAATCTAAAATTCATTGAGTATAATATTCATCAGAAACATCATTGATAATTTCTCATTGCTCATTTAAAGCTTCCAAATTAGGAATAATAAAGTGGTTTGTAATTTCTGAAAAAATATTTGTTATTAATAAATTTAAGTTGGTGTCAATTAAATAAGCAATTAATGGGTGATATTTTTTATCGCTTGCTTTCACTAACATTTCAATAATGTTGGCATAATCACTTTCAAAAAGATCTAAATTAAAAACAATTGTTGTTTGCAATGTTTTAACTTCGTATTCGTTTGTTAAATTAGTAAAATATTTGTTGTAAAAAGGACGATTAACTGATTTCTCTAATAGTAAATGGCGGTGGCGGTCATTGGGTTTGTCAACAGTTATTTTACGGTCAACTGTTCGTTCTTTTTTGAATTTTGCACTTCTAATTCGATACATAATTGGGACATAAATAGCAATTCCAAAGATGATAATAACACTAATAACTAAAATAGTAATTCCTCATTCTGGCACATTTTCCCTCCTAACTCTTAATTCTATTATATCTTAATGTTTCTAAATTGACGTATAATTACAATACAATATTTTAAACAAGTTAGGTTTTATTTTTTTTGAGATAATTACGATTTTTGCTATATATTAATAGGTAAAAAATGTAATGTTTTATGTTTTTAATTATTTAGACAATTTCCTGTATCATCTGTTGTTGTACATTGTGTTTGGAACATAATAAAGACAATATTTTCAACGCTTTTTGTTTCAGTATTATATGTTGCAAATGCACCATCTTGTCAAGTTCCGTTTTCGCTTGCGAATCGTTCATCGTTTCCTTGATTCATATGAACATCGTGAACCCCATCAATAGGATCACCATAGCTCATTCCTCATACACCAATTCGATATTTTGAATTATTTAATGTTGGGGTAACAATTTGATTAAATAATGTTTCTAGTTCACTTGGTTGTTCTTTTTCAACATAGGGCAAAATATTGATGTAATTATAATCAAATAACTTTCCTTTTAAATAATCTAAACAGTATCCATTTTTTCCTCGTGTTAAATTGGTATGAACTGTATCATCTAAAGTAAAACAACGATCAACTATATCGTTCTGAAAGTTTTTACTAACAAAATATAAAACATCATGTGGTTTAATTCGTGAACGAACATTTACATTAACGGTATATGATTGCTCATTTTTATCAATAACCCTCAAATTGAAGTGGGTACTATTTTCCTTAGGATAACAGTCGGTTAAAATTCCTTTTAAAAAAACATAATTATTTTTTTTCATACTTATCATATCCTTCCTATATTTTTAATCTATATGTTATTTATAAAAGATATGTTTATTTTATGAAAATTTTTTTTAAATTACTATTAATAATTTTTTATATCAAATTATTTGCACATTGATTATAAATAATCGTCAATTATTTGCTTTCTTAATAATGTTCTTAAATTAACATCTTGATTTTTATAAGATATAAAAATAAAATTAAATTATTCATAAGAAAGAGGGAACAATATGCCAGAATTACCAGAAGTAGAAACAGTTCGTCGAATTTTAACAAAATATGTCGTGGGGAAAACAATTACTGATTGTCAAATTTTTTGAAATAAAATAATAAAAGCGCCAGCTGATTCAAAGCTTTTTATTAAAGAAATCGTTGGTCAGAAGATTAATCGAATTGATCGGATGGGAAAACATTTGCTTTTTATTCTTGATGATTATGTTCTAATTAGCCATTTACGAATGGAAGGAAAATACTTTTTTACTAAAAAAGATGAACCAGGAGAATGACAACATATTATGGTTCTATTTGAACTTGATCATCAATTTCAATTACGTTATCATGATACAAGAAAATTTGGAACAATGCATTTATATCATAAAAGTGAATATTTACAACAAGCACCATTAAATAAATTAGGATATGAACCATTTGATGCACGTATTACTGTTTCATACTTAAAAAATGCTTGGCAAAATAAATCACAGCCAATTAAAACAACATTATTAGAACAAAATGTCGTTGTTGGGATTGGTAATATTTATGCAAATGAAATTTTATTTGCTTCAAAAATCCATCCCGGTGAAAAAACTAAAAATTTAACAGATCAAGATTATCAAAATATTATTGATAATACAAAAGTTGTTCTTCAACAAGCAATTAATGAAGGAGGAACAACCATTGCGACTTACCATCCTGAACCAGGAATGGATGGCAAATTTCTTCAACAATTAAAAGTTCATGGGCGGAATAAAATGGAGTGTTTTAATTGTCAAAATAAAGTTGATAAAATTTTTGTTAATGGTCGTGGGACTTATTATTGTAATTATTGTCAAAAATTAAAATAAAAAAAGGCATTCCTTTAATAAGGAGTGCCCTTTAGAAAAAACTATGAAAAAACTATTTACTAACGGATACCTATCTTTGGGTATTACCTTTTAGGAGGCCCATCCATCAGGTAATGATAAGTTATGTTTGTTTACTATATGTTGCCATATAGTAACTTCATAATAACATAGGATTTTAAAAGCGGAACAAAATTTTGGCAGATTATTATTTTTTAGTTTTTTTTTTGGTAAATTTTGGTAAATTAAATAAACTTAAGAAAATACTTTGTTTTAAGCGATTTTTTAAATAAAAAGTTTATAATAATAATGTGAGATTTTATATTTAGAAGGGACAAAATTATGGGACAAAAATATCATACAAAATTAGTTAATGCTAGTGAAATGATTAAAAAAGCACATCAAAATAAATATGCGGTTGGACATTTCAACATTAATAATTTAGAGTGAACCAAAGCATTATTGGAAGTGGCACAAGCAACAAATACACCAATTATTTTAGGTGCTTCAGAAGGAGCAATTAAATATATGGGAGGTTATAACTTAGTTGTTGCGATGGTTAATGCCTTATTAGATTCATTGGAAATTACAGTTCCAGTGGCTTTACATTTAGATCATGGTCAGTCAGTAGAAAGTTGTAAAAAAGCAATCGATGCTGGGTTTTCTTCAGTAATGTATGATGGTAGTCATCATCCATTTGCAGAAAATATGACAAATACAAAAGAAGTAGTAAGTTATGCAAAAGCGAATGAAGTTTCAATTGAAGCTGAAATTGGAACAATTGGTGGCGAAGAAGATGGTGTTGTTGGGGCTGGTGAAATTGGTGATCCAAAAGAAGCTGCTGAAATGGTTGCAACCGGAATTGATTTTTTAGCAACCGGAATTGGAAATATTCATGGTCCATATCCAGCGGGATGACCAGGATTAAATTTTCAAGCACTAGAAGACATTCAAGCTGCTGCTAAAATTGGGATGGTGTTACATGGTGGAAGTGGAATTCCACAAGAACAAGTTAAAAAAGCAATTTCATTAGGAATTAGCAAAATTAATGTTAATACTGAATTACAAATTGCCTTTGCTGCGGCAACAAGACAATATATTGAAGCGGGGAAAGACAAACCAGAAAATGGGAAAGGGTTTGACCCACGTAAATTATTGAAACCAGGTTATGAAGCAATCAAAGCAACCTTTGATGAATTAACTACATGATTTGGTTGCAAGGGTAAAGCTTAGAGGACATTTCAATTTTGAAATGTTCTTTTTCTGAGAGTTTATTTTCTAACGATGTTAATGTTATATTTATTATAGGACTCAGGAGGGAGAAAAAATGAGTAGAAATAAAAAAACGGGTGCTGATATTGTTGTTGATACTTTAATCAACCAAAATGTTAAGTATATTTTTGGAATTCCCGGGGCTAAAATTGATAAGGTTTTTGATGTTTTAGTTGATCGTGGACCAGAACTAATTTTAACAAGACATGAGCAAAATGCTGCTTTTATGGCTGCAGCAGTTGGTAGAATTACTGGGGAACCAGGAGTTGTTTTGGTTACAAGTGGACCAGGTGCTTCAAATCTTGCCACAGGTTTGGTAACAGCTAATTCTGAGGGTGATCCTGTTGTAGCAATTGCAGGAAATGTTAGTCGCGAAGATAGCTTAAAAAGAACACACCAGGCAATGGATAATGCTGCTTTGTTTCAACCAATTACAAAATATAGTAAAGAAGTAGTTCATCCAAATAATATTTCCGAAGCATTGGCGAATGCTTTTCGTGAAGCAACAACGGGACGAAAAGGGGCTGCTTTTGTTTCATTGCCACAAGATATTGTTAATGCTGAAGATATTAATCATGAGGCGTTAGTTCTTTCATCTAATTATGATTTAGGTTCAGCATGTGATGAGAAAATTATTAATTTAATTGCTGAAATTAAACAAGCAAAATTACCAGTTCTATTGTTGGGAATGCGTTCTTCTGATGCAGTTACTACAGCGGCAATTCGTAAAATTGTTGAAAAAACAAAATTACCTGTTGTTGAGACTTTTCAAGCAGCAGGAGTTATTTCCCGCGATTTAGAACAACATTTTTATGGTCGTGTTGGGTTGTTTAAAAACCAACCAGGAGATATTTTATTAGATCATGCTGATTTAGTTATTGCCATTGGTTATGACCCGGTTGAATATGATCCCAAAGTATGAAATAAAAATAAAGATAGTAAAATTATTCACATTGATGAAGTAATTGCTGATATTGATAATTATTATCAACCAACATTAGAACTTGTTGGTGATATTGCTAAAACTTTGCAAAAATTTGCAGTTGGGTTTGATAAGTTAACGTTAGCATCAAATGAAAATAAGGTTTTAGATAATTTGAAAACAAAGTTAGAAGATGGTCAAAATTTAAAACATAGTGAAAAATCTGATTTAACACACCCGTTACATATTATTCATACTGTTCGAAAATTAATTAGTGATGATATGACGGTTACTGTTGATGTTGGTTCATTATATATATGAATGGCTCGTCATTTCCGTTCATATGAACCGCGAACATTATTATTTAGTAATGGGATGCAAACATTAGGAGTTGCTTTGCCATGAGCAATTGGAACGGCCTTAGTTCGCCCAGGCAAAAAAGTAATTTCAATGTCAGGTGATGGTGGTTTTTTATTTTCAGCAATGGAATTAGAAACTGCCGTTCGTTTAAATTTACCAATTATTCATTTAATTTGAACTGATGGGACTTTTGATATGGTTGCATTTCAACAAAATATGAAATACAACCGGACATCGGGAGTTGAATTAGGGCCAGTGGATTTTGTTAAGTATGCTGAAAGTTTCGGTGCAATTGGAATGCGAGTTAACCATTCAAGTGAATTAGAAGATGTCTTTAAAAAAGCGCTTGCTGCTAATAAACCAGTTGTTATTGATATTCCAGTTGATTATAGTGAAAATATTTTATTAGGAAAAACATTATTAGAGAAAGAAATCTATTAGTTATGATGCAAAAATATGGGAAAATTTATCAATTTTCAACAATTACCAGTTTAGCAGCGGGTAACTTTGATGGTGTGCTTGATTTCGATACTTTATTAAAGCAAGGTAATTTTGGATTAGGAACTTTTGATCATTTGCATGGTGAATTAGTGGTTTTAGATGGGAATGCATATCAATTGAAAGCAGATGGGAAGGTTAATTTAGTTAATTTAGAAATGACAACACCGTTTGCTTCAGTGGCATTTTTTGAAGTGCATAAGAAAATTGTTATTTCACAACAATGTAATTATGAAGCAGTACAAAAAATTATTCTTGAAAATTTACCAAGTTTTAATTTATTTTATGGCATTAAGATTAATGGTTTGTTTTTAGACATGAAAACCCGAACTGTTTCTTGGCAAGAAAAACCATACCCAACATTGTTAAAAGCAACCGCGCAACAAGCGGTGGTTGAAGTTAAAAATGTCACAGGCGATATTGTTGGATTTTGAACTCCTGCTTTTGCAAATACTTTGGGGGTAGATGGTTTTCATTCCCACTTTATTAGTACAACAAAAGATACTGGTGGTCATGTTTTTGATTTTATATTAAAAACAGGGGTCATTGAAATATGTTATTTTTCAAAAATTGATTTAGAATTGCCAACAACTGATGATTATTTAACTAAAGCGTTAATGGGTAAGGAATTACAAAAAGAAATTGAATTAGCTGAAAAAGCAAAGTAATATTTTTAATTAAGTTATGCTTAAAAATCTTTACAGGGATTTTTAAGTTTTTTTTTTTTTTTTTTTTTGCAATTTCTTGCTTTTTTTTTTTTTTTTTTTTATAATGAAAAAGAAGAAGTATATTACTTTTGGAGGATTAAAAATGAAAAAATTATTAAGTTTATTAGGGGTCTTTGCCCTAAGCACAACTGGGGCAATTACTGTCGTAAGTTGCAGTTCAAAAGCAGACAACAATAATGGTGATGGATCAGAAGAAATCGATGATAGTCATAAGGATGTTGAAATTTTAAATAAAATTAGTGAAAAAGTTAGAGAAAGTTTTGAGAATTTATCATTTAAAGAAGATATAGAACGAAATAATCCGTATATGTTAGTAGCATATACCCGAGTTTCTGATAGTATAAAAACCTATCAATTAAATGATAACAATCAAGATGATTTAACAATTAAAAATGAGTTTTTAACAACCTTTCGGGCAGTTTTTGATAATGTTAATCGTGAAATTAAAAATGAGTATTCAAATTATTATCCAAATAGTAACCCTGTTTCGTTTAAGGAAAGTGATGTTATGATAAACTTAAACTTTATTGATATTCAAAAATTAATTACGTTATCAGGGTTACCTAATATGGATGGATTGCAAGCTGTGGCAATTAATATTAATATTAAATATGCAGTTAAATTTAAAGAATTAGTAAGTGATAATGAATATCATGCATCGTTTAATATGACAACAGATTTAAAAAAATTTAATTTAGTTAAAGGAGGAGCTTTAAGTTATTTTAATCAAAATATTATTGACTTTTATAAGGACAAGAATCAAATTGATATAACTATTGGTGACTTTAAAACTTTATATGATACTTTTAATCTTGATTATAAAAAAGATTTAACTACAATAGATAATATTTATAAAAAAATATTAACTAATTTTATTCAAAGCAATACAAACTTAAAGGATATGATTAGTTATAATAAAGATAAAGCATTTTTAGAAAGACAAACTATTTTGTTTGATAGTAATAATGAACGTGGGTTTTATTATAATGGTGGTAACCCAACTGTATCTGGTGCTTCACGATTAGATAAATGAATTAAAGATAATAATGTTGCGGAAGCAAAAGCAACTGATTTTGTAAGTTGATATATAAAGTCAGTAGTTCCAAAACTTGCTACTGAGTCAAAACTTGAGTTAGGAAAATTTAAATTCTCATTAGATTATATTAATATTTTTGGTATGACATTATCTGGTTATTTTAGTAATAATAATACTGATTTTATATCAACAGTTATTTTAACAAAAGAGAAATTAGAAGCAAAAATAACTAATTTTGCTAATATTGTTGTTGCCTTTTTAAAATATTATAAAGTAAATTTTACAGGAGAGTATCATTTTAATGTCTCTAATAACATATGGAACAATTTAGTTGCAAAATATTTGGATAATAAATTAACAAATTATTCATTACCAGTAGCTTTATTTAAAGAATTTACTAGTGATCAAGATATCATTAATCAAAATTTCACAGACTTAGATTTGGTTACTTTTAAACAAGTAACTGGTTGAAGTATTTGAGAAGTGGCTTATGATAAAAATAAAAATCTTTTTTGGTTTAATGGTGGTGGACGTGATGCGAGTTTTGTTTTCGGAAGTTCGGAATTTTATTATATGCCGTTTTATTATTTATGAAGTAACCATCGTTATGTTGTTACTAAGATATAGATTTTAAACAATTTCAAATAACTTAATTTTAATTAAAAAGTGCCTTCATTGCATATTAAAATGAAGGTATTTTTTAATTTAAAGCTTTTTATTACAAATAAGACTTGTTTGGTCGTAGTATTTTTAAAATTGATATTGATTTAAATAAGATTATGATTTATATTTCATGGTCTAATATTGTAATAATTATTAAAATGATGTTACAATTTTTTCAATTAATTTTACAATTTAGTTATTTATATTATAAAATTAAATTATAAAGTAAAATAAAAATTAAATTTTAGACAATAATTGAAAGGGAGGACAGTAATAGGTGACATGATTTAACAAAACAAGTAAAGAATTAGAACAAGAATTTGAAACAAGTTTAAGTTCAGGGTTATCTTTAGAACAAGCACAAGCAAAATTAGTTAAAAATGGTAAAAATGAATTGCCAAAACCAAAAAATAAGCATTGAAGTTTAATTTTTTTATATTCCTTATTAGATCCTTTGTCAATCCTTTTAATTATTGCTGGTGTTGCTTCGGTTGTGATTGAAAAAGTTGTTAATAATAGAATTCATGTAATTGATTTTATTGTGATTTTATGTATTGTTTTGTTAAATGCTTTTATTCAAACAATTGAGCAGGTTAAAGCAAAAAAATCATTGGAATCATTGAAAAAAATGACGATTCCAGTTGCTGTGGTAAAACGGGATGGTAATATTATTGAGATTCCAGCTAATGAATTGGTTGTTGGTGATATTGTTATTTTAGAAGCTGGAAAGTATATTCCCGCAGATATTCGTATTTTAGAAGCAAGTAATTTGTTTATTGATGAAGCTGCTTTAACGGGGGAATCAGTCCCGGTTGAAAAAAATAGTAATATTTTAACAAAACAAAAATTGGTTTTAGCTGACCAAACTAATATGGCTTTTATGTCAACGTTTATTACAAATGGGAGAGCAATAGGGATTGTTGTTGCTAATGCTGTTAATAGTGAAATTGGTAAAATTGCAGCGGGAGTAGTAAAAGCAAAACAAGAAAAAACCCCTTTACAAATCCGATTAACAAAATTAACGAAAGTAGTTAGTATTTTTGCTGTTTTATTAGCAATTTTTGTGTTTGTTTTTTTCTTACTAACTGATGAAAATAGTTGGCCAGTCAATTTAATGACGTCAGTTACAATTGCCATTGCTGTTATTCCAGAATCATTAGTTGTTATTGTATCAGTTATTTTATCCTTATCAGTGAAGCGAATGGCTCGCGTTAAAGTTATTGTCAAAAAATTAGATGCTGTTGAAACATTGGGGTCAGTCAATGTTATTTGTTCAGATAAAACAGGAACCTTAACGCAAAACAAAATGACAGTTAAGGAAGTAATTTTTAATAATGAAACAATGAAGGAAAGCGCCTTTCGTTTTGAAACGGATAATCGAGCAGCGCTTCATTTTATTAATTGTTTAACATTATGTAATGATGCTATTAATCAAAAGCAAGAACGAATTGGTGATCCAACTGAAATTGCTTTAATTGATTTTACAAGAAGGTTTACGATTAATGAAATTAAATATCGTGAACAATATAGGCGGATTTTAGAAATTCCGTTTGATTCTGATCGAAAATTAATGTCAACTGTTAATCGAGTTAATAAACAAGAATTTGTCTATACAAAAGGAGCGCTTGATCAATTATTAAAACATTGTCATAAAATTTATTTAAATAATAAAATTATTCCTTTAACTGCTGTCATGAAAGAAGAACTACAACAAAAAGTTTTAGAGTTATCAAATCAAGCGTTACGTGTGTTGGCTTTTGCGTTTAAAGAATACGATAAAAAAGAAGTGGAAAGTGATTTAATTTTTTTAGGAGCCGTTGGAATGATTGATCCACCACGTCCCGAAGCAGTTGAAGCGGTTAAAAGAGCACATGAAGCTGGTATTAGAGTAATTATGATAACAGGAGATCATAAAGCAACAGCTTTGGCAATTGCAAAGGATTTAAGCTTAGCAATTTCAGAAGCAAATGTTATTTCTGGCCATCAAATTGATAGTATGGATAATAAAGAATTACAAGAGAAATTTAAAGATGTTTCGGTTTTTGCTAGAGTCAATCCTGATCATAAAACAAGAATTGTTGAGTGTTTGCAATCAATGAATTATGTTGTATCAATGACTGGTGATGGGGTTAATGATGCACCAAGTTTAAGCAAAGCAGATATTGGTGTAGCAATGGGAATTACGGGAACTGATGTTTCAAAAGAGGCCGCAAATATTATTTTACAAGATGATAATTTTTCAACAATTATTCGTGGTGTTGAAGAAGGTCGAAATGTTTATCATAAAATCAAACGGGCAATTGCTTTCGTATGTGCCGCACAATTGGCGAATGTTTTAGCATTTATTATTATTTCCGTTTCAACACAAATTAAACCGTTTGATTCGGTTAATATTTTATGATTTAACTTGGTTGTTGAAACATTAATGGCAATTCCAATTGGTTTAGGAGACAATGATAATCGTCTTATGTTAGATAAGCCACGAAATAAAAAAGAATCTTTTTTCACTAATAGTTTAATAACGATTTTATATTTAGCATTTGTTACAGCTGGGGTTGTTATTGCAACATTTTTTATTGGAAAAGAGCTCTTTAATAATGTTGAAGATGCTAAAATTGCAACAATTTTAGTGATGGCGTGTTCACCAGTTATCTTTGCTTTTGCTATTCAATTACCAAACTATAAGATTAAAGCTCATCATAAAATGGAACCAACTAATTATTATTTATTAGGAGCATCATTGATTGCTTTAACATTAAACTTTTTAATAATATATACCCCAGGGCTAAATCTGATTTTTTTATCAACAGCTAATGAAAATAATTTTGGGACTTCGCCGTTATTATCCTGACAAATGTCAATTATCTCATTGGGAATGATGGTTGTACCATTATTACTATTATTAGCCTATGATGCTGTTCGTAAATTAATTGGACGATAAAAATAGTTATTTAAATGCAACTATTTTTATTTAGTTAAAACGGGTGAGTAAAAAAGATACGGGTTTTTCCGAAAAGGAAGAATCCGTTTTTATTTGTTAAAAACAAGCTTGTTTATTATACATTTAATTAATTTGTTGGAATAGTAGGTTATTCCACTGTGACAAATCGTTTTCAGTGTGTTTTTTTCTACCCCAACATGTTAATAAACATGTTAATAAACAAGTTAAAAAATTAGTTAAATAATATGTCTAATAACATGTTATCTAACATGTTAAAAAACACTCTATTTTTTAACTTAGACTGGAGGTTTTAAAAATTGCAGATTATAAACAAAAACTAGTATATGTTTATATGAACCATAACTACGTCAGAGACTGAAAATATGATACGTTTAATTGTAAAAATTGCATATCGCCAAAAACTTATGGTTCCAGTTGATTACAACCAAAAAAATTAATTTGGCCGGGAAAATTTCCTAACCAGGTAAGATTAGGAATCTATCCAAATCAACTTTACGAAGAATTTACTTTTAAGAATAATAAGAAAATTATTACCTCACATATTTTAGGTTCTGAATTAATAAAACTAATAGAAAAACAAGCAAGGGGTAATCAATCAGTTTATTTGCGTCAGACAAATGATTTGGAAAAAGAAAGTCAATTAAGTTATTCAGAAGATAATAACAAAAGTGCAATAAATACTGATTTTAATATAAGTTTTAGTGATGAGGATGGAACAAAATGGGATTAGTTAAAAATTTATTGTATGCAATATATGACGTAAATGATGATTTAGTAGGTATATATGAATCAGTTGAGGAAGTAGTAATTAATTACTATAAAGTTGATCCGGATAACCCACTTTTTGAAATTAAAAAAAAATATGTTCATCAAGTTGTTTATCGCACAAAAAAACAATCACATACACAAAGCATTAAAATTTATTGTTATAAGGAGGAATAAGAATGGAATCAAAACATTATTTTTGGTTAAAGGCATTAGCAAAAAAATATAAGGATGATGAAATTATTTCTAAATTAGAAACTATTAGAAAAGAATTAGAAGATGACGGATGTTAATCATAAAACTTTGTTAGGCGAATTATATTTAGGTGATTCAAAAGACTTAATTAAAAATATACCTGATAATTCAGTAGATTTAATTTTAACCGATCCTCCATATTTTTATGAAAGTATTAATAATAAGAAAAATATGAATCAAAATCAAAAGTAAATGCCGTATTTAATAAATTAAATGATGATTTAAATTTAATACAAGCAAATAAAAATATTGATATTGATTTTTACTTAAATGAATTTAAAAGAATTTCAAAAAAACAACTATTTTTAATTTGAATGAATAAAGAACAAATATTTTATTATATAAAATGAGTAAAAGAAAATGGATATTATTTTGATTTTTATATTTGAGAAAAATTAAATCCGTTACCATCTAATAATTTTATTTATCAGGATAAAGAATTTTGTATTGTTATTTATAAATATGATTGAAATATGCGTGTTCCTAATTATTTAACTGAATATGAAAACAAGAAAACATTTTTTCATAGTCCAATCGGCCAAGAATCAATGGACATCCTACGCCAAAGCCTATTAAGGATATAGAATTTTTAATTCGTAAATTTTCAGAGAAAGGTGATATTGTATTTGATCCATTTATGGGGAGCGGTACTACTGCAGTTGCTTGTGAAAATTTAGGCCGTAAGTGATTAGGAATTGAAATTATTCCTAAATATTTTGAAATTGCAAAAATAGAACCACAAACATACAACAAAGATTATTTGAATAGTGAAAATAAAAATTAAATGTTGTTATTGCAATAAAAATATTAATCACGGAAATATTGTAAATAAAAATAATAAGAAATTACATTATTTATGTTATAAGAAATTATTAAAAATTAGAAAGGAAAATAAAAATGAAAATTAAAGTAACGAGAATAATGCGAGGTACTGAACGACCTGTACATAATTTTGAAATAGAAACTAATTTAATAACAGCCTATTTTCCAAATCCATATGGATTTGATGAAACATTAATAATGCTTAAACCTTTTGGAAATAATCCAATAAGTGTTTTAGAAACAATAGAAGAGTTAGAATCTAAAATAAATGGAACATTTAAACCAACTCATTATGTAATTATGAGAACTTATAGTAATGGGATTAAAGAACATGGTATTTATAATTTAGATCAAAAATTAGAAGCGGAAAAAGAATGTCAAGAACAAAACAAATTTGGTCGTTTTAACTACTGAATTGAACCAAGAATTTTAAAGGTATCGTATGAAAATTAATTTAGATATTAAAAAGAAGATATTGTAATTGAAACACCGAAAAATTAGGTGGAGATATCATTACAAATCCGCATTGACATATAAAGCATTATTAGGCCATGAATGGCCTTTAATTGAAAGATTAGATGAGTATTCAAATTGTAAAGAATGTGAATTAACATTTAAAGTAAAAGTTAAAGTTCAAACTGAATTTGGAGAACAAGAAATAAAAATTGCTGTTCCATACGAAAAATTAGACCAGTAATAGAAGAGTACTCAAAGGAGGAACAAATAAAAATGAAGGTAAGAAAATATGCACTAAATAATAAATATATTTATGTAACAAAAGATTTTGACGGGTCAAAATATATATTGGCTAATATTTTATGTAAAAATAAAAATAATGATAAATATATTACTAATTATCAATACTATGGTTGTGAAATATTATTTTGTAAGGAATTTGCAATTATTATTAATTCTGAAAATAGAAAAGTATGTGAAAAACATTTAGAGAAGGGGAAAATGAAAAAGTTAAATGCAAAGTATGTAATAAAAATTTCAAATACATTGGAGTTCAGTATCATACGCTTGTTCAGATAAATGTTGAGAATTATTGAAAGGAAAATAATTTATGTTAAATATTAAATCAGTAAGGGAAATATCAGGAAAACTTATTGCAAATGTTGTGAAAAAGTTCTTTGTTATTGTAATTGTAAATGAGATAAAGAGCAAGTCTGCAAATTGCATGGGAAGAAGGTAGAATATTATGTCAAAAATAGTTATAAAATTATTCATAAAGGTAAAACTGTTCAGGATATATTAGAATATCAAAAAAATCTATTCGCTTTAAAATGATGAAAAACTATAACATTTTGGAAAGATAAATTTGATGATTTTGCAGATGAAGTATTAAACAGACATCAACAAGAAATTGAAAATGCAAATGTCTTAGAAAATATTAATAGACTTGTTTGGCAGACTAACGTTGCAGGGGAAATTATATTTTATGGTAAATTAGATTATGAAATTCAAGATAAAGGTAAGACACTAAAAATATTTGAAACAAAGGAGAATGATTAAATGGAAAATAAAGAACTATTAGAACAATTAGTATTGTGCAGAAAATTAATTGTTTTGCAGTGTGAGTATATTAAAAAAATGGAAGATGAGAAAAATACAAATATTACTCAAAAATTAGTTGAGTCATGAAACAAATAAATTTCATAATTTCTATCGATCCTGCAGGAATTGGTAAAACAGGAATAATAATTTATGATGTTAATCAAAAATGTATTTGTCAGCATACTACTATTGAATCAAAGTCAGATGAAAATGCTGTAGAAAATATTAATAATTGGATTGATAAATTATTGGATATAAAAGATGTGTTAGTTATAATTGAAAATTTTCAAATTCGGCCAAATTTTAAAATTAAAAATGTTTTATCAACTCCATTATGTATTGGTGGATTAAAAACTCTATTTAAATACAAGTTTAATTGGCCCATTGTTCTGCAAGAACCAAATGTTAGAGGTACAATTACAACAAGGTATAAAGGAAATATTAAAATGTCAGAGCATGAATTAGATGCTTGAAAACATTTACAATATTTCTTAAAAAGGAGTTGGATAGGGATGCCAAGAGTTCAAAGTAACTTAGTAAATAAAAATATCAAGTCATCAATAAAAAAGAAACCAGTTATTAAAAAAGCTACTAATCCTAGTGTTAAAAAAAATGTAGTAAAAAAAGAAGAAATAGAAAAAAAGCGAGAATGAATTAATAAACTAATAATTGATGTTAAAATTCATTCTGATCCAGTAAAAACTAAGATTGTAGCCAAGACAGCCGGTGGTGTGGAAATAGATGCAGGTTCTGCAGGATGTAGTTGATTTGGAATGAATTATAGTACTTTATCAGTATATGAATCTATATTATTAACTGAATTCTTAAAACTTAAAAAAGATGATGAAATTAGAGTAACTGGTAGTATTTGAAATACATTAAATAGAATGACAAAAAAGTACTTTCATTGTATTAGAGTTGAAAGTTTTGAAATTATTAAAAAAGTTCCAAGAACTCGCACCAAAAATAATCAAAAATAAAATCATAATATATAATTTTAACAGTAGCAGTAATGTTACACCCTAAACGAAACGACTTCTCTAAATCAGGAGTTTTTATAGAAAATGCAGATTGTGTTCTGCATTTTTTCTTTTTGCATTATACAATCATCATTGAAAAAGGAGGAATTCAAAATATGGCAATTAGATATGTTTTAGTTAACGATAATAATGAAGCAGTTGTGAATGAGGATGGTAGTTTAGCAATCCAAACAGCAGAATTTGTTTTTGCAACACAAGATGAATTAGATGCACATAATGCAGAATTATTAAAAGTTAAAGCAGAACAAGAAAAAAGAATTAGTGAATTAGTATCCATTTCTGAAAAACAAGCAGAAGAATTAAAGCAAATTGATATTAATAACTATATTAATTCTTTAACAAACGATGAAGATATTAAAACTGTTTTATTTAAGGCTAAGTATGATTCAAAAGAAGATATTGCTGTAATTAAAGCACAAATTGAAAACAATTATCAAGACTTATTAAAAGTAAAGCCTGTTAATACAGGGGGAGTTATTGATAACTCAAATGTAAAAACGGATGATGATAAAAATAACGATGCTTCATATATTGAAGATGAGCAAAAAAACAAAATATATTTTTAAGGAGGAATAGAAAATGCCAACACCAAACGATATAAGATTAACACCCGGTTTAGATAAAGTAAAAATTAAATATTTAGATAAATTTGCTGGGATTGTAGCAAAAAAATTAAATGAAAGTCCAATCATGCAATGAACTGCAAAAACAGGGATTAAAATTGAAAATGGGAGTTTAATTTATTTTAAAGCAGGAGCAGATGAGGAATTAGAAGCGGCTAGATCAGCAGTTGATGTTAATGCATGAAGTAATATAGAGGGGGAATTAAAAATACCTTTCAATACTGAGTATTCAACGAAAGCAGTTTTATTAGATAAAAATGAATATCAGCAATTTAATTTAGACGGTAATCCTCAAGCACTAAATGATCAATCATTATCAGTAAAAGCAGATAAAGTTAGAAAACTAATAGGTCGTGTAACAATGGGATTATGAATGACAGGAAAAACTGAAGATGGTTTAGATTGTGGAGATGGTCCAGTTACTACACATTCATTTGAATGAAAAACAAATTTAGCAAGTAATACCCGTCAAGAAATTGCTGAAGATTTTGATAAATTCCAAAGATTTATGGATTTAAAAATTGAAGAGATCAAAAGAATTGGTATTAATGATGCAACTGGAAAAAATGTGCAAGACCCGTATAGAACAGGTGTCACTGTAGATAAAACTAATTACAAAGTTGCAACTTCACCTGATTTTCGTAGAAGATATCAAATTTGAGTTTCAGTTTATAATCAAACAGTTACAAATTTACAACAAGATTCATATGGAAATTTAAACGGTTTTGATTTATATGAAGATATATTTTTACCATACGTTGGAATTACAACAAAAGGAATGACAGCAAAAAGTAGTTATGGTAATACTAATAAAATTGAAATTATTGAGGGAACTCAATCAGTAGAATTTATGTTTATTAAAGTTGGAAATTTAATTAAAGGTAATGTTTTTGACTTTATGTGAGATAAAAAAATTGATAGAACTGAGGCTCATTTAGTTGGATGAAGTGGTAAATTAGGTGCAGGAACAATTTTTCCTGATGAAATGTTTGCAATAGATTTTGCAAAAGTAACTCCGCCACCTGCACCAACAAAAGGAAAAAACAGATAAAAAAGGAAAAAGTGAAAATGATACAGGATCAAATGAAAATAGCAATGAAGATGTAAAAACTGATATGCAAGATAGTGAACCTGTATCTAAATCGGATACTAATAAAAGTAATAAGAATGTAGATAAAAACAAGGCTACTGGTAAGTAGTCTTTTTCCTTTTAAAATATGCCACTTGGAACAAGCAACACAGCTACTGCATATCCGGTAACGAAACCTGTAAGAATTCCAATTAAACAACAAGAAGATGATTTTCTTAAAGAATTATTTAAGTTTCTAGGAATTCAAGTTTTAGCATTAGCACTATCTACAATTACTGGAGGATTAGCATCCGCAATAGGTTTAGGAGCAGGGTTGTCAAATTTCGCCGCCGCATTTATATCTTTTGGTGTAGAAGTTTTAACAGATTTTGCTGTTAATCAAATTTATGACAAATTAACTTATGGTATTACAACAAAAAGTACAGCATTGAATTTGTTACCTGCAGTTGTGGGTATTGGAAAATTAACTCGTGGGTATAGAACTACAAAAATATTGAAATTAGCACAGAATACAAAATTATTAACCAAATTAGGTATTAGAACTGCAAAAATTTAGAAGATATAGTAAGACAAGTTAGTGGTAAAAAGATATTAACATCAGAAAAGTTCTTATTTAATTTTACTAAAAACAACTAATGAAACAGTACTTTATAGTTTAGGACAATTAGCAAGAAAAGATTTTTACAATGGTTTTAAAAATTATGGTTTTAATCACATAAACGATTTATTAAAAATTGAAAAAATATTCAAAAAATAAGTCCTAATTTATTACAAAAATTCCTAGATTAAAAGAAAAATATGCAAATAAAATACTTAGTCAATTTGGACTTAACTCAGATCAAATAACAAAAATTTCAACTGATGAATGATATTATGTTATGAATAAGTTACATAAAGCAGGTATAGGAAAAATTTAATTTTATATGCAAATTCAGTTAGAACTGCAAAAATATTTAATAGTAAAGTAATTAATTTTTTAGGAAACACAACTCAAAAAATTAATAAGATACTAACATATATTAATCCAAATTTTTATATTAAAAAATAACTAAAAAATTATTAGCACCAATTGAAAAAGAATTTTATCTATTAAACAGAAAATTATTTCACAAGTTCATAATAAATTACAAAAGTTATATTCCAAATTTGAATTAAA
This sequence comes from Spiroplasma sp. SV19, assembly GCF_030060925.1. Lineage (NCBI taxonomy): Bacteria > Bacillati > Mycoplasmatota > Mollicutes > Entomoplasmatales > Spiroplasmataceae > Spiroplasma > Spiroplasma sp. SV19. The sequence continues at coordinate 1,009,396 of NZ_CP045455.1, forward strand.
AGCAATTAAGAAAGGAAAATTATTACCTTTCGCATTTGGATCAGATGTATTTTTGGCAGTTCGTATTGAACCATTATCTATTGTTGGAGAAGTTGCATTAACTATTTATTATAAGAATCCAAATTATGAACCAATTATAATAATGACTACTGCTATAAAAGCCGAAAAATTTGTTTTAGCAAAAGAGCCATTTATTTATTACATGAATAGTGAATGATTTATTGGTTGAGGAACAGAAAGTGGGGGCTTATTTAGTTTAGTTTCATTAGCACCTGACCCGGTTAGAAAAGTTGTATTTGACTCTTTTAAAATTTATAGAGCAATAGCAAAATTTTAAAAATAAGAGAAGAGTTTAAAAATAACTTTAATAAAAATAAACTTAAAAACTGCAGAAGAAAGTATTTTTCAAAGTTTATTAGGTGGTGGTTTACTTTTTGAGGGATATAAATTATTTAGAGAAAAAGGTAGTTTAAAGAATTTCATTAAAAGAAAAGGTATATCAAGTAGTAAAAATATATTACTAAAAAATAAATTCTAAAAAGAATAAGTGATAGGAGGTATTAGAATGTTAACTGAATTATGAGAGGGTGTATCATTAACGGCATATACAGATTTTTTTCCATTAACAGGAAAGATAACTGCTGTTCCTGCAAGGTATAATAAATTTTTTAAAGGTGATTTAGATTTATGATTTAAAACGTTTGCTTTTTGTGCACAAAATATGATTAATTCTTATTTGAATTATCCATTTTCAAAATTAAAATTTGAAACATTTAAAGATAGATTTTTGAAAAAGACATGTAGAGATATGGTTTTTATTACTGTTGAGCATTGAACATTCAATAGATCTCCTATTGAGTTTTTTACTTCTGCAACTTTAAACTCAGGGGATATTAATTATTCATCACAAAATGACCCTATGGTTACTTGGCAAGGGCTATTACCAACTTATGGTAAATCCTTAGCAAATTTAACTAGTTTAAAAAGATGTTTAGATTTTGTGATCAAGAGGGAATAGATTTGTCTGAAATTGATTTAGAAGCATACTATACTATTTTTGAGGTGGATGCTATTGTTGAAATTTTAGTAAATGGTGGAACGTATATAGATACTAATACAAATAAAATAATACTTAAAGGTTTAAAAGAATTAGATAAAATTACAACAGATCATGAACTTAGAATAAAAGATAATGAAGAAAATATTAAAGATAATTCTACTGAAATTAAGACTATTAATAAAAATATTGGTGATGTAAAAAAATTGGAAACTGTTAATAAAATAATAGTTCCCTCAATAAATGAACTTAATAAAAATGTGACTGATTTAGCTAGTGTAGTAAAAGTGGGTGGAGATTATAATAATCAAAAGTATATTGGTGAAGACAATTTGCAACCTAAAAAAGATTTAATTAGAGACATATTTATAAAATTGGTTGCGGGTCCAAATATTAGCATTGAATATATTACAGATGAAGATAAAATAAAAATTTCAGGTACAAATGATTTCAGAATTGATTTATCAACTATTACATTTATAGATCAAGATAAAGAAGATAAATTCCCTAAATTTAGTGATATAACTGATAGCAATGTGCAAATAGTAGTTAATGAAATTATTAGTTATGTTGATAATGAAATTAAAAAATACAATCCACAAGCAACAATTAATGTTGATTGAACTATGGATACATCAGATATTACTACTTCAAAATTAAAGGAATTAGTAGGAAAAAATATAATTGAATTACAAATATTAGCAATAGAAGCAAGTACATTTATTAGAGGAAAAAATAAAATTAATATATTATTTGATATACCAATTCAACCACCTTTTACAACACCATTGTATAGTGGAACTCCAAATACTCAAGTTGAATCAGTAGCATCTAATAGTAATAATGCATATATGCAAATAAATGATGATATTTATAAAATTATTGATCCAAATACATCAATAGTAAAATTTCCTAGTTCAATGTATAAAGAAATAGCAGTTGACGATACAGACAAAATATATACAATACAAAATGATAAAATATACTCTTCTGATAATCCAAATACTCCTATTGCAACATTACCAAGTGGAGGACAATATAACGCTAGAATAGCAGTAGCAAATAATAAAGTTTATGTAAGTAATGGGTCAAATATATATTCTTCTGATAACTGAAATACTCCAATAGGAAATTGAAATGTCGCCTATATTTTTAGTTCAAATAATAAAATATTTATGGTCATTAATGCAGGTAATAGTAAATATAACATTGTATCCTTAGATGATCCAAATACAATAATTTTTACTTACACAATTACAATAAATTTTCAACCTAGTTATTTTGCAACAGCAGATGGTATTGTATTTTATTTACTAACTTTTGCATCTAATAATACAGCACAAATATATTTGTCTAATGATATGAATAATCCTATTAATATTCAAAATGGAAATTATGGACCAAAAGGAATGTCAAATATGGGAACTAGAATAATAGCAGGAATAGGTGTAAACGTTTATACCTCAGATAATAAAATCTAAGAAAGGGATAATAATTATGGACTGAAATGAAATAATTACTGTAATTATGAGTTGTATAACTGCACTTCTTGGTGGGGGTTTTGGTTATCAAGTAAAAAAATCAAATAAAAGACAAATAGAAATTGAGAAAACAAAATCTGAACTTGCAGAATTTAAAAGTATTGTAACAAAAGATTTAGCAATTCAAATTGAAAATACAAATAAAAATATTACTGAAATTAAAAAGATGTCAGAATGTTAATAAAAAGTTCTCTTTCAAATAACAATTTAAATAATCAAGGGAATATTGATATAAACATAGGAGGTAAAGAAAATGAAAAGATATTTAAAAAAATATGAGTGTATAGTTTAAACATAACTTATAACTTAACAGCCGGAATTATAACAAAAATTTTTGTACCAAAAATTGATGCTAAAATTCAAGGTTGATTGTATAAAGCATTTGATTGACTAGATAATGGAAAATTAGATAATTCTTTTCAAAACGAAGAAAAAGAATAGAGGTGTTATAAATGGGAATGTTACCATCAAAAAAGAAATTGGATAAAAAAAAGTACGAGATTGAGAATTATTACTTAAATTTAGAAAATACAATTAAGCTTAAAAGGGATGTAGTTTCTCAAAAACATAGACGAATTTTAGAAAAACGTATTTATGAAGATAATGCAAATTTTCTTAATCCTCGTGAATTAGATATTTACATTTATGATCCCGAAACAAAAGAATTTGTAGATCCTATAAAAATTAAACAGTTTTTAATGAAACGTGATTTTTTAATGAAAAATTTACACAATGAAAATAAAATAAATGAATTTGGAAAAGGTCCTTATTTTATATTTGCTAATGATAATGAATTAAACTTTATTACAGTAGATATTTATAATGATGAATATGACGAATTAGGAAATTTGGTTAAAAGTACATTTAATTATGATCCATATAATAAGGATGATAATAAAGTTATGATTACAGAAACAATTAAAATTATTAATAAAAAATGGTGCAAATTACACGAGATTTAAATCTTAATCAAGACGGAAATATTACAGATATGTATAAAGACAATAATTTATGAAAAGTTTACACAAATTTAGAAAGAACTCAAAATTTAGAAATTGATTTTATGCCGATTGTTATTATTCCTAATCCCAATTATGAAAAATCTGCACGTTATGGTTCTGAATTTGCAAGTATTATGGATATTATTGCTGGGAAAATAATGTTAGACCCGTTATTAAATAGTGGTAAATTTACAATTAATACTAATGGAGTGACTGGTGTTGTTGATAATGAAATTAGTAGAATGCTAGCCGCTTTTATTGAAAATGATGTTTTATTGGTTGAGGGAGACCCTGATAGTAATTTTCAACCTGTAGACTATATTCCAGGTAACTTTAAAGGTGAACAATTAACGAGAATATATGATTGGTTACTGACAAACTACTATAAAATGAACAGACATCATGTGCCGGCAATTGCTAAGGGAGCCCAACAAACAGAAACGGAAGTTGTAGGGGTTAATATTCAGACAAATGCGGCCTATGAACAAATGATTTACATTAGAGAGGTTAAATTAACTGAATTTATAGTTAAATTAATAAAATATGATAATGCTATATTAAATTCCAAAACATTTGACTTAAAAGATATAGATAAATTAGTTGTTGATGTACGTTTGCCGGTTAATGCAACGTTAGAACGTCAATTAAATAATAAGGAAAACGTGGTTAAGGAACCAAAACAAGAAAATAATGAAAGCGGGGAAGAATAATGAAACCATCTCAAAAAATGATAAATCAAGAAAAAGCAGAGGAGTTTGATGATAATGAGCCAATTGATTATACAATACCTAATATTCCATTAGATTTTGCGGAACAGTCACAGCAAAGTAGTCCTGATTTATCAGAATTATATTCGTATGATCGCCTTAGAACCCTTTATATTTATAAAATTAATAATCTTGTTAAGTCATCTAAGAAACCTGCTTTAAACTATTCCCAAAATAGTTTAAAAATAGGTTTTATTGATAAAGACGATTTTATTAAAATAGATGCTTATGAGATAAGTGATTTTAACCTAAAATTACAAGTTCAGCAAAATACTACAAATCAAGATAACTCAACAACATACGTTATGATTGATGAAAAAGATATAGTATTCAATGAAATTTCTAAAAAAGATAAAGAATTTTTAGAATCATATGACTTAAAATTAATATCTATTAACGAGCCAATTACTGAAGATAATAAAAATAATACTTTTATTATTGAAGAATACAATAGGGCATATTCACCTGATGGAATTACAGTTTTTAAAACTACTCATTTAGTTAAAGTCACAGATTTCAAATGAAAAAATCAGAATAGTATCCACCTAGTTTTACAAAAATCATTACCTGAAAGTACTATTTTTAAAGGAATTAAAATTAAATCTCCTAAGGGAGCATTATTTGGGAATATAAAATCTTATGGTGATATAAATGGTATATATTCTTATCCAAAAACTATTGTTGAAAATATTGATTTATTCCCTTTATTTTCAATGCCTATTGAAACTAATCCAGGTTTAAGAATTTTACAAAATTGATTTGGTAAAAGTTTTTTACCATGAAATATTGCAAAAAATTATGTTAAAGAAAAAGATATTTTAGAATTATTAAGTATAAAGGATGATGAACCATCTCCAAGACAACAAACTTTTAAAAATGCAAGAGTTATAAAAGGGCGAGTTGGATTCTCTATAACAAATACTAATGTTCCTCCAAATTGGCCATTAAAAGTTCAAGAATTGCCTAATGATAAAAATGTGGAAAAAATAATTGAGGGAGGAGTTATGGGAGTTTATCAAGCCGGGTGATTAGCAACGGCTGGAACAAATGACTATGGGGATATAGTCCTTGAATTTGAAGATGCTCCAATTGAGGGAAAATTAAAAGATGTAATGTTAAATTATCTAACATATCGCTATAATTATGACCGAAAATTTCCTGGAGCAGAGTATGATGAAAAGGGGAATCCTGTAAATGATTCTGCAAAATTGAGACAAAAATTTGAAGGACAAAAGCCGGAAGATGTAATAGATGGATTATTTGAAGAATGAAAATTTAATAATCCTACATATTTAATGGAACAAGCAGTTCAAAATTTTAAACAAATAATATATATGCTTTCTAATTATTCATATACTAGATTAGCGGTTAATAAGGGATACAATGATGATTATAAAATATTGTTACCTTATTATTTTGAATTAATATCAAAACCAGTTCAAAAAGAACAAGGATATTGAGAATTTACAGATTGTATTGTAAAGTTAAATTCTTTATATTTTGATTTTACAAATCTTAATAAAGTAATATGTATAAATAAAGACATTTCAGCAAATAAATTATATAAATTAGAAGCAAATTATTATAATTGGTTATCAATTACTAATGAATTAGAATCAAATAAGATACCATCATTAATTCCTGGTGAAATAAAATTAGATGATGGTGAATATGGAAAATATCTAGTATCGTTATTAACAACTAATGTTAATAAATGTCTTGAATTATTTTCTAATAATGACAGTAATATATTTTCTAGAATAGAAATGGTAAAATTATTATCAGAATTAAATAGTACTGATTTTAAACTCTTATTTGATGATGAACTAAAAGTACTTACTCAAATACAAATAACCGGAATATGAACAGAGGGTAAATATGATATTACTATTCTTACAGAAGATATGGAAATAGAAGTATTTGATATAAAACTATTTGATAAGATGAATGAGTCTTTATCATTAATTAGTTTAGAAATATAAAAGAAGTTAATGTTAATTAACTTCTTTTTTTGTATTTTTTAAATAAATAATAACCTGTAATTGATGCGCTTATTCCCGCAATTATAGGTGTGAATATTACAGAAAATATAACGCCTGGACGTACTAATTTATACATTTTCATCATTTTATCTCATTTTAAATTATCTTCATTAGTTGGGTTAGGCATATATATATCTTTTAACTTTTCAAGACCATACAAATCATTATCTCAGTCTTTTGATAATATTCATCCTACGCCTGTTTTATTATATATAACTCTTGCAACTTCACTTTTTGTTACATCAAATCCATTTCATTTAGATCATACAACTTCGTTAGTAGGTGTCTTTCCAGTATAAATGTCAGCACTAACACTAAGAAGGCTAAGACCAATTATCATAAATACTATTGTAGATATCCATAGTCCTATTGTGGTTCATAAAGTCTTCTTCTTCATTATTATTGTCTCACTTTCACATAATAGTAGGCGGTGGGCTCGCAAAATTCCGAAAATTTGAAAAAAATTTTTGGCGCCCCTTTTCAACTTTCTTGGGAAAACCTCCAAACGTTTAGTGAGGAGGTTTGTAAGGGTTCCCAATTATGTTTGAAAGAATTCCAAAATCTTTTTTTAAATGTTTGGAATTTTTGCTCGCCCAGAATTTTTATTTCTTTATAATTACATCGATCATTTTACCATGTATATTTTAAAATTACAATTTATGCAAAAATTTAAATTTTTATTGTGTATTTTTATTTTTTAGTTTAAAATTAAACAATAAGTAATATATAAGTAAGGGGTTTAAACAAATGAGTTCATTAAAATATGTTAATGGTAAAGAAACAAAAATTAATCAAAATAATGAATTAGATCAGTACTTTACAAAACATTCTATAGCAGAAGAATTGTTTAATATTACAATTGATGAGATTAAAAAATATGAAAAAAATATTAATAATTATGTTTGATTAGAACCAAGTGTTGGTCAAGGATGTTTTTTTGACTTATTACCAGAAAATAGAAAAATTGGTATTGATATAGATCCAAAAAGAAAGGATGTTATAAAATCAGATTATTTAAAATATAATTTACCTAAAGATTCAAAAATAATAGTAATTGGAAATCCTCCTTTTGGAAATAGGGGGGTTATGGCATTAGAATTTATTAATCATTCTTTTCCTGCTGATTATATATGTTTTATTTTACCAATGTTTTTTTCAAGTGTAGGGAAAGGTTCTATAAAGTATAGAGTAAAAAAATATAATTTAATTTATCAAAAAGAATTAGGGCGAAATGCATTTTATTTAAATAATGGTAAAGAGGTTGATATTAAATGTGTTTTTCAAATATGAAGTAAAAATAATTTTGTTAAAAATAATGAATTTAGTTGATATAATTTAAAAAATCAAAATCCTTTTAAAGATATTTTAGAGCTATATACAGTTAGTTTAGCTAAAAATAGAGAATGTGGAAAAAAGTGAATTTTTGATGAAAAAGCTGATTTTTATATTAGCTCAACATATTTTAAAAAAAATGAAGTAGTTAAGTCATTTGATGAAGTTAAATATAAAAGTGGTATTGCAATTAAATATGTTACCAAGAATAAAAATATTATTAAAAAATTAGATAAGATTTTTGTTAATGTAGATTGAAATAAGTATAGTAGTAAAGCAACAAATTCTTGTCGTCATATTGGGAAATCACATATATATGAATTATTAAAAGATAATAATTTTTAAAATTAATTAAAGGTAAAGGGCAAATAATAATGGAAAGAAATAAATTTTATAGTCTTATGGATGAATTAATAACTAATAAACATAATGAACTTTTACCAAAAAAAACAGGAAGATTTGCTAAAGCATGAGATTTTGAAGGAAATGCAGTTGGCCAAATAGGAGAAGAATTTGTTAAACGCATTTTTCAAGATAATGATGCTTTAGTGGAAGAAAACAACAAAACTATTCATAATGAGTTTGATATTTTATATCAAGGAAATAAAATTGAAATAAAAACCGCAAAAATAGGTAGAAATAAAAGTAGCAATGGAACTTTTCAATTTAATGGAATTAATCCAAAATATAATTATGCAATGATAATTTTAATTGGAATTGAATCTGATGTTGTAAAATATAGAATCATTCCTAAAAAAGATATAAATTATATTCATAATGATAGACAATATAAAGTAAAATACAATGTTAATGGTGTTGAGAAAACAAAAGCATTAGTTTCTATGAATCCGGGGAATGAAGTTAATAAAAAATTAACACTTTCTAGTAAAGAATTATATGATGATATAGAAAATTTATTTATAAATATTAATAATTTATTAAAATAATTTATATCTATATGGATAAGAACCATAAAATAACGCATCATAAGGGTCTTGATACATTTTTGGATCAGGTATATTTGTATTATTATCGCCAAATTTTAATTCGCTTAAACACTGATCTAAATGTGGCAGAGATTCTAAATTACCATATACTTTATTTTGAGAAAACATTTTTCTTAACCAGGTAACCCTATTATTAAGTCCTGCATCTTTATTTAAAGTACTTTTATGTTTAATTGCCTTAAACATTTTTATTTTATATCCTATATATTTATAGAGTTCAGACTGCAGTGTTTGCATAAAATCATGTCCATTGATATCATAGTGAAAAGTAGAATCTTCAAAGCCATCAAATTTATCAAAACAGTCGATGATTCATTGTCCGAAATATTCAATTGTTGTTGATAAATTAATTCTATTTTCAGGTGTCTCAACTTTTTCTTCTATTAAATATTTATTGTATGTTCCATCCTCATTTAATTGATATCCTGATAATAAAAATACAGTGTCATCTTCGCTACCATTTGCATAGTCAATTCCGATTGAATAAAAATTAAATTCATATTGTTTGGTTTCTGTATTATAAAAGTTTTCTAAGTCAAACTCTTTAATATATTTTCTATAATTTCTTAAAACATAAATGCTTGGATCACTATCGTTATATTCAAAACCATAATACTCAAGTTCATAAAGATCAGGTCTTTCTTCCTTATTTGCAAGTACTAATTTTTTTGTAATTTGAGGTATGCTATTTCAAACGGCACCCATAGTTAAACGCAAATTAAAAATCCCTAGTCCATTAAAAGCTTGTTTGTTTTCAGAATAAATTTGGTTTTTATCTTTTAGGATCTTTTTAATACGATCATTTAGCGGAAGAAAGGGAGTTACAAATTTTTTATAAAATATGTGGTATTTGTCAAATGGGTTAAAAGTAAATTCATTAGAATATGTTTTATGAAAATATGTGGTAACAGTTACATATTCTTGTTTTATAAAATCTCATTCTTTAAAAGTTCATTCTCATTCTTTAATTGGAATAGGGGAATCAAGATCATATTGTTCTACACCATTTTCATCAATATATTTTTCATACGAAACTTTTAGACTCTTTGATCTAAACATTGAAATTCGTAAGTTATTATAACGTTTGTCTAGTTCTTTATCTGTTAAAATTTCTTTTTCTTCGGCATGGATCATTTCATCAGTTCATGCAGATAAAATCCCGGTTCCTTTTCCTACTTTTCCCATAATTTTATTACCATTTGCATAGCCGGCAAATGCTATTCTTACACCACTAGGAAATATAATTTCGCCACCTTCTTTTAAATTTTTGGGTCACTCAATACCGTTTTCATTATCGGGTCCTAAATCAATGCCATATTTATCATATAAAAAATTACATACATTTATAGCGTCACCGAATGTTGTATCGTCATGAGTGTTTGCATATCTTCTTAAAATATTAGATGATGTATCAAAAAAGTTACATCCTAAAAAGAATTTATAGCCTATATGAACTCATGTTTTATGTGTTCCACGCCCTGCAGAGACAAATTTAAAAAAGCAAGAAGATGTAAAATATCTAGCATATACATCAGGTACAAAATCCTTAAATACTTCTCAATCAAATCCAAAATTATAGTCGCTAAAATTTAAATCATATTTCTCATTTAAATGATAATAACTGGTAGTCTTTTTTTTATTATATGTCATTTTTTCCTCCTTAAACATAGAGTTATAATTATTAATAGTTAATATTAATATATTAACTCCTGATTTAGAGGTGTGATTATTTTGTTAGAAAAAAGAACTGATTTTATTAGTTTATTTTTTGCTAAAAAGTATGAAGAAAGTAAGATTCTATTTACAGAAAATATTAAAAATATAGATGATGAAATATTTTCAAAAAAAGAATATAAGAAAAATGGGTGATTTGTTAAAGAAAAGAGAACTAGAAGAATTGTGGATGAATGAGGCGAATTAATTTATACCCGAAGAATTTACCGTAGATGAAATAAAGAAAATGAAATATGAGAAAATAAATCCTTTGTAGATGAAAAAATAGGGGTTTTAAAAAGGAAAAAAATAACATTAAACTTAGAATTAAAGATATTAGAATTATCAGAGGGGAAAAGACAAAAGGATATTTTGCATTGTTTCCCTTATATTAACTTAACTAGAATGACAATTTCAAATATTATTAGAAAATATGACATTGAATATTTTAGTAGTCAATTATTAAATAACTTTGAAAAAGTAAATTTAAAAATGATTTATATATTTATATTTTTATGGACGAAGGTTTTGTTACTTTACGAGAAGGTAAAAATATTAAAAATTCAGATGTAGAATAACAACATTTAATACTGGATTTAATTTTAAAGAATGTAAATATAATAGAAAAGTCTTAGCAAATAAAAGAGGTTTTGTTATATTGAAAGAACAAAAAACGGGTGAAATTAATACACAAGATTATGTTCAACGAATATTAATAGAATTAGAAAAGTATTATATTTTACCTGAAAAAATTAAGTTTATTGTTGGTGGTGATGGAGATACTTGAATTATGGAAACGGCATCTTTCTTGGAAACAACTTATGTTTTAGATAGATTCCATTTTGCCAAGGAATTAAAAAATTCCTTTTTAAAAGGACGAAAAACTCAACCTAAAATAGAGTTATATAATAAGTGTTATAACTTATTTATACAGGGTAAATGTGATCAGTTATTAGAAATTGCAAAAATTTTTAAGAAAACAGATTTAGCAAGATATATTAGAAATCATCGGCAGGGAATCCAAAATCAAAAATTAGAATATAATATTGGAGTTTCGGCCGAAAGTGATATATCTTGATTTATTAAGTCAACTTTGGGATATGGGGCAAAAGCCTATGCTTATAAAACATATAAAAACTTATTATACTTAAAATTAGCAAAAATGAATAAAATTAATGTATTATCAAGTATTAAAAAATTTTACAATTTTGGATAATTTAAACAAAATAAGTTAGAAATTTATTATTTTTTGTCGTGTTAGTAAAAAATGTGTTAATATAATCTTAACAAATAAAGAGGGGTTGTTTCGTTTGGGAACAATAGTTTAATCCTTGTAAGAAAAAACCCGTATTCAATTTATTCATCCGTTAAAACAGCATAATTGCAAATTAGGCTGTTAAGTTTTATAATATAAATAGTGAAAAGTGGGGAGATATTATGAAACAGTGCGTAATTGAAAATAAAATTTGTTGTGGTTCTAATTGTCGTTGTGAGAGTAGTTGTTGTGATCACAATGTGGCAACAATTATCAGTTTTGTTAAAATTATTTCGCAAAAATGGTCGTTAAAAATAATTAATATTTTAAACGAACAAGAATGTGGTTTTAATGAATTACATCATCATTTAAAAGAATGTACTAGAAAAGTGCTGGTAGAAACACTTAATAACCTCATTGAAAAAAATATTATTGAGAAAAAGGTTTATCGCAAAAACAATGTGGTATATTCTTCTTATTGTTTAACAAATATTGGGTTTGAATTAGTTAGAGTGCTTTATCAAATTAAACGATTTAGTTGTGCTTATCTTGCCGATTAAAGATTTAGAATATTTTTGCAAAATATTTTATTTTTCTTATATAATAAATTTAATGTATATTTAGAATGGATGGATGAATATGTTAAATCTTGCAAAAGAGGCTACGCGGGGATTTACAAAAAAAATAACGCAGTTTATTGGGTTAATTTTGTTCATCATTGGGGCAGTACTAACTTTTACGGCACTTTTTTCAACTGTTTTTCAAGTTAAGAACGGATTAAATGATGTTAAGAAAAATAGTATCCCGTATCATTATGAAATTCGGATGGATAGTTTGAACATTGATAATAATGTTTATAAAAGAAACCCAAATTGAAAAGTTAATGAAAACACACGAGCTTTTTTAGCACAATTTTATGATGTTGCAAAAATTGATACTGATCATTTGACTTTCAATAATATTAAAGCTGATATTTTAGGTTTAAATTGTGATTTAACAAATAATCAAATTTGTACATGATCAAAAGAACCATCATATTTGAATAAACAAATGGGAACAGCATCTTTTACTGCTTTAGTTAAGAATTTTAATGGTAGTATTTCTTCAGCATTTTTAAGTTATATTATTCATCATCCTGTTCAAAGTCAACTAGAAGACTTAATTGGTGATGACAATGTAACATTAAATCTTAGTTATGATGTTAGTTATCAGTTTGTTGCGAATAATTTAGCAAAAGATACACAATACTTTAATGCTATTGCTGTTAATAAGGATAAAAATTTATTATTTAATGGTGATAGTTGAAGAGGAAATAATATTTTTTATACTCCCTTTAATCGTGTTTTTGACACAACAATTGGTAGAGCAGTTACTGAATTAGATAAAAATAATATTATTTTAAGTAAACAATATGCAGATTATAATTTTTTAGATCTTGGTGGTAATTTTAATTTAGGGGATAATTCAAATTTGCAATTTAAGATTGCAGGTTATGGAGCGAAGTATAGTAATATTTACCCTAGTCTAGCAAGTTTATCGACAATTGCTAGTGGTAATAAAATAATTGATTTAAGAAATGGGTCATTATTATTTATGAATGATATAAATTATAATACGATTAAACAAAACTTTTCGAATGGTGCTGAAAAGATTACGGGGTTTATTAATGTTGACGGAGGATTAACTAGTCCCCAAAAAATAGCGTTGTTACGTAAGGTTTTAAGTAACTATTTTGTTGCTCCGGATAATGCTATTGTTGCTTTTGAATCATCATTGCCCGGCCAAGTAGTAATGCTGACAAATACTGGTTTTATTATTAATACTTCAATTGCTGTTGCCTGTTCAATTATTATTTTAATTATTATTGCGTTCTTTATTAAAAAGGATATCACTCATCAAAAACGACAAATTGGAGTTTTAAAATCGTTAGGATATCGGCGCCATGAATTGTCTTTTGTTTTTACTTTTAATATCGTTTTTACAACTTTAATTGGTTGTTTATTGGGATGAGTTTTAAGTTTACCATTACAAATGTATTTTACTTCTTCAAATTTATATTCAATTGGTTTACCATTATCACTCTTTTATTTTAATCCGATTATTTTTGTTACAGCAACCATTATTATTCCACTTATTTTTATTGCGATGGCCTTTTTAATTTCATTTATTCTTTTAAGTCGAACAGCGTTGGATTTAATTTATGATTTAAAAGGATCAAATTTAAATTTCCGCGCTAAAAAAGTAAGAAAAGGAAGAAAATATGCCCACTTTGGATTATCTTTTAATATTCATTTATCATTTACTTTTGCTTTAAAATCATTCGGAAAATGAGTCATGGTGTTAGTTGTTTTAGCTTTTTCGTCCTTCTTGTTAATTTTCCAATTAGATGCAGGAGTTATGGCCCAAGGAATTGTTGATGATTCTTTCCGATATTTTAAAGATGATATAAAATCATATTTAATTGCATCTTCTGATCAACAAGATATTGCCCAAGAAGCAAACAATGGACAACCTTATAAATGAATTACAACAAATGAACGTGATCAATATTATTATCGAGCACAAGTTTTAGATGATGATAAAACCTTTAATTTTCCAGATCCATTAATGTGTTTCTTAAAATTATCAAGTCCGAATCCAACTGATGTAAAAACAAGTTGTGGTGACTTATTAAATATTGCTGGAGACCCAAGTGGGACGACACTCGTTAAAAGTAAAATTAAATATGATAATAATACGAAGAAATACCCTTATTTAAGTTCTGACACAGTTAAGGCAATTGTTAATTATAAAGTTAAAGATAATAAAACTGGGGAATGAATTAATGGATGAGATCGATTAATTGAAATCATAAATATTATCAAGCCTAGTTTAATTAATCAAGGTTTAACAGAAGCAGATATTCAAACTATTATTACGGGAATTAATATGATTAATAGTTTGGGTTCATCAACGAATGGGCAATATCCAGATATTTATTTAGGACCATATATGGTTTATGACCAAGCTTATGATTTTCCGTATGTATTTTTATCAGCGGGCTGAAGTCCAGATGATGTTAAGAATGCTAGAAATCCTGTTTCTCAATTAAATGTTGTTGGTTTATCAAGTGATGAAGCACAACGAAATCAATTGTTAAATTATCGTTCTCAAAATACTCGTGCTGATGTTGCACAAAAAGAAGTCTTTGGTTATAAAATTAATCCTAATCCAGTCGCAAATGATCCGAATATGCCAATTAATGAACCAATTCCTGTGATTTTGGCCAAACGAGTTTATCAATCAATGGACATTAATCCTGGTGATATTTTTAAATTAAATGTGCGTATTACAAATGCCATTGGGTATGTTCCTGTTGCTTTTAAAGTGGTTGGTTCAGATGATGCTGATATTAGTTCGGGGAATATTTATATGAACCAAGATTCGTTAGTTACTGTAATGAACCAATGAGTTAATGTAACGGGGAAAGGAATTGTGTTTCAACCTAATTCATATTATAATGTTGTTGCTTCGCGTGCTAGTCCAAGCGGAATGGCGTTACAACCTTATCGGATTATGTCAGCATTTTCATTAACAGATAATTATGATTTTACAATGTTTGATAATAATAAAAAGATTGATTTTACTAATGCCTTTGATTTAAGAACTAATTTAAAATTATTAAATGGTTTGAATAAGGTCTGACCATTTGATACATTACGGCAAAATTATTCTCAAGGAATGCAAACCGTGCGGGATGTTCTTAATGTATTAGAAGGATTAACAATTGTTATTGTTGCTTTAATTTTGGCAGTTTTAATTTCAATGGTGCTTGATGAAAACCGACGAACAATATTAACCTTAAAAGTACTGGGATATCCAACATGAAAAATTATTTCAATTGTGCTAGGATTTTACTTATTAGCAATTATTATTGGATATGTTTTAAGTTATGTGATTGCACAATTATTATGGAATTTAATTGCTAATGTTGTCTTCAAAAGTACCGGAATGCTGTTAATTCCTTCCTTTTCTGCTTATGTTGTTTCAGTTGCCACAGCGGCAATTGGGATAATTCTCTTATTAGTTATTATGGTTGGAATTTGAAAAATTAAGAAAAATAAACTAGTAAATATTACATTAGAGTAAAAATAAATGTTGTTTAATTTTAAAATTAAACAACATTTTTTCTTAAAAAATCACTAAATTTTATATAATGTCTTATTTTTTGCTAAACTAATTATATAGTTATTGTTATAAAGTGGACCGTAATAAAAATATTAATTAGAAAAGTGGGCAGAGGTAAGATGAAAAAAATATTTATATGAATAATAATTGCAAGTTCTATTTTTGTTCATAATTTGATAAGTTCAGATAATATTCTTCAAAATGGTCCTTTTTCTTTTAACAATATCCAGTATGTTCAAACTCGAATTGAAGGTCTTGATAATATTTTTCGTAATGCAATTGTCTTTGGCAAGGAAAAAGTCTATTTTGGTTCTTCACGAGGACTTTATGTTTTAGGGAAAAGTGACACTAAGGCAACTAAAATTAAAGGTATTGATGATAAAGTTATGTTTTTAACGATTGATCAGGATGATAACATTTATTTTGCAACAGAGGAGAACGAAATTTATCTTTATAAAAATGATAGCTCAATTGTTCAAATTGAGGGTCTTGATGCGGACGCTGATGTCACTGCCCTTGCTTTAGATAGTATGAATAACTTATATTTGGCAACACTTGCTGGAATTTATTATTTGTCAGTCGGAGAGACAGTTGTTAAAAAAGTTGCTTGAGGTGATTATGTTGTATTTACATTGATAACTGATCATCAAAATAATGTCTATTTTACAACCAATAAACGAGATTTTTTTTCTTTGGCAGCGAATCAAGACAGTCCAGTATTAATTAGCACTTTAGACGAGCCAATTTATGCAATGGTTGTTGATCAAGATAATAATGTTTACTTAGGGAATTACATTTATCAAAGCAAGACGAAGGAGTTAAATGAAATTAATTTGCGGGATCGAAGCATATACTCGATTGCTGTTGATGCGAATGATAATATTTATTACTGTAGTTTTTTAGATGGTGTTTATTTTTTAAAGAAGGGAACAGATCAAGTTATTAAAACCAATTTATTTGGAAGAGAAGTTCAAACCATTGCTGTTGATGCGAATGCCAACATTTTTGTCAATAATAATGAAGGTCCTTTTGTTTTTCAAGTTTATAATCCCCCAATTATTCCTGACCCTGTTGTTAAACAAAAGGATATGGTAGTTGCTAAAGTTTTGGGTTATGTATTTTTAGGTACTTCTGGTGCTGTTGGACTTTCTTGTTTGGCAACTTATTTATGAAATAAATATCATTATAAGAAGAGCCGTCGAAAATAAAAGATTATTTGATAAGGGTTAATTTGCAACTACTTTTTTATTTAGAGTTCTTAATAATTTACAAAGGCATTGGTTTTTTGCATTTATAATACTAATTTATTGACTTTCCAAAAAAAATATAATATGATAGTTAATGGTATTGTACCTTAGTCATCAAAATACCAGAGACAGCAACGGATTTTATTAAATCTTAATTATGTTGCCGAGGCATTATTGGGATATAGAACAACTACATGTTTTTTATATTATTCAAAATAATGTTTCTGGCAATTAATCTATCTGATTAATTGCCTTTGTTTTATTGAATTATTTAGGGAGGCGAAGAATGAAGCCAGCAATGAAAATTAAAACAGCAGTTGTTAGTGAAATTGCTAATAACTTTAAGACTGCTAATTCAGCAGTTATTGTTGAATATCAAAAATTAACAGTTGCTGAATTTACAGAACTAAGAAGAATGCTTACAAAACAAGATGTAAACATTAAAATATATAAAAATAACTTAGTGAGCTTGGCTGCTAAAGAAGCGGGATTTGCAGAATTAGATCAATTTTTAACAGGTCCTAATGCTTTTGCGTTTGGTGTAGGAGAACAGATGGCTGCCGCAAAAACTTTGGCAAAATTTGCAAAAACGCATCCAGCTTTAAAATTAAAAGCAGGAATTTATGAGGGTAAAGTCTTAGATACAAAAGCAATTATTGAAATTGCTTCGTTGCCAACAAAAGACGAATTACTTGCAATGTTTGCATCAAGCTTATTATATCCATTACGTATGTTCGCAATAGCAGTTAAAGAAATTGCTAAAACGAAAAGTGAGTAATTAATTTATTCAATATTTTATAGAAATGTAATTCTTAATGAGGAGGAAAATATTATGGCATTATCAAAAGATGATATTATTAAAGCATTAGAAGAAATGAAATTAGCAGAATTAAATGAATTAGTAAAAGCAATTGAAGATCATTTCGGGGTTGTTGCGGCAGCAGCAGTTGCAGCAGCACCAGCAGAAGGGGGAGCAGCAGCGGGACCTTCAGAAGTTGATATTGTTTTAACTGATCCAGGAGCAAGTAAAGTTGCGATTATTAAATTAGTAAAAGAAATTACTGGAAAAGAATTAATGGAAGCAAAAGCAATTGTTGATAAATTGCCAGCAGTTATTAAGTCAAAAGTAAAAGCAGAAGAAGCGGAAGAAATTAAAGGACAATTAGTTGTCGCTGGTGCTTCAGTTGAGCTTAAATAATTTAATTTTATTAAAATAAAGCAGGGGTACCCCTTTGCTTTTTTTTTTTTTTTTTTGTAAAATTATATTATGCAAAAATGGGAGTGATAAAAATGCTAATAGATTTTTTATTTGATAGCAAATTTATAAAATTTACTAACCTAATGAGTAATATTTTTCATCAATAACATTTTGAATTTTTATTTGTTTCATTATTAGCATTTTTGTTCGTATTACTTTTTTAAAAGCAAAATCTTTTAAAACCCCTAGTAATAGTTTTAATAAAACTGAAATTGGTGTTTTTGTTTTTACTTTTATTAGTAATATTCTAATTTTAAGCGTTTTTAACATTCTAATTCAGCTGTACTTAGTTTCAGTAGCTACATCAACGATTGTTTTACTAAATATTATTTTTTTTAGTTTGGTGTTATTTTTTATTATTACAAAAGCAAAATATTTTGATATTATTGTGATTTTTAATAAAATTATTGCTATTTTCTTTTTAGTTGCTTTTGCTCCAATTATTTTTACTTTAGTTCTTCAAACAATAGTGAAAGCAGAACATAATTTACTTTGTTTAATATTATGAGTGTTTTCTTATGTAACTTTAATTGGTGCTATTATCATTAATAATAATACAACTGAGTTAAAACAAATTTTTCGTCGTTTATTTTTTGGTTTTATTTTAATATTATTAATTCTAATTTTAAATTTACAGTTTATTGAAAATACAAAAGATATTAAATTATCAACAATCTTTAGTAGCATATTTATGCTTATTTTACTTTGAATTTGGTGTTGAAATGTTGTGCTAATGAAAAATACTGGTGCAGAGACCCAAAATGAAACACAAAATGAAGAGGATTTAAAATTTTTTGTATTAGCAATTAAAAATGATTCTTTAATAATGAATAAAACAATTAAGTATACAACAATTATTCTTAATGGTTATAAGCAGGTTCTAATAATTTAATTTTTTATAATAATTTTTAACAAATTATTATTTTAATCATCATAACAATTTAATAAAAAGGAGTGAATAAAAATGAAAAAATTACTTTCTATTTTAGGAGTAACAGCATTAACAACAACAAGCGTTTTTAGTGTGGCCGCTTGTGCCAAAGGAAAAGCAGGACCAACTGATGGCTATTTTGATAGTGAAATTGATAAGATTGATCCAACAATTAGAAATCAAGTCAAATATACTAGTACGATTGCAAAAATTTTAATTGCATCACGTCATGAA
Organism: Spiroplasma sp. SV19; assembly: GCF_030060925.1. Taxonomy (NCBI): domain Bacteria; kingdom Bacillati; phylum Mycoplasmatota; class Mollicutes; order Entomoplasmatales; family Spiroplasmataceae; genus Spiroplasma; species Spiroplasma sp. SV19. The sequence goes on from NZ_CP045455.1 coordinate 1,028,948, forward strand.
AATATGAATACATATGCTTTTCCAACTTTACAATATTTTTTAAATAATGTCGGAAAAAATTTAAAAGGTACTTTTAAAACAAAAAGTGGAAAAGAAGTTCAAATTAAGGACTATGTTGAAGAATATAAGAAATTAAATAATATTTTTTATAATCCTTGAAAAGCAAGAAGCACAAGCTATCAACCAGAACGGAATAATTATGATTTAATGTCTTCGCTTGTAGCAATGACAAATTTTGCAAAATGAAACACAGAAGAAAATCAGGGGCATCCTACTAAGGATGAAGATCCGACAACTGGTCGTTATCCTGAATTTGAAGTAAATCCAAATTTAGGATGAGCACAATATGATACTGGGGCTTTAGCAAACACTTTATCTCAGAAGTCAGATTCAGTTAAAGCGTATATTCAGAGATCCAAGACATGAAGTAGTTATTATGACTCTTCAACTGGGCCATATGCTTCAAATATTCTATATCATAATTCTTTGAGTAATCCACCAACCACATCTGAGCTTTCATATAAAGATGGAGGAACTGAGACTAAATTTGGAAAAGCGGTTGCAAACCAGTCAAGTTCATTATATGACTTGTTTGGTTTAAAATATTTTGATGAAGCAATTACAATGTTAGGACAATTTGGGCCGGGCCTAGAATTACCAGTTACAGCTTCTTTAGCACAATTATTACCAATTGTTCAAAATAACCGTTATGGTGAAAAAACAGCAGGGATTTTCTTAGCGGCACCTTTTGTTATTTTAGGTACTATTAAAGACAAATTATTTGATTCTAATGGCAAGGTTAAAGATGATAGTCCATTGTTGGAAGTATTTGATCGTGCAACAATTGACAATACTGTTCTTAAAGTTGAAAAAGAAAGTGATGGTGAAGTTGATAGTCCTGATAAAACAATTGAAAATATGAATTTATATAATATTTTATCAAGTCCTGTAATGGCAAAAGCAATGAGTGTTATTACACAACAGCAGCCACAATATTTGGATTTAACAAGTACTAATAAAGACCATAAAAATGCATTTTTAAAATGATATTCAGTGTTAGGCAATTGATTTACAGCTGCTTTAGCAAAAGAAGGTTCAAAATTTGATGTAGAAAAATTTAATACAGTAATGTCAAAAACAATCTATAAGGGTGTTTTAAAATTCCAAACACTAGTGGGGTTATTTGCAGAAGATACTGTTGTTGCTTTAATGCGAACATTATTGCAAATGTTAAATTCAGGTAGTTTTGATATGTTTAACTTATTAAAAGGAGTTGCTGGATTTGCAAACTGGTTTTATACTAGCAATGATCAAGGACATTATAATTTGAATCTTAAGAATGTGCAAAAAATTGATGATGTCTATAATAAAGGTCCGCAAAAAGCTGGTTTTAGTGATGACTTAATGGCTGTTGATCCAAAAAGTGAGTATGCTAAATTTATTTTAGATAATTATGGTTTTAATGAACAAACAAATCAGTATGAATCAGGGTCATTATTTGACATGATTAATATTTGAGCACATGGAGGGAATAACACTTATCCTGAACATGAAGCAATGCATAAATTTATTACTCAAATTTTGGATTCACAAAATGGTTATATTGGGGTATTAACAAATCAAATTAATCAAGCGATGGCTAATGACTGATTTGATAATATCTTCTTAGATCGAAAATGATATATTACAGCATCTGGTAAAGGTGTGGATGGTAAGACATTAGGGGCAGTAATAACTAATGGTCGTGTAACGGGAGTTAGATATCAATTAGACTATTATGGTCCAAAAGATGCTTCAACAAAATTAGCGCGTCACACTAAACCATTGGGATATACTGATCCGGCTTCAGGGAATTCACCTTCATATGTGGAACAAGAAAAGGATGCAACAAAACGTCATAATATTGCGCCAGAAGGACAAACATGAACTGATCAAGACTGAGTTGATTACGACGGGTTAGGAGATAGTTATTTAGAAAATAGCGAAAATATTAAATATAGTTATGTTGTTGAATTTGATAATAAAGCCCGCTTTTTATATAATCCCGGCATTAAAGATGATTTAACAAAAAATTCATATTTACTGAGTGATTTTGCCTGATATTATAACAACACACGCTACTATTAATTAATAGTTACATATAAAGAGGGAGAGGTTAAAAAATGCTGCTATTTTGGCAAACATTAAAGAGTATGTTTAAGCAAAAAGCACAGTTAACTATTTTTATAGTATTAGCTGCTCTTTTGACATTGTTAGCCACTTCATCATGAATTGTTAACACGCGTTTAACTAATGCATATTCATTTATGGGGCAAGGAACTTTTACTTATGATTATTTATTAAAATTTAATGGTAAAAAGAAAACGGGGTCAAATGTTGAAACAATTACACCATGGTTTGCTTTTAGTAATGATTATCATTTGATTACTGATGTTAATGGTAATAAAACAACATTACCTTATGTGCATCTTGGACCAAATGGAGCATTAAAAGCATTAGATGATAAGAATATTGATATTACATTTACTTATAACGCTACAAATAAAGTTAATAGTATTGTCTTTAAAGATTTAGATTCTAATGCTCCTGTTTTTTGAAATAATGGGTTGTATCGTTTTAATTATCAAAGTGAAGCCTTTCAAAAATCATTAATTGGACAACTATATGATCAAAATGGTAATCTTTTTGACCATAATAATCTAAGTTTAATTGAAGGATTTATGAATAATTTTACGCGTAGTGATATTTCACAAAATACAATAAATTTAGTTATTGCTTATTTAAATCAAGAATTTGCGGATCCAAAAAGTGAGGGTGACACAACACTAAAACAAGCAGTTACTGCTTTTGTTAATACGGGAATTAAAAAATGGACTAAGGATGTTGATTTAGGACAAGGTGACCCAGCGGAGATACCTAAAAAAGAGAACATTGAACAAGAACTATTTACTAACGGATTAAATGGTGATTTAAGTTTTTTAGCAAAAGATACTTCACAACCTTTAATTAAAATTAATCTTTATTATTCACCAAGTATTAGTAATAATCTTGATGTTGGATATAATAACAATATTGGGAATGCCGCTTTTAGTGTTAATGATTTTTATAATCAAAATAATAAGAATAGTCTTTTTAAAAATCAACCATATGGACCCTATGGTTTTACAAAATCTTATTATGCTTTGGTTGCCAAAGTTTCTAACTTTTCATACCAATTACGTGAACAATACGAATATTGAGATTTAATTTCTAATCTTAAATACAAAATAATTAATTGACAACCATTGTTAGAACATAATCAATTAAAAATTATGGAACGATATTCATCATTTGATCCAACTAACCCAACTAATGATGTTTATGTTGTTATAACGCCACAATTTGCTCGTAGTCAAAAGTTAAAAGTTGGTGATGCGATTAAGATTGGTGAAAATAACAATCTCTTTGTTGGGGCAATTGGTGGTGATCCCGCTAACATTTATCCAACAATTTATGATACTGATATTTTTCCCAACCCAAAAACGGATGGAATTATTTATGTTTCTGAAAATGTTTATCGAGGGGAAAGTATTATTGCAAATGCCGAGATTGAGGAAAATTCAACTTTATATATTACCCATACAGGAAATGATAAGAGTGCAGATGTCGCAACTTTTAAAAATTATTTAGCAACTGATTTTCGAAGTTTAAATAAACCAGATGATAAAAATGCAGGCTTGCAAAGTCGTGATGCGACAAAATTAGTTTATCTTCGTTATAGTTTACTGAGACAAACAATTAGTATTTATCGAACAATTACCATTGTTTTATCAGCAGTTTTCTTAATTATTTTAATTTTTACTTTAGTAATTTTAATTAAAAAAATTATTAATCAACAAAAAATTGAAAATGGAATTTTAAAAGCAAATGGTTATAGTGGTCTAACAATTGCAAGTTCTTATTTGGCACATGCACTTGTTGTCACGGGCATTGGTGTTCCCCTTGGGTGAATCATTGGTGCTGTTTTACAGTTTCCAATTATGAGTGTTTTCAATAATTATTTTGTCATTCCAACAAATTATTCGTTTTCTTTAATTCCGTTTGCAATTTGTTTTGGAGTAATTGGTTTGGTTAGTAGTTTATCAATTTTAATAACAGCAGTTCGTCAGTTGATTATTAGTCCATTAGATTTATTAAACCCAAATAAAAATGTTAAGACTTCAAAACTAGTGAATTCAATTAGTAATAGTTTTTCATTTAAAAAATTTACAACTAAGTTTCGCTTTGTCATGATGGCGGTATCAACGAAAAAAATTGGTTGGTTCTTTTTAACATTTTTTATTGCTAGTCTTTCCTTAACATTTGCAACCTTAATTCCTACTGCAATCAGTAAGTTTAGTAAAGATTATTATGCTAATTTAAATTATAATAATGAATATAATTATACTAATGTTGTTGGTAACATTCCGTTTAGTCGTTATCAAATGTATGACTGAAATGGACCAGACTATTCTGATAGTTCAGCATATCCACTTGAAAAAAATTCTTTAGTTAGTGATTATTTATATAATGGGAAGTGACTATCAACAACAGCTGACATTAATGCTAATAACGCACATTTGTATGCTCAACAATTAAATAATATGATTATTTTTAATTTTATGGTTGGAAAGGGAGCAAGTTTATCAATTGGGACCTTTTATGATATGTATAATCGTTATGGGCAAAATGTTGATATTCGAAATCAAATAGATACATTGTTATGTTCAACAATGCCACGGGCATTTGGGAAACAACCAGTTAATCCAACCGATCCAAATATTGTTGATCGCTGAACTTATTGTGCACAATATGCAACAAGTGATATTATGCCTGGGAAAATTAGAGCAATGTGATTGAAAAATGAATTAGCAAAAGAACAATTTAATTTCACTTTTGGAACTTCAACTTATAATACTAGAAATGAAGATGTTTATACAGGATATACGGCAAAAATATTAGATTCAAGTTTTGGTCTTTCAACATATGGAATTAATGCAAATAATAAGACAATTGTTTTTCCTAATCAAAAAATTAAAAATGTATTAAATGATAGTAAAGATTTAAATATTAAATCTGATACAATTCCAATGGTTGTGAATAAAGCTGCTCAAATTAGATATAATTTAGAAACAAATAAGATAATTAATACAACAACTAATGTTAAACAATTACAATATTGTGAAAATGGAAACGATTGTGCTGTTCCTACAACAACTTGATCATATGAACTTCCAAGTGGTTTTGTTGATGATAATATTAATCCCTTTACGCTTGATTTAACAAAATTAACAATTGGGAAACAAAACCGGTTTGGTTTTACAGGTAAAAATGGGACAGTGCAAGATTATTATAATATTAAAAATTTTGTGCTAAAGTTACCAGTAAATGCTTTTAAACCAGGTGAATTTATGAATACAACAACTTCAGCAACAACGGGACGAACTTTGCCAGGATTATTAGACCCTAATCCGGCTCAGAAGGACCAACAAGTAGTAAAACAAGTTGGAAATTATTATGTGATTCATCCATTTGATAATAAATTTGATAAAGAGATTAATGGAATTGGTGATTTGACGAGTGGCTTTCCAACTAATTGATATCGCGAAGCATTGCGTCAGGGCTTGTTAAAAATTGGGACAACAACTAAAAATGTTAAATATCAAATCATTGGCGTTCAAAATTCTTATGATAAACCACGAGCATATGTTAACCAAATTTTAGCTAATAAGATTCTTGGCTTTGACACAAATAGTAGCCAAATGTATGATAAGAAAGATACTAATCCGTTATTATGGTTTAATGGTAAATTTAGTAAATATCCAGATCAAGTTGACCAAACAACACGCTTTAATCTTTCTTCACTTGATGGTTCTTACTCAATGATTGACTTTATGAATGGTCAGTTAATTGGTGGCGTTGGTGACACTGATTATTTAATTATTAAAGCTCAAGTTATTCAAAAACTTGCTTGAATTTCAAGTATTTTATCGGTTATCTTTGTTGTAATTACAACTATTACCGCGGTTATTATTGTCTATATTATGACAGAATCCTTTGTTAATACCTTCTTGAAATTTATTGCGGTAATGAAAGCGTTAGGTTATTCAAACCGGGAAATTAATAGTTTGACATTAGGAATTTTTACTCCTTTCGCTTTCTTGGCATGAATTTTAGGTGTTGCAATTATGTGATTAATATTATGGTTGGGAGTTTATGGCTTTACTTCAATTGCCAAAGTAATTATTCCGTTTGGTTTCCCATGACTAGCATTGCCAATTACCTTTGTTTTAATGGGGGCAATTTATTTAGTTACTTATTGGATTTCAACTTATAAAATTAACCATATGAGTATTCAAGAGCAAGTTAATGCTAATGAAGTATAAATCTAAGATTTTCTTAGATTTTTTATTTTGTCATTTTTTAAGCTTGTTTTTATAACAATTGTTTTTAATTTTTATAGAAAGAGTTCTTTTTACTTGTTTTTTTAAAAATAATTGTTATAAATAATAACAAATAGTAAAAAAGGGAAAAGACTAATGAAAAACAAATTATTTAAAGGGTATTCAATTTTATATTTTATTTTAATTGTTATTTATATTATTTATAATGCGACTATTCTTGATGATAATTTAGCAATTAATAATCATTTTTATTATTCATCAGTTGTAATGTTCCTTTTTCTTTATTGCCTTAAAACTAAAATTGAACTTTTTACATATCTTAAAAAAAGAACAGAACAAATTAAAGTCTTTTTCTTTCAATGTCTAATAATTAGAGAACAATTAGCGTTAGTAATTATTTTAAATATTTTTTTATCAAAGATTTCTAAATTTCGAATTGAACTATTATCTACTAATTTTCGTAATTCGAAGTATATTAGTCAATTTAAAAAAGGACATGTACCACCAGAGTTTAAATAATAAAATTTAAAATTTACGAAACAATAATTGATATTGCACCGCCAATAATTTTTTGAATTAAGTAAAAATATTTCAAAAAAGGAGAAACAAAATGAAAAAACTATTAAGTATTTTGGGGGCAATAACATTAGTTGGAGCTGTTACGCCAAATGTTATATCATGTCACAATAAAAAAGCTGTTAATAATGATAATACTGGTACTGTTAAAGATTTAGAAGTATTAAATGAAATTCAAGCAAAAGCAACTAAAAAAATTACTGAGAAATTAAAAACAAAAATGTATGTTGATAGTTTGAAAAATAATTTAGGTAAAATTTTCACAAAAGTAAATGATACTAACCAAACTTACCGCTTAAAATTAACTAGTGGTGATGATAGTCAATTAGGTGCTTATTTTATTAATGATTTTAAAAATGTTTTTGACAATGTTAATCATGACTTACAAAATGAATATTCAAATTATTTTACTGACAAAATGCCATTAACATTAGATGATGATCGGAATGAAATTAATGTTACTTTTATTGATGTAACTGCTTTAAAAAAGAAATTTCCAGTTGATATTAATCCCGAGCCCTTTGCGGCGGTTAGAGTCGATTATAAAGCATCAATTCATTTAGAATTTAAAAACTTATTTCTAAGTTTTGAATTAGCAACGATTTATAATGTCACAGAAAATGCTACTGCTTTAAAAGCTATTTCAGATAATACAACCGCTTTCTTATTAAAAAATGTTAAAGAGTACTTTGCAAAATTAGAAACTGTTAATTTTAGTGAAAACGAAATTTTTAAGTCATTATATGATAAAGGAATATGAGATTTTTCACAAAGCAGTAATGAATTAAATGAAACTTTAAAAAACTCATTTAAAGAGTATCTTGGCAGCAAAAAAGAATTTAAAGACATTGAAATAACTTACAATGCCGTTGATTTAATGACAAAATCAGCGGAGGGAGATTTAAATAGCAAAAATAAAGGATATGATGGCATAACAAACAACTATAAGCAAAAGGACTTAACATTATCTAAATGAATTGGGCCAAAAACAGATGGATGAGAAGATATAGGGGCGATTAGTACTAATGATTTTGTTAAATTTTATCGAAACAATATTGGAACTGCCTTTATGGGAGATAATTCAACCGATTTAAGTTTAGGCTCATTCACCATCAATTGAAATTATATTAATATTTATGGAATGGGTTTATCAGGTAATGTTAAAAGTACCGACGGAGAAGATTTAATTGTCACTTTAAATCTTTCCCAAGCAGCAGTTGATAAGAAACTATCAAATTGAGGAAAAATAATTATTACATTTATTAAATATTATGGTGGTAAAACTATTAATGGTCCAAAAAACATTTTTGGTATTACTGACCAACTTTATAAAGAAATATCGCGAAAAAACCAAAAAAATGGATTAAGAGATGTTACTAAACTTTTAGTTGAAAATTTCAGAGAGTCTGATGATGCAAAAGATTTAGAAGATCTTGATTTATTTAATTTTATTGTTCATCCCCAAACACCCCAGAAATATCAAGGGATTACCATTAACCGACGTTTATTTTGAGACAGTTTAGGAGAAAAACCATGAGCCGTTTTATTCACATTTGGTGAAGATTTTAATACGGGCTTATATTATTCAATTGCATCAACGGATGGTAAATATACTGGTCGTCCAGCTGATGGGATTGTTTTTGGAGTTGAATTAAAAACAAATAAAAAATAACATTTTAGAATAAAAATTATCAGGTGTAATGTTGTTATTGCAATTATTAACTTGAAGTTATTTTAAATTACAAATAAAAATAATATTTAAGATTTAAATTTTAAATAAATTAAAACAAAAACTAATGAAAAATAAAAATATATATGTTGAGAGCTATAAAAATACTGTTATAAAATTATAAAACACATTCTAAATTAGACTTAAATAATAAAAAAGTTTTAGAAAGAATCAGTATTAAATTACTGTTTTTTTACTATTAATAAAATTTTAAACAAAATAATTGTAAACTTTAATTTTGAAAATAGAGTTTATGATTTTGAAAGGAGAAAATAAATGAAGAAACTATTAAGTATTTTGGGAGCTGTAACCTTAGTTGGGACTGCTGTACCAAATGTTATTTCATGTCATAATAAAAAAATAACCAATAACAATGAACTTAATACAAAAGATCTTGAAGTTTTTAATGAAATTCAAATAGAAGCTACTAAAAGAATTAATCAAAAGATTAAGAACAATGCTTATGTTGACAGTTCAAAAAATAATTTATCAAAAATCTATTCCAAAGTAAACAAAGGAGATACTGAACCTTATCAATTAAAACTAAGCAATCCAGAGGACAATAAATTAGCGACTTATTTTATCGATAATTTTAAAAGAGCTTTTGACGGTGTTAATCGGGACTTACAAAATGAATATTCAAATTATTTTGTTAATGAAATGCCATTAACATTAGATGAAGAAAGAAATGTTGTAAAAGTAACTTTCATTGATGTTGAAAACTTACGTGATAAATTTCCAGCTGATGTTAAACCAGAATTGTTTTCAGCAGTGCGTGTTGATTATAAAGCGACAATTCAATTAAAATTTAAACAAATGTATGCTAGTTTTGAAGTATCAAGTATTTATAATGTTGCAGAAAATGTTTCAGCATTACAAGTTTTTTCAGACAAAGCTGTTAGTTTTTTAATTAAAAATATTAAAGACTATTTTAATGAATTAGAAAGCACTAATTTTAGTGAAAATGAAATCTTTAAACCATTATATGAAAAGATAAATTGAGATTTTTCTAAAAATACTGTTGCTTTAAATGATACATTAAAAAATGCTGTTAAAAACTATATTGCAAGTAAAAAAGAATTTAAAGATATTACAATAAGCTATAATGCTGTTGACTTACTTGAACAAGACCAAAAAGGGGATTTAACCTTTGAAAATAAGGGATATGATGGTTTATCAACATCTAGAGATCCAAAAGAGTTAACATTATCAAATTGAATTAAAGAGAAAGGACCAGAATGAAAGGACCTTGATGATATAACAGCAAGTGATTTCACTAATTTTTATAAAACTAGAGTTGCTTCAGTCTTTAATGTTGATGATAATATTGATTTAGTTTTAGGAACATTTAAAGTTAAATTAAATTATTTTAACATTTATGGTTTAGGTTTAACTGGGACAGTAAAAAACAAAGATAATGAAGATGTTACAATTACTTTAAACTTATCATGTTCAGCAATTGATAAAAAATTAACAAATTGAGGGAAAATAATTATTGCCTTTATAAAATATCTAAATGGGGCGTCAATTAATAGAAACGCAGTTAATTTTGGAATACCAAAAGAAATATATAGTAAAATGTGAACAAGAAACCAAAAAAATGGTCTAAAAGATGTTGCAAAATTGTTAGTTGAAAGTTTTAAAGCAACTGATGAAGTAAAAGATTTAGAGGACCTTGAGTCATTTAATTTGAGATCACACCCTTTATTTGAAAAGGTTAAAGGTGAATCTATTGCTAATGATAGTAGCGTCTTATCTTGAAATAATCAAACACTAGAATGTTGAGCAATTTTATTTACCTTTGGCGAAGATTTAGACACTGGATTATTTTATTCGTTTGCTTCCAGACAACAAAATGCTGAAATTGGAACAGAGAACACTGGTGTTAATTTGAGAATGTTTAGAAAAGTTTAATTTAAAAGTTAAACTTTTTTATTTTGCTTACTAAATCTTTTTTTGTCTAAATAAATTACTTTCCGTTTAAAAAATAAATAATAAAGATAAGAAGGATTTTTATTATGAAAGAATTGATTCAAAATGGGGTAATAGTTCAATGTTATTAATGATAAAATAATTGTGACAAGGGAGTGTACCCATTAAATAGGACAAAATTTTATTTATTTTATTTTCTTAATGATACCCTAGTTGTATTATAAAATTCAATATATTTTTTAATAATAATTATGTCTTTTATTTTATTTTGGGTATTCTAATTATTATAGAAGGTTTCACACTTTAATCTAGCATGGAAACTTTCTTGCACAGCATTATCAACTGGAGTAGTTATTGCTGAGTAACTTATTCTAAATTTATATTTTCTACAGAATTCGATGTACTCTGTAGCAGTATAAATTGAGACTTGATCTGAATGAATTATTAATTTCTTCAGATCTTTTTTATTTGAAACTGTTGCTATCGCTTTTAATAAAGTGTTTATTAATACTGAAGTTGTCATTGAATCTGAGATTGTATAAGCAATTACTTTTCTTGTTGCTAAATCAATGAATGAAATTAAATTAGATTTTTCAGTATGCTTATGTTTAATGACAGTTACATCAGTACTTCATACTTGATTTGGTTTCAATTGTTTAAATTTACGTTTTAGTAAATTCTTTTTGTTTATTTGGCTTAATAATTTTTTAATATGACGGGAACGATTTTTTCAGTAGAAAGGTATAATCCCGTGTTCTTTAAAGATTCGTTGAAGACGTTTTTTATTAACCGCGAGATTGAATTTCTTAAATAGGTAAATTTTTCATCTTCTTATTCCAAAGGAGCTAAGAAATTTGTTATTAAGTTTTTCATTTTGAATAAGGGTAATAATTCCTTCATCGGCTTTTATTAATGAATTTTTTGCTTGTAAATAACGATAATAATTTGACCGTGTAATTTCAATAGCCTCACATAATAAATTAATTGAAAAGTATTTTGTATGGTCTTTAATAAATTTTATTTTTTCTTTTGTTGTGACCGGATGAAGGTTTGATACTTTTTTAAGATTTGATTTTTTGCTTCAAGTTTCTGTATTTGTTTTTTTAAATCTAAATTAATTTTCTTATTTGTTTTTAATTGAGTGTTTTTTGCAAGCAGTTGCTTTTGTTTCATCTTTAGACTACGCAAATGATTTAGTGATAATTGTAAGATAGTTTTTACTGTCTTATTAGACACATTTTCATCTTGTAAGTAATCTGTTTGTTTTGAATGACTAATTCATGTTGCTAATGTACCAATTGGAATCGAATATTTTATTGATATTAACTTGTATGAATAATGATTAAGATAGAAATTTTGTATAATTTGATTTTTTAAGTCTTGATCATATTTATTAAATTTTTGTCCTTTTTGTGCCATTGTGTAAACTCCTCTTAAATAGTATTTTATCTTTTTTTCTGTCCTCATTTAAGGGTACATATCCCCCAAAACGGGTGCAGTGATATATACTGAAAAAAGCAATTTCTATTGCTTTTTTTTTTTTTTTTTTTTTTTTTAAATAAAATTAAAATAGGAAAAACTTAACACTGAGTAAAAATAAATACTGGCGGTTTATAAAACAATAATATTAATATTATTTTAGTTTAAAAAGATGGAAGTGATTATATCGTATAGTGTAATAACGAGTATTAAACTAAACAATCCAAAGACAGAATGTGAGAAAATAATGAATGAAGATTTAAATAATGTTAGATATCAAATTTTAAAATATGAAAATGATTTAGATAAATTTGTTAGTGATTTATATTATTTTAGTAACTTATTGGAAACACTTAAAAAGATTTTAAGAATCATTTATCAGATTTAGCTATTTTAAAGAAGAAAATCACGTTAAAAGAATATCAAACTAATTTAAAAATATTAAAAACTTTGTATAAAACAAAGATAATTGAATTAAAAAAAGATGTCATTAAAATAGGTGATTTATGTACAAACACTTTTGATAAAAACAGCACTTTTAAAAAAGAATATAAGCTAGTACTTAAACAAGAACTTATTAAATTGAATATTGAAATCAGAGTGTTAAATAAAACTGTAAATTTAAAAGATACGACAATGTTAGAAAAATTAAAAATTGAAAAACAAAAAATAAAAAAGACAGTTAATACTAAAACATTGTTCTGATTAAGTGGCATTAGTTTGCCGTTAATTATTATTGGGGCATTATTAATTAACTACCTAATATATTTTCCAAAAACAAGAAATCAAAGTTTTGATTCAACAAAACAAGAATATTTGATTGCTTTTATCATTGTTTTAATAACTTTATTAATTATTATAGGTTATTTTATTTTAATGTTAAAAGTTGTTAAAAAAATTTATATGGATCGAGAAAAAAATATTTTTAAAATAACTGCAATTGGTTTTGTTGGATCTTTTTTAGATACAATTGGTGTTGGAAGTTTTGCTGTTGCAACAGCAGGATTAAAGGTGGGCAAAGTTGTTAAGAATGATTCGTTATTACCAGGAACATTAAATATTGGCTTAGGAATCCCAAATTTAATTGCTGGAACAGTTTTTGTTGCGGCAATTAATGTTTCTGTTTTAACATTAGTATTATTGGTAATTGCTGCAATTTTCGGGAGTTTTATTGGGATGAACTTAGTGAAAAGAATTAGTGCTAAACATATTAGTTTAACAATGGCACTTGTTTTAACAATTGTTGGAATTTTAATGATTTTAACACAATTGGATCTTTTACCAAGTGGTAATAAAACTGCTTTAACAGGATGACAGTTTGCGCTTGCCTTTGTTTTATTTGCAATTTATGGTGGTTTACAAGCATTTGGGATAGGATTATATGCGCCCGCTTTAGCAACAATTGCCTTATTAGGAATGGATATTAAAGTTGCATTTCCAATTATGACATTAGCCTCAGGCTCAGCCTTTCCAATTGCTGCATATTCTTATTATAAAAATAATAAATACCAACCAAAAACAGGTTTTGGTTTGATGCTGGGTGGTTCTCTTGGCGTAGTTCTAGCTTTTTTAACAGTTTTTGTTGGAATTGAAGTTGGCTTAAATGTTAAACCAGATGTTTTTACTAGTTATTTAAAATGGTTAGCAATCATCGTTGTTTTTTATGTAGCTGTAATGTTATTATTATCTTATCTAAAAATTAGAAAAAAACCAGATGTCAATAAAATAATGACAAGAAGCAAAATATTTTTGCTTGAAAATTATGACAAATGAAATCAAACTTTAGTTAAGCATCTTGATGATTATTTAGTGTCATTTTATAGTAAAAAACAATTTTATAATGATTTAATTAACAATACTTTAGGAAAGGAAGATAGAAAAAAATGAAAATAGGAATTCCAAAAGAAATTAAAGCGCAAGAAAATCGCGTTGGGGTAACCCCAAGTGGTGTCATTGAATTAGTAAAACATAACCATAATGTTTATGTGGAAACAAATGCTGGTCTTGGCAGTGGTTTTAGTGATGAAGATTATCAAAAAGCCGGAGCAATTATTTTAGATAATCCTGCTGAAATTTGAGCAAAGGAAATGGTCATTAAAGTAAAAGAACCATTGGAAAGTGAATATAAATATTTTTATGAAGGGCAAATTATTTTTACGTATTTCCATTTGGCTTCAAATAAAACATTGACCAAAGCTTTACTTAATGCAAAAGTTACGGCAATTGCGTATGAAACAATTCAACTTGAAGATAAATCGTTGCCACTGTTAAGACCAATGAGTGAAGTCGCTGGAAGATTAGCAGTTATTAATGCAACGCATTTTATGTTTAAAACAAATGGAGGTACTGGATTATTAATGAATGGAACACCGGGAACAGAACGAGCAAAAGTTACTGTCATTGGTGGGGGAGTAGCTGGCACTGCTGCTGCCGATATGGCAGCAAGCATTGATTGTGATGTTACACTAATTGAATTTAATGAAAATAGAATTCGTGAATTATACCATTTATTTGGCAATAAAGTACATATTTTAAAATCTAATCATGCAAATATTGAAAAAGCAGTGTTGAATAGTGAAGTTGTTATATCAACGGTTCTAATTCCGGGTGCTTCAGCACCAAAGTTAGTTACTGAGGCAATGGTTAAAAAGATGAAGAAAAACAGTATTATTATTGATGTTGCTATTGACCAAGGTGGAAGTGTTGAAACAGTTACGAAAGCAACGACTCATAATGATCCAATTTTTATTATGCATGATGTAATTCATTATTCAGTTGCAAATATGCCAGGTGCAGTACCAAGAACAAGTACAATTGCTTTAACAAATGCAACAATTCAATATGCCTTAGTAATTGCTAATATTGATTTTAAAACATTATGTAAAACACAGACAGCAATTAGAAAAGGGGTTCAAACATTTAATGGTAATCTTGTTGTTGCTCCGGTTGCTGAAGCACATAACTTGGATTATGTGGATGTTTTATCAGTTTGTTAAATTATTAGGATAAAAAATTTTTATAATAAAAATAATTGAAGTTTGTTTCAATTATTTTTATTTTTAAATTAAACTTTAATATTTTAGTTTTTATTTATTAATAGGAAAGTTGAATTTTTTGTAAAATTAATAATTATTTTCTTAAGTGTGTAAAAATTATTTCTAAAAATTAAGGTGACAGTAATGAAGAGCTGGGACTAGTTGATTTTTTTTTACTATAATTTATTTTAGACTTAAAAGTTATAAGTACAAAAGGAAAAAACGGAGATAGTTAATTTGAAGAAAATATTTTGCTTATTAGCAGTTATTTTCCCTATAGTTACGGGTTTTAGTTTAGCTTCTGCTAATTTATGATGACAAGAAACAAAGAATTTAGCTTTATTGTTAAAACCAGCTTCAATTATGACAAATAACAAATGGGGATTAAATAGTTTACGTGGGTATGATGATGGTTTAATGCCGTCAATTCGCAGTAATGTTATGATAGGTTTACAAAATAACTTAGGAACAGCAGTTGTAAAAAATTTAAATGTTGAAATTTATTATGGTCACGTTGATGATAATAATTTTTATAATGCAAAAGCAATTGATTTTAATGATTTTACTAATACTAATTATATTTTTTGATTTACTGTGGGAATTTTTGCAACAGAGAAAAGTGCTTTTACTGGTCACAAATTTTTAGAATTTGATTATCGTCCAACTTGGGATTTTGCTGATAGTAAATTTGTTAAATTTGACAATTCAAGTGGAACAATTGATAGTGTTGCAAAACTTGTTACTAATTGAAATAAATTATTAAATAATAAAATAGTTCTTGATAATTTTAATTATCAATTTCAAAAAATGGATTTAGATATTACTGCGGGAATGGAATTACAACCAGGACAAATGGTCCTTAATCAGGACGTCAGTTTTTTTATGAATCTAAGCGATGCTTTTGCTCCTGAGCAAAATGATTTGCTAACAATAACCCCGGCGTTATTTAAGTATATTCCTGAACGTTTGTTAACATCATTATTTAAAATTTCAAACCAACCTTTTACGATGCAAACAGCGCCAGTTATTAAAATTAAAAGTAAAGATTTTAAAGATCATAATTTTGACTATGCAATTCTAAATAACGATGTTACTTTGGAAATTAAATTAAATAGTTTATATGTTGACATGAAGCAATTTGTTGTTAATGCTATGCAAGATATTTACAACTATGCTTTTTCCATTGATGCTTTTGAATTGCAATTCCGTAAAAATGGTTATTCTGATCCTATTTTATTGGATGGTGACACAAATTTAGGTGATTTATATACTTTTACTACGCCAGATGGTGGTAAAAAGCATTGAGTTTGATTAGAATTAATTAATGCGAAAGATACTTCGCTTGACTTAAGTGCTTTGCCAGGAGTCCATTTAGGATTTAAGGTATAGGGGGAGTAAAATGATGCGACAGTTATCATTTAAAAAAATTATTCAAATTTTATTAGTTATTGTTTTAATTCCACCATTTGTTATGGTGGTAATTAGTTGTAGTCGTTTAGGAACAAACGATTCTGGTGGTGGTAGTAATGGTCAATACGATAACCAGTTTAATTTTCAATATGGTTGTGGTAATAATAAAAATATGTTTCCAGATGATAATTCTTATTTTCATACTTTTTTTGGTGATTCAAAATTTACATATAGTGCTTACAACGAAGATAAAAATGGCAATCCGATTTTTTATGGGAACCGCCAGGATGTTTTAAAATGTAGTAATGATAATCCAATGTTAACATCTTGAAAAAATCAACATCTTAATGCCCAATTGATTTTATTGAACAAAGAAGAACTGACGATGTATCATGATTTAGAAGTATCTATTACTAACGATAATAATGATTCAAATATTGTTAGTGATGCAGTTTTTTTAACTTATATTAAAGCTTTCCCAAATGCAGCAAGTTCTGATCGTTATATTTACCCTGGTGTGCAATATATGCCAGATGCTTTAGGCGAAAAAACTCTTGCAGAAATGCAATATGATGTTCAACCAATTTGAATTAGTATTTTTGTTGGATCAAAAGCTAAAACGGGAACTCAAAACTTTACCGTAAAACTTACTTTTACTTTTGATAAACAAGTAAAAAAGCAAATTGAGCGCAAGTTTAGTGTTAATATTAAAAATTATTTGTTAGAAACTGATGATTCTAATAAACCATTAAGTGAACGATTTGGATTTAGTGCTACTTCGTTTCCTTCTAATGGGATGAAATATATTGATACTGGAAATAATTTAAGGCAAAAGAATTTGGATGCAAACAAAACCTCAGTAGCAGACAAGGAAGGTCCTTTTGACAATAATTTACCATGATATTTATCAGCAACAATGCGCCCATATTTGCTAGCGCATTTAAAAGCTTTGAAAGAGTCAAATACATTTTATTTATATGGTCCTGGTTGAAATTATCAATTAATTCAATGAGCAGGAAAATTAAATAAACCAGGTTGAACGGACCAACAGTACGAAGATTATATTAAAAGTAGTGATTTAAATGTGGTATTTAATGATCCCGCTTGAGAGTGAGAATTTGATTTTAATGCTTTTGATGAATATTTAAAGGTGGCAGCCCAATTGGGATATACTGAGTTTATGTTTTCTGCCATGGAACCGGGTTCTTTTAGTTTCTTTTATCTTAAAAATGGTGCGCAAAAGGGACCACAACGAGAATTTAAAGCGGAGTTAGTGAATTCAAGTAATGGAATGCCAGGAAAAAATTTTGAAGCATATTTAAATGCTATTCATAGTAAATTTATTAAAGCATTATCAAATCATTGGAATGTTATTCGGAATAAACCAGAATATCTAACACCAAATGGGAAACAAATTAGTTTATATGAATCGTTTGATGAATTAGCTGACAAAACAAATGAGTTAACAATGAAAAATGTTGCTCAAAATGATCCGTATGGGGTTATTAAATCTAGTGTTTTTGCTGGTTGGCGGTTTCGTTATAATCCTTTTGATGAAGATGATATTCAAAATATTTTTTTAAACAAGTATGATCAAATGATTTTACAATACCGAGAAATTGTTGAAAAATTTAATAATATTAATATTTATAAATTACGAAGTAATATTATTCGCCGAAAATCTTTTGGAAATTCAACAATGATTTATACTTCATGAAATAATTTTCCGGCCGCTTATATTCAATCAGATAATAGTGAGCAAGTTTGAGGACCATTAATGGCTTATAAATTAGGTGCGAATGGCTATGTTCGTTGATCATTTGACTTATATCGTGATGATTATTATGCCAAAAAAGAAATGAATGGCCAATTTGAATCAGGGGATGATAATTTAGTGTATGTTGGTAATATTAACGGGCCACGTTATAGTGTTCGTTATAAAAATTATATTGATGGAATGGAAATGGTTCATAAAATGATGAAATTAATGGAGTTGTATCCAGATAAAAAATATGATTTAAATCGTGCTTTAAATGCCATTGGATTTCCAGCATCTACAACAAGAGATAATAATTATAAGTGATATCCAGATCATTTTACTTTAGATGATGTTGTGTTTGAACAACCTGGGTTAAATTATCATAAAACAATTGGAGAACAAGTATATGAATTATTTATGTATGTTAATTCATTATAAAAGGGGAGCTATATGAAGAAACTATTAATGACATTATTGACAGGAAATATTTTATTAACAAGTGTTGGGACAGTAGTAAGTTGTGCAAGTCCATATACTGAGCAACTTGATTTTGATTTAACTAATATTGATGAAACAGTATTTCAAAATTACGATTGAACAGTTGATCAAATGTTAGGTAGCGAACTTGGCGGTTTTCAAACATTACGCAGTACTGTTCTTGAAATTATGCAAAGTAATTTTTATACAATGAATATTTTAAAAGTTAATGTTGATATTTATTATGGTTATCAAGTAAGTCCCAATCAGGATTATTTAATTGATTTTAATGCTGTTCGTAACTTATTACCAATAACTTATTTTTCAATCCATATTACTCCAAATAATCAAGGTAGTTATCTTAATGAAAAATGAATTACGGTTAATACTAATGTTGATTTAAGTCAATTAAGTATTTTTCAAAATGAAACACTATTTTATTCAAATAATCCGGTGCCAATGGATAGTGTTAAGTTAATGGAGGGTTTTGCTCAAAGTATTAATCGAATATTACAAACTGACCAAGGTTACGAAGAAATTGTGACATACTATAGAAGTAAAAAGATGTGAAACGATAATAAACCATTACCAAAAGGTTTCTTTAATTTAGAAATTAATGCTAAACAAGATGAAAGTGCCTATCTAAAATTTGATGCTCCAACTGCAAGGCTAGTTTTTGACCCAACAGTTAAGGATAGTAGTTATAAGGCAATGCTTGATGGTAAAGGTTTTGCCTTTAAACAAGAAACAACATTTTTATCAGTTTGGAATGTCACGATTGAAAGCAATGATTTTAATGCTAATGATTGACGAAATGTTGATTGAAAACCTGTTCCAAATAAAACATATGATGGGACAACAACTGTTCAAGACGTTGTGGCTGATGTTACTAAATATTTAGTTGAATGATCAGCACATGTGCATAATTCCCATTTTATGCAACCACAAGATGTTGAAGTAATTTTAAAAAAAGGAGCGCAAGCAACCGCCAATGATCCTTGACCATCAACAACACAGTTAAAAGACTTATGAAAATCTAGTGCGCACGGTAATTTACCATATGTTTTTGCTTGATTTAAAGATAGTAAGAAAAGTTATATTAAAATTAATAATAAAGTGGGTAGTGCTGGGACCCATGTATCTTTTAAACTAAAATAGGAGGAGAAAAATAGCTTTATGACAGATTTAGTTTCTTTAAAATATTTTATTGTGTTAAATGTTTTATTTTTCTTTTTTGCTAGTAGTTGAGAAGGAATTTATTTAGGCAAACATTTTAAAAATAGAAAAAATAGTGATAAGTTTATTGTTGGTAAGATGTTTTACTTTTTATTAGCTATGATTAATCTTGGGTTACTTTTAAATGTAGTACAATTATTTTGCTTGTTTTTAACATCAAATTTTACTTTTACAACTAATTATTTTCCAACATGAAATTTACTTTCGCGGCAAATTTTTTATGCAATTATCACCGCCTTTAGTATTTTTACTTTTGTCTTTTTCTTTGCAATAACATATTTTTATCAATGAAAAACTGTTATTTATTTTAGTAAGCAAGAAATTAAAAGTATTTTCAATGAATATGATTTATTGGATAATATGGTTCAAGTAATTAACTTTAAGCAAGTTAGTTTGCTACAATTTGCTAAAAAATATTTTATTTATAAAACAAATAGTAAATTTTATCAGCAAATTATAACTTTCTTTAAATGTAATTTTAAGGAAATTAATGAGAAGTTTCAAATTTCAACAGTAAAAATCCTGCGATTAAAACATTATTCTGCAGAAAAAATTAATTTTCTTTTAACAAAAGAGATTATTTTGCAACGAATCTGAACATGGTTATATTTTGAAAAAATTATTAATCTTTTGTTAATTCTTTTTAAATTAACTCGCATCCTGCTAATTTGCTATATTTTCTTGTTGGGTGTTTTTCAATGAAATTCTATGGCTTGATTATTTTATCGTTATGATGGAGTACATTATCTTTTGAACATAAATAATATTGTTTATGTATTAAGCATCATTGTAATTATTCTTTTTGCTATTGAGTTATTATTACAAAATTTATTATGTGCAATAAATTTAATTAATAAAAACTCCTATGAAATTATGATGAATTTATTAAAATTTGTTTTTCTAATTGTTACCCTTGGTTTATTTAGTTATTTTTTTAGTAGTCTGAATGCTTATGTGCAATATTTGAATTTAAAAAATGATGATCCAACAATAAAACCTAGTTTAATTGTTGAGCGACTATTATTTTGATTACAAAAAGATTATTTACAGGGGATGGGCTTTTTCTTATTATTCTCTTTAATTTTTAGTGGATTTGATTTAATTTTTGATTGTTATGCTTTCACTCGTAATAGTTTAGCGCTTAACATTGGCAAAGGTTTTAAACGCGTGGAGCATTTGCGAGAGTTATGCAAGATAAAATGAGATGCATAAAAAGATTTTTATTTATTGTTGACTAATTTAATAGTATAATTAAAGTATGGGGATGTTCTGGTTTCGACAGGAATGATCTACTAGTATCGGCAGTAGTTTGGCAGACTATAATGCTTCTAGGTTTGAAGAAACGCAAACAAAAAACAAAAAGAAGACAAAGTTGAAATTCCAGCATTTATGATGAACAATCAATTTGCTGGTTCAATGCTAGCAGCTTAATTCCTCGTTGTTAGAGGATAGCTAGCCGTAATAATCGTTAATTGTAGGTTATTAACCATTATCGTATCTCAAAACTTAATCTAATAGGAATTCTAATTGATAATGTTAGAATTTTGAAAATATCTATTATCTAGTTATTTAATTAGTTGTCTAGTCCTACTATTAAATAATGAAACAAAGATGATTAGACTAAACTGTAGAAGATATTAGAAAGTTGTTTGTGGACGCGGGTTCAATTCCCGCCATCTCCACCATTTTTTATTTTAAGTACTTTTTAAAATTTATTTTTAAGGTCGTAAATTTTAAAAAGTATTTACAAGGAATGATATAATAAAAAAAGATTTATACATTGTTAAATGAGGTGAAAATAAGTGGGTAATATTTTAAATATTATTTTTGTATATTTATTTTTTATATTTATTTTTGCTTTCATTTATGTTTTTACATGAGGCTTGGTGCGAAATTATTTTGCTCGTTTTGTTATTTATTATCAAGCAGTGATTGGTGGTGTTTTTGCCATTTTAGTTATTATTGCGCAAGGTTTAATTCCGGTTTTTGTTCCCCCAAAAGCGGGTGAAACCAATACGATGATTGTTATTAATATCTTTTTGCCAATAATAGTTTGTTGGATGATTGGTGTTTTTATTTCCTATTTATCAACAATTTTATATACTATTATTATTTTTACCTTTTTATTTGGAATATTACCGTATCTACCTAATAACTATTTTTTACCCTTAGTTGACACATCTAATATTATTATGATTTCAATTCTTTATGGTTTAAGTTTAATTATTATTTTTATTAGTTGATTTTTTAAATGAACAAAATGAACAAGTTGGTCATTATTAGCACTAGCTTCTTTTATCACAACATCGATTATTATTTTAATTCAATCTCGAATTATGGTTGTCTCTGCGAATTTAGTAAAAGAACTTCATGTTTTAGTGTGAATTACGATGAGTTATTTTGCTTATAGTATTTGTGGAATTATTGAATTAATTTATATCCATGCTTTAAAATTACAAAATATTATTGAATATGATCGCAACAGTTATGTTCGTGAAGCATTGGCACATGATGCTATTTATAATGTTATTCATAAAAATAAAATTCGACATGGTATTTACTTTACCTTTATGATTAATAATGTTGAAAAACTAGATCGTTTTTTAAGCAGTAGTATTAAAAATAAAATTATTGATTTAATTTCAAATCAAGTTTTTACTTTATGAAAAGATCAAAATGTCTTATTTTTTAAAGCAAGTTTAAATCATTTTGGAATTTTTGTGCCACTTGATCAAGCCAAAAAACTTAATATTGGCAACATTTTATTGCATAACAAAAGTAAATTACGACCAGAAGCTGACTTATTAAAAGAATTTGAGATTTTGTTAAGCCAAGTTAATACTAGTTTTATTTTAAAAAATTACAAAATAATTGTTAAATTACAAGGATATGCTTCGTTATATGGTTTGCAATCAAATAATTTAGATAAGTTGAAAGAATATAACATTGCTACTGCGGATAACCGTCTTAATATTGAATATTTAAATCAAGTTATTTTTGTTGATCCCGAACATATTAAAGAGTTATCAAATCAAAAGCGGAGTATTTTGGCTTTAAATGAACATACTCAATTAGAAAAAATTGTTAGTTTATATTCACCAATTGTTAATGTTAATAATGATTTTAAATTGGTTTACCATTATAGTAATAATTTAGTAGATGGCGTTGATAGTGATACAATTTTTACTAAAAATATTAATAATTTTGGTGGTCTTGTTCATGAAACAATGTTAGTTCGTTTTAATGCAGCTTTAAATATTAAAAATTTTCGGAAGTTGGATAATTATTTAGAACAAAAGTTATTTATTACTTATCCCGCTAGTTTTATCGCTAGTGAACAATTTAATTTAAAAAAATTTGCCACAAAATTAATTGAATTAAAAATTAAGCCTTCAAATTTGATTTTGACATTTGATTTGATGGAAACTGGTTTTGACCCAGAACAGTTTAAAAAAAATCTAACTGCAATCAAAAACATTGGAATTGAAGTGGCAGTTAAAAATTTTGGGGGAATTGATACGGAATTAAATAGTTTGTATTTTTATGAACCTAATTATGCTATTTTTGCCCCAACTATTATTCGTGAAATGTTTATTCATTTACATTATCAAAACTTAATTAAAGAGTATATTATTTTAGCAAAAAAAATTGATGTTATTTTAATTGCCCCACAAGTTAATAGTTATTTAGGGTATAGTAAATTAAAAGAATTACAAATCGATTATATGTTTGGTTCATTGTTTGGGGTTTATGATGAACCGCAACTTGAAGTTAGCCGTGAGATAAAATTAGCTTTATTAAAGAATAAAATGAAAGGATTACAAAATGAGACTAAGAAATAAACCTTGGGCCCAAGAATATATTGAAAGCAATCCAACTGTTGCCATCCAAAATCCAACAAAATATCAAGGACAATGAGCGAAAACTGTTTTTAAAAACAATCATCCATTAAATATTGAAATCGGAACGGGGAAGGGTGACTTTATTGTTGCATTAGCAAAAAAATATCCAGAACAAAATTTTTTAGCAATTGAGCGCTATGTTTCAGTTTCGGTTTTGGCTTTAAAAAAAATTGTTGCTGCAGATTTAATAAATTTAAAAATTATTACTTTTGATGCTGTTATGTTATTAGATATTTTTGCTCCGCAGGAAATTAATAAGATTTATTTAAATTTTTCTGATCCCTGGCCAAAGGCCCGTCATGAAAAACGCCGGTTAACTAGTAAAAAATTTTTAGAATTTTACCAATTAATTTTACAGCCAAATGGTGAAATTCATTTCAAAACAGATAATGACCAGTTATTTGCTTATTCATTTGAGTCTTTTCAAGCAAATAATTGAAAAATTATTGATTATACGACTGATTTATATCATAGTAAGTATCTTGAAAATAATATTCCAACTGAATATGAGCGTCGCTTTGTTCAACTTGGAGAAAATATTAACTATCTTTGTGCTCAAAAAGCGTCACCTTAATTGCATGGTTGTTTGCTCATAGTCTCAAAGCGGGAATCTCTGTTGTTGCAAGACGAAATGTATAACTAATTGGTGCATTAAAAGTTTTTGTAATTTGAATTATCTGATAATGATAATTTAAATATTCATCAACAATTTTAATTTTACTAATAGGAAATTGCATAGTAATTTCTATAGTTTCTAAATAGGGCACTAATTCCCTATTTTTTAAATTCATCTTAACACTGTTTGCATAAGCACGGATTAACCCGCCTGCACCTAGTTTAATACCACCAAAATAGCGAATAACTAAACAAACAACATTGGTGAGATGATAATGTAATAAAATATCTAAAATTGGTTTTCCGGCCGTATTGGTTGGTTCACCATCATCATATTTTCGGATAATATTTTGATTTTTTCCAATAATATAAGCATAACAATTATGAGTTGCGCTTAATTGCTGATTTGCTTTAATAAAGGCAAGCGCCGCTTTTTCAGAGGTAACTTTTTGGAGCAAACAAATAAAACGTGACTTTTTAATATTTATTTCATTAATAATAGTGCTATTTTCTTTTAACTCTTGCATTTTTTCCCTACTTTATTTTATTAATAATCTATAGTAATTATATCTATTAAATGATTAATATTTTTTTGTTTTAAAAAAGTTTTTGATATAATTAACTTGCAAAAAATGAAAACTAATAATTACTATATTTAGAATAAGTAATAGGAGATAAGCCAATGTGAATAAAGTATGCAGTTGGTTGAAGAGAGTTTTTTGATAATGAAATTAAAAAACCATATTTTCAACAATTGTTAAAAAATATTGATAGTGAGTATGAGAAAAATATTTGTTATCCTGCAAAAACAGATATTTTTCGGTTATTTACTTTAATTGAACCAAAAGATATTAAAGTTGTGATTATTGGCCAAGATCCATACCACGGACCAGGGCAAGCTAATGGGTTAGCTTTTAGTGTTAATGCTGGTGTTAAAAATCCACCAAGTTTAGTTAATATTTTTCATGAATTGAAAAAAGATTTAGGGGTTGATCACCATGCTAGCGGTAATCTAGATCATTGAGTTAAAGAAGGTGTTTTTTTATATAATACCATTGGGAGTGTTGTTGCCAAGACCCCACTAAGCCATAAAGATATTGGTTGGACAACTTTTAGTCAGAATTTAATTATTTATTTAAATCAAATTCGGGATGACATTATTTATGTTTTATGAGGTAATTATGCGAAACAATATAGTGAGTATATTACGAACAAAAGTAATATTATTAAGGGTTCGCATCCATCACCTTTTAGTTATAATTTATTTAAAGACCAACAGTTTTTTCTTAAAATTAATAATTTGCTTTTAAAAAATAAAAAAAACATAATTGAATGAAAAATGTAATGTATAATTGTATTATGTAAAATATTGACTCCACAAAAGTTTTATTTTATCAGCATATAGATTGCGGGGATATTATGAGTTTATTAACAACATTTAGCGATATATCGAAAATCTTATATAGTAATAAAATGGCATATATTGCTAGTGGAATAATAGGCGCACTTTTTGTTATTTACGCTGTTTATAATGGTTTGTATTATTTAATTAATCCGAAACGTTATCATGGAATTCGTTTTACAACAAAAAATATTGCATATATTACAATGTTATCAGCAGTGTCAGCAACAGTTACAATTATTATTTCAGTAACAGTGCCAATTACTGTTTTTCCGCCCGTTCGGATTGCTTTTGAAGGATTAATGGTAAAAATTAGTGGGTTTATCTTTGGCCCAATTGTTGGGTTATTGTCAGGAGTAGTAACAGATTTAATTGTTATGTTATTTGTTCCTTCTTATATTCATGTTGCGTATATTATTGTTATTGCTTCATATGGTTTTTTATCAGGATGTGTTTCCTCAATTAACCGCGCCGTGGGAAAACATAAATGAGTTTTATTTCTGTTAACAAATATTTTTATTGTAATTTTTGCAACTTTTGCGGGAGTAATGACATGATTTTCACCAGTTGAAACAATTACCTTATTTGCGGGGTTAGAAGTTAGCAAAGTTGTCTTACTTTATATTATTGGTTTTGGAACTGGGGGGACAATTGCTATTATTTGAATAATAATGTTTGTTTATCGCCACTTTGATAAAACCAAAAAACGCTATTGAGATTTAGTGGCCATTATTATGTTAGCTGTTATTAATGAGTATTGAGTCACAACACTAATATCCGCCTGGGGAGATATTGCATTTTTAACAGTTTCGCAAAACAAAACAAGTGGAACTGATGGTTATGGAGTAACAATGATTTCACGGTTGGCAATGGCACCGTTAAAAGTTCTATTTAATTCAGCAATTATTTATATTACGTACCGGGCTGTTTCACCATTGATCCATAAAGATACTAATGCCAGTTTACAGTATTAAAAGATAATGAAAAAATAACTTTATTTAAGTTATTTTTTTTGTTTATGAATATATAATGGTAGTAGAAAAAATAGAATGGAGATGAAAATAATGAAAGTAAACCCGCAAATTAAGGAGCTAATTAATTTAGAATTAAAACGTCAACAAGATCATATTGAATTAATTGCTTCGGAAAATTATGTTAGTGAAGCAGTTTTGGCTGTGACAGGTTCAATTTTAACAAATAAATATGCTGAAGGATATCCGTTTCATCGTTATTATGGTGGATGTGAGTACATTGATCAAGTTGAACAATTAGCAATTGATAAGGTGAAAGAATTGTTTCAAGCGGAACACGCCAATGTGCAAGCCCATTCTGGTAGTCAAGCAAATGCATCAGCCTATTATGCTTTATTACAACCGCATGATACAATTTTAGCAATGGACTTAGCAGCAGGTGGACATTTAACGCATGGTCATAAGGTCAATTTTTCTGGTCGCTTATATAATTTTTATAGTTATGGTGTTGATCCAAAAACAGAAATGTTAGATTATGATGAAATTGAAAAAATTGCTTTAGAAGTTAAACCGAAATTAATTGTTGCTGGAGCAAGTGCTTATTCACGTGAAATTGATTTTAAAAAATTTCGCATTATTGCTGATAAGGTTGGAGCCTTATTAATGGTTGATATGGCCCATATTGCGGGGTTGGTTGCAGCTGGTTTGCACCAATCACCGATTCCATATGCTGATGTTGTTACTTCAACAACCCATAAAACATTACGTGGACCACGTGGTGGTTTAATTTTATCAAAACAAAAATGAGCTAAAAAAATTGATAGTGCTGTTTTTCCTGGTAATCAAGGTGGACCGTTAGAACATGTGATTGCGGCAAAAGCACAATGCTTTTTAGAAGCATTAGAGCCAGCATTTAACCAATATCAAGCTGAAATTGTCAATAATGCAAAAGTGTTAGCGACAACGTTAAAAGGTAAAAATCTGCGTTTGGTTGCTGATGGGACTGACAATCATTTGCTAATGGTGGATGTAAAAAGTAGTTTAGGTATATCAGGACAGCAGGCAGAAGAAATTTTGCAAAAAATTGGTATTATTTGTAATAAAAATATGATTCCTTTTGACCAAGAGTCACCAGTTGTTACAAGTGGAATTCGTTTAGGAACAGCAGCAATGACAACACGTGGTTTTGGAAGTAAAGAATTCCAACAAATTGGAGAAATAATTTATCATGTTTTAAAAGAACCAACTGAAGAAAATATTACAAAATATCAAGAGGAAGTAAAAAAACTTCTGCATGATTTTCCAATTTATTTGAACTGAACTTTAGCCGAATAATTAATTGGAAATATGGGTTAAATTGTTGCTTATCAACTTGTTTTTAGTTATAATATTACTGCTTTATACATTGGACCCTGGTACGGAATAATGTTAGGAGGCAGTGACATGAGACAAACTACTATCTTGAATTCAGCAAAAGTTGAAAAAAAATGATATGTTATTGATGCTCAAGGTCTAGTTTTAGGACGTTTAGCAAGTAAAGTCGCAATGATCTTAAAAGGAAAAAATAAACCAGCGTATACACCTCATGTTGATTGTGGTGATAATGTTATTATTCTTAATGCTGATAAAGTTAATTTTTCAGGAAATAAATTAAAGGGTAAAATTTATTATCATCATTCACAACACCCAGGTGGTTTAAAACGCACAATAGCAAAAGATATGCTAGTTAAAAAACCAATTTATCCAGTTGAACACGCAATTAAAGGAATGTTACCAAAAAATAAATTAGGAAGCAAATTATTCCGTAATTTATTTGTTTATGCTGGTAACGAACATCCACATGAAGCACAACAACCAATTAAGTTAGAATTAACTGATAAATAAAAGGAGCGAGTATGGCAAAAAAACAAGAAGTTATTTATCGTGGAACAGGAAGAAGAAAATCTTCTGTTGCGCAAGTTGTATTAACTCCTGGTAAAGGGAATGTGGTTGTAAATGGGAAACCAGCGTTAGACTTTTTCCCATATGCAACATTAGTGCAGGATTTGGAACAACCTTTAGAAATTACTGGTGTAAAATCAGAATTTGATGTTCGTGTTAAAGTATCTGGTGGTGGTTTTACTGGACAAGCGGGAGCAACAAGATTAGGAATCGCAAGAGCACTAGTTGAAGCTTCACAAGATTATAAAACCTTATTAAGACATGCGGGAATGCTAACTCGTGATGCGCGTATTAAAGAACGTAAAAAATACGGGTTACACGGAGCAAGAAGAGCACCACAATACTCAAAAAGATAGGTATTTTTATCAAGAGGATATTACAAAAATGTCCTCTTTTTTATATTTTTATTGTTTTTGATGGCTTTGATTGTTATCTAGTATAAGTTTAGTATAATTATATATGGATAAGAGGGGTGACTTAATGGCGTTAACAGAATTTACAATTCAAGGAGATAAATTTAATGGCAAGAATTTATTATTAAATTTATACTTTTTAACAAATGCGAAAAGTAAATTTACTGATGATGATGTTAAGAACCTACGCTTAAAAAATATTACAACAGTGAATGGATTAGATCTTTTTTTAAAAAAGGATATTCATATTGCGGATTTTTTTGTTAGTTTAATTAATGATCAGGCAAAGATTAAAAAAGATAAAACAGGAGGCACAAAAGAACTCTATGATATTTTAATTCGTTTTAAATCAATTACGGGATTTGATGATATTTTAGATCCAAACTTGTCATTAACAATTCTTGGTGATATTGACCCCCAAATTGGGGTTGTTAATGTTAAAAACATTTTTTTGACAGCAATGGAAAAAGAAAAACAGGAATTTGAAACAACAGCAACTGGTGTTGTCTTAGAAACGGCGGATAATTTTCGTCTTGATGACGCAAAGTTACGAACTATTTTTGATTCAAATGTTTTTGCCAATATGAAGTTTTTAATTTCATCTTTTTCTGAAGAAAAAGAACGCTGATTACAATACCTTCAATTTCAAAGCCAGAATTTAGAATATAAACGGAATAATTCGTGCTTATATTTAACACGAAAATTAACAGAATACGTCAAAATTCCGAAAGCAGTTCCAACAATGGAGACCTTACATGATGAACGCTTTTTAGCTCATAATTTTTGATATGTTAATAAAAAACATTTTGTTAATAAAAACATTAAAATTAACGCTTCCTTTGAAGAAGTAATTATTATTGAGTTAGAATTAATTTTAGATGATTCTAATAAATATCTTGTACTAAGAGGATTAAATAATTTAAGTATTACTGGATTACAGATTAATCGAACATATCAAAAAGAGACACCGTTAACATTATTTACCTTTAATTTTAGTGATAGTTATGCCCAAGATGGTGCGGATATTTATGATTTAGGGTTTAATATTACAGTAGCAAAAAATAATCAAAAGCCGAATCTTACTGTTGTTAAAGAATTAATGAAATTATATATGATTGAAAATAATATCACAAAAGAAAAAGAAATTGATCCAGAAACAATTAAATTAGTTGCTGATCATCTAAGTAAATATCAAATTATTAATTGTTTCTATGAAATAAAAAATGAGGATGATACGCCATTCAAAGAATTAGATAACATGATTCCTGCTTATGGTTATTTAACTTATATTGGCAAAGGAGATTCAACGTTAATTCGTCGAAGCAATATCATTTTAGATAAAATTAGTAAAAATGATGTTGCTAACCCTTATTTAATTAATTATATTTTTAATATTGAAGATGTTAAATTAAAATCACAGCAGCATTTGATCGCGTTAGAGCAATTACATTTTGCTTCTCCTAATTTGAATTTAAATCAAAAAAAAGCACTAGTTAAAGCACTTAATTCACAAGACATTTTTTTATTACAAGGACCACCGGGAACAGGGAAAACAGAGTTTATTGCCGAATTAGTCTATCAGTATGTTAAACTGGGAAAAAAAGTTTTGGTGTCTTCGCAAAATCATACTGCGATTGATAATGTTTTAACAAGATTATATAAGACACCAATGTTAGTGCCGTTACGTTTAACGGGCGAAGAAGTTCGTAAAAAGAATCGTTTTAATGATTTTAATCCAGACAAATTAATTTTCAATAATTATCGCTTCATTTATTCACATTTAATGCGTCAGTACTTAACAAAATGAGATGCCATTGATTCTGATTATGAAAATCAAAAAAATGAGTTGCAAGGTCTTAAAGCTCGAGCAAAGATGCTTGAAAAGGAAATTAAAGATTATAATAGTTGAACCCAAAAGGTGAATGAGTTAGTTGCAGAGCAAGAATTATTAGGGAACCAAAAATTAGAATATGAAACTAGTAATCGAAGATTAAAAGTTGAAATTAACAATCTTGATAATGTGTTCGAATTTTTAGGTAATTTAAATTGAGAAGGGATGATTACTACAACAGGAGATTTGGTTACATTATTTAATAAGCATTTTGGTGCTTTAGTTCAAGAAAAGTTAGGTTTTCAATTTGATGAATCATATTCTTTAATAAGTATCTATCAACAATTATTAACAACAGTGGGGACTAATGATCCATTATTAACAAAAAAAGAACAAAAGTTAATAGAATTAAAAAATGTTAATAAAGAGTTTCGTGATGATGTTTGACTTGAAGAATTTCAAACGCTACAAAATGAAATCATGGAATTAAAACAGCAACTTTCATTAAAACAAGAAAATGCTATTTATCAAAATCGACAGCAGCAATTTAAAAAGGACCTTGAGAAGTTAAGAGGACAGTATGTCGAACAAATTAATAATAATGAAAAATTAATAAGTCAGATTAATGTTAATAAAAATGAACAAGAAATATCATATTTAGAAATAGAACTTGCAACATTAAGTAGTCGCATCAATACTTTAAAAGTTGAAATTGAAAATATTGTTAATAGTATTAATCATATTTTTAACTTAAACTTAATCGTAAAAGATATTACGGCAACAATTAATGAAATTGATAAGGTTATTAATAGTATTGACCATGATATGAAAACTATTATTAATGAGAAAGAAACAAAGGGTAGTTTTGTTACCAATATGATTACTTTCTTAGATAAAAATTATAATATTGCCGTTTTTTTAAATCAAGAAGGAATTCAAAATGATCGTTTTACTCCAGCAATGGAACGTGATACTGTGAACTATGCTAATCAGTTTCTACAAGATAGTGTTAATGTTGTCGCAATGACCGCAACTTCTAATCAGTCATATGCTCAAAGTAAAAATAAGATTTTACAAGATTATAATATTGCGGATATTGATATTAAAAAATTTGGATTTGACGTTGTTGTGATTGATGAGGTAAGTAAATTAACGCCAATGGAAATTTTTATGCCATTAGTATATGGAAAAGCTGTTGTTTTAGTTGGCGATTATCGTCAGTTACCACCAATTATGCCATATCGAGAAGAAGATGTTGCTTTGATCAACGATATTTATAATGAAAATTATAGTTACAATGATTTCTTAGAGTTAGTAACTAATTCAATGTTTAAAAAAATTATTTCAAAATGTGATGATTCAGTTAAAGAAATTTTAGTTAATCAATATCGTAGTCATGAGGACATTATGCGAATTGTCAATGTTTTTTATGAAAATCAGTTACAGTTAGGTGATCAAGTCAATCAAAATAATGAGAAGCAACATTATGTTACTGTTGAAAATAACCAAGGGCTAAAAATTTTTGACAGTAAAAAGGCGATTTATTGAATTGATTCAACAAAAGATGAGCACCAAAATTTTGTTTATGAGCAAGGTGAAAGTGGTAGTACTAGTCTTTTTAATTGGTTAGAAATTAATTTAACAATTGAAACACTGCAGTTAATTGAAAAAGGATATAGTAATTTAACAACTAAATTAAAAAAACAGCCAAAAGTGGCAGTGATTAGTTTTTATGGATTGCATGTAAAAAAACTACGAAAAGCTATTAGTAATTTAAAATTTAAAAATATTAAAGTTGATGTTTCAACTGTTGATGATTATCAAGGACGTGAAACCGAAATTGTTATTGTCAATACTGTTCGTAATCCCCAAAAACAACTGAGTGCTAATAAGGAATTTATTAAAAAATATGAGCGATTAAATGTTGCTTTTTCACGGGCAAAGAATATGCTAATTATTATTGGAGCAATTAATTTCTTTGCTAATATTGATGTTGAGATTCCAACAATTATTAATCCGAATGTCACAACAACAATTAAAGCATATTATGAAATTTTACGAATTATTGATAATTATGGTCTTATTTGATATGCAAAAGATTTGTTATCATAGAAGTGAGAGGTAAAAAATGAAATTAGGAATAGTTAAAGTCTATAAAAACTGAAAAAAATTATCAACAATTGTTGGTTATCAAACTCCAAAACGACCAGCTTTTTTTCAGTATGTGATTTTAAATGCTATTGCTAATTATCCCGATAAAGAAAAATCATTAGCTAATATTTTACGTGAGGAATTACAAGTTTTTAACCTTAAAATTTACGCTGAATGTTTAAAGGATTTAATTGAAAAAGAAAATACAATTGAAATTAATTCGCAAGGATCATTAAATTATTTAGCTAATAGTTATGCAGAGCAAGAGTGAATTGATCGAGCAATTGGCATTTTTTATATTTCAAAAGAGGCCTTACAAGCGCTGGAAAAAGGTTATTTACTAAGTAAAAACAATAACCGTGAGGCAACAATTGATTTTGTTTTTGATATTTTCACTAATCAACGATATATTAATAATGAACATTTAATGTTAATAGAAAAAATTAATAATAATGACTTAATTATTTTTCCTGAATATGAGTCAAACATTACTGGAGATGATTTATTTAATTTGTTAGAAGAATATAAGACTAAACCCAATAAATATAATATGTTTAATAATGATACAACATTTACTACAATTCGAAAGAAACAAGAAGAAATTAAACATAACAGTGACCAAATTAATAAATTATTAACTGATTTTTATGAAACAAAGGAAGTTGTCCTAACTTTAACAACTTTTAAAGATATTAAAATGCAAGTTATGAATGATAAAAACCTACAAGAAGTTATTGATAATAATATTAATTTACGAACAAAAATCTTAGATTATTTTTTAACAGCAATGACGAAAGACTTAACAACTGATTTTAATTTAAATATTCAAAAAATAGCGCCAAATACATTGGAAAGTGACTATCAACAAGACCCTCGTCATATTACTTCTACATTAATAAACCCGCAGTTTTTAGTTATTAATGCCGCGAATGTTAATCCAAAAGCAGTTTTAAATCATAAATATTATTTTGATAATGATGTTCGTTGTATTATTTTTGTCAATGCAGAACAGAGTACTGAACTAAGTGATTTAACTGGTTCAATTCCAATTTTTTATTTAAGTAAAACAACTTGTCCGATTCATGATCATTTTTTAACATTATTTGTTAATGATAAAAATGAAACTGAATGTTATATGCTACAACCAACAGAATTAATAATGTTAAATCGTCAGATTATAACGGCACAAAAGTTTTTACCAGACTATAGTAGACTTTTATTTAAGAAAATTTTACAAAGTTTGCAAACTTTATTAAAAAAAGACCAAGAAAATATTTATGAAACAATTCATAGTAATAAAGTTAATGATCTTTTCATTTATTGTTATTTAATTGATCTTCTAAATCAAAATGAAAATGCTTTTGATAATATTTTAAAAATATTAGTACTAGTGATGTTCAAAATAAGATTTCCCTTTTATACAAGTGTGAACAAATTTTAACTAATTTTGTTTTAAAACCAAATTATTTTACAAAAATGCATTTGCTTTTAATTACTGTAATGAAGCAACAAGCAAAAGAACAACAAAATATTGTGAAGGGATACCAAGTTTTAACAGATAATAATTTATTATCAGATAAAGAAGTTTTAAATATGTTACAAGAACTTTATCATTCAGATAATGTTACATTAAAGCAATTATTAGAATTAACTAATATTGCGAGTTCAACAATTGTTGAAAAAATTTGAAATCAAAATTTATTTGCTATTTTAACTAAATTTTTGTTTGCCCTTAATAATGATAATTTACATCGGGAATTATTTGAAGAAATTACAACCACAAATTTAAGTAAGAATATTACTCTATTAGTTAATTTGTATGGGTATGCCGAAGAGTATTTAAAGTATTTTAATGCAATGAAAAAACGCGAAACAAGTGGTTTACAACGTCATTGACAAGAAATTTGAGTCAAAATTGCAACTATTCGTGATCGTTTTAAAAATATTAATTATGGTGCTGATTTAACAATTGAATTATTAAGGTCTTTATCACAATTAGAAGTGATATATAAAACTATTAAATTTAAAGATATGTTTAACTCTGAGTCAAAATTTCAAGAGTACCTTGATTTTTGCTATTTTGATAAAGCTGCGCTATATTTAATAAATAGGATGGAAGAAAGAATTACCACTATGTTAAAGTCAAAGGACCAACGCTTGAAAGGAATTAATGAAAAATTATTTGTTTGTAAAGATCTTTTTGACAAAAATAAGTATAAGCAAATTATGTCATTATATTATGAACTACGATTATATTTATATTGTGAAAAAGCCCGCGATGAACAAAATGATAATAAAAACCGAGAGGCATTAAAAAAACTACAAATAGAAATAGAAGAGGTGTTAAACTAATGAGTATGAGTGTTGAACAGGTAATGTATAATTACCAACAAAAAATTGAAAGATTAAGTTTAAATATTAATTTTGTGAAAGAGAATTTACAATTATTGTTACAGCAACTAAAAAATATTGATGCTAGTGGGTTAAATTGCCAAGCAATTGAACAGTATTTGCAAGAATTAAATCAAATTCTTGTTGATTTAGAAACTAATCCGTTGGTGGCAGAATTTCAAAAGGTTAAACATGTTGAATTAGAATTAGCAAAACAAGTTAACTTTTTCTTGGAACAAAAAACATTACGGTTAGCAGAAATTCAACAAAAAATTGAAGTGTTAAAAGTAAAAGTGATTGAGGATGAAACAAAACAACGGTTAGTAAATTTAAAAAATCGTGTTAATTTGAATTATCAAACATTAGAGCAAGACTTATTAGCAATGTTTGATGATAATGTCTCAAAAGCTTTTATTATGAATTTTTTTAAAACAAACAAAAGTCGACTTGCTAATTTAGATCCAACAACAATTTCTGATCTTGTTCAAGAGGAAATTAATAATTACCGTACTTCGGTCGACTTTATGAAAAATCAGTATCTTAGTAGTTTTAAAACCCAAATTGGCGATGATAAATTTATTAATGCTGAATTAGCACCAATGTTAGAAGAATTTAGCCAAACGAGTGTTAATGATACGAATGCTTTAAATCAGAAAGCATTAGATTTACAAACTAAAATTATTAGTCAGCAATTAGATGAATCAGCGCGCAAACATGCAATTGCGGCGATTTTACAAGCAATTCAAAAGCGTGGTTTTATTGTTGATAATAACGATATTCGAATTACAAAAGAAAATGATGATAGTTTGGTCATTGTTTATGCCAAAAAAGTGACTGGTGAAGAAGCAATTTTTAAAGTATATCTTGATGGGCGGTTCACTTATAAATTTGAAGGTTACGAAGGTCATGCTCATGATGTTGATGAACAACCATTTGTTAATGATCTATCGATGTATGATGTGTCTTTATCAAAAGAAATGAAGAAGACTTATTTAAACCCGGATAAAATAATGAATCAAGCAAAAATGCAAATTGATAGTAAAACAAAAAAGAAATAAGATAATAATTATTTGTATTTACAGCGTTGTAAAAAATAATATAATCCAATTGCTGGGAAGATGAAGATAATTGTCAATGGGAAAACTAACGGTCAAGTTGGACGAGTATATATAGTGTTATTTCAGTTTATATTATATATTATTCCGTCTAGTTTATATCAATTAAATTCATTGTTAAAAAAATTAGAATAACCTCAAATATGATAAAAGTTATTGTCATCAATTAATTTCGCAGCAGCTAAAGTATATTGACTAAATAAATTAAGAGCAAGAATCCCAGTCTTATATTTATTATTTTCAGCCACTTTTTTATAGTTATCAATATATTCTGAAAAATTAATGAATAGACTATGACCTGGGGCATTGTGGAGTTGCTGGAAAATACTAGTGATTATTACTTCAGTATTAAGGGCATGTTTTTTCTTAATTTCCATAAACATCTTTTTTTGAAATTGCCAACTATAGCGATAACTTCATAGAATCGGATTTTTAGTAATACTAGGGTCTATTCCGACTATATCTTGCTGGTAGAACATTTGATAGATTTTAATTTTTGTAGAAAACTGTTTGGAAAGGATAATTTGGACATTTTCCAAGGGACTTTGTGGTTGAATTACTGTTACATCTTGGTTAACATCAAAAAGTAGTGTTCTTTTTAAGTCATTGAAGTCGATTGCCTCGGAAAAAAGACCACTGTGCAATATTTTTTGATAATTATTTTTTTCCAGATATTTGTTTATAATTTGATGAAATTCGTTCCCATCATTTTTATTAATTGCATGATAAATGTTAGTATATGTCTCATTAGTTTTAAAAAGATTAATTGCGGGATGTTCATGTTCTTTAATGATATTGATGACATTATGATCTGCAGTTGAAAAATAATGCTTGATATTTTTTGCTGCCATCAGTCAAGGTGTTATTAAAACAATGATTGCTAAAAATAATGTTATTAAAGTAATAACACTTTCTTTCAAAAAATGACTAGCAATAATGATAATAAATAAAAATAATGGTAATGAGATAAAAGAAATTAAGATGCCAACGCCATAGAGTTTTAAAAAAACTAAGGTATGTGTTCATGATGTTATTAGCAAATAAAATATTGTCGTAATGCTAAAAATAATAGTATAGTAGAAAATCAAAGTAATTAAATTAATTAATAGTTTTTGAAGAATAATACTAGTGCGACTAAAAGGCTTTGTTGTTATTAAGAGAAATGATGATTCTAAGATGGGGCGATTAAAGATGATAATATTAAGGTTACCAAGAAATAAAAATGGAAAAACAAAAAAATTTACCGCAAAAAATAGATATGAAATAAAAAACAAGTCAATATTTTTTGCATCTTTATTAAAAGTAATTGCCCCAGTTAAAAAAATACTTATTGATAAAATAATTAGGATTATTAATGTTACTCAAAAACTGATTGCCCTTTTAAGGAGAAAGAAGTCCATTTTTAAGATTCGCATTATTCTTCACTCATTTCCTTTATTTTTTGATAAACACTTGCTTTATCAAGGGCATAATATTTCTCATATTCAGCTTGAATGTCTCAGATTGCAGTATTCTTTTTTTCTTTTTGAGCAATAATTTGGCCATGATCTAAAATAATAAAATGATCGATATAATTGGCAAATTCGTTAAGAATGTGGGTAATAATAATAATAATTGTCTTACCATTCTTATGTAAGCTAACTAATAAATCAATTATAATTTTACGGGTTACAGCATCTAAACCGTCTGTTGGTTCATCTAAGATATAAATATCATGTTTTGATAAAAAACATTGTGCTAAAACTACCTTTTTGGCCATTCCTGTTGATAAAGTATTTAAAGATTGAAATGGTTTTAACTTAAAAAAATCAATCATATCCTTAATTTCTTCTTTTTCAATTTTATCTTGTTCTAATATACATCACATTTTAAGATAATCAAAAAGATAAATTTTAGATAAGAAAACAGTTTTTTCTGGAGTATAACCAATTTTTTGTCTTGATAAAGGATTGGTATTGTCTAATCCGTTGATATGAATGCTTCCCTTTTGATGGGGAAATGCACCAAGAATAGTTTTAATCAATGTTGTTTTTCCAGCCCCATTATGACCTAAAATTCCATAAAAACTTCCTTTCGGAATCGCAAGATTCATGTTAGTAAAAATTGTTTTTTTCGAGAATGATTGAGATAAATTGGTGATATTAATTGCCAGTTCTGTGAAATTATTGTTTTTTTCCATGCAGACTTCTTTTCTGTCAATTAGGAGATTGAAGATTTTCATTATTTTTTCATAGGTTAATATGAGCACTAACTAATGGGGTTATCATTAGCAATGTTGAAAAAAGATGTAGTAACTTTTTCATATATAAGATTTCCCTTCAAAATATATTATTTTATTTTTAAAATGTTAAAAAAGTAATTAAAACCTTAAAGTTTTAAATAGAGAACATAGTTTTTATGCTTAAATTATACCAATAAAGCTTTAGTTCTTGTTTTCTTTTTAAAGAAAATTTATCGCTGTAATAGCAATTTTTTAGAATATACAGGGAGAAGAACATTTTAAATAATTTACGGGAAATAAATAGTATAATAGTTTATATTGCGATTAATTATTTTGAGAATCAGTTCCTACTTTTATTTTAAAAAAATTAAAATCAAAGTAATGATTAGAGGGAGAATATTAATGAGTGTTAAAAGTAATTTAGATAAATTAAAAAATCAGATTGGGATTAAACGTTGTGTTATTCTTGAAGGAAATGTTAATGACATTTATCAAGCAAATAACACTTATGTTGGTTTAAAAGATAGGTTACGTGCATTATTAAAAGAAAAAGGCTTTAATGATATTTTTACGTGAGATCGAATTGATGGTTTATCGGGGGGAAACATTAAAAACTTAACTTTAACTGCTGAATCAGAGCAAAAAAGTCAAGAAGGCGAAGCTTATGATTTTGGTCAAGAATTAATTAATAACGCTAATGAGAAAAATAATGAACCAACGGGGCAATTTTTAACTTTAGCCGAGTTTTTTGCGATTGTTCGCCGTAATATGTTAACACCAAGTCCAAAAAAAGTTGCTTTTGTTGCTGATTTTTCAGATTATTTATTTTCAAATGAGCAAGCATTAAGTGAAGAAGAACGTGTTAACTTGATTTCTTTAAGTAAAGCTTTTCGGGATAAAAAATTTGATCAATCAGAAATAGTTGATTTTGATACGGCAATTATTTTTATTACTAATAGCGTTGGCAAGTTACCAACATCATTTTATTTACATAATCCAGATGTTACAACAATTACATTAACGAAACCAAATCGCGAAGAACGCGAAAAATTTATTTTAACAAATAAGAGCTTTTTTAAGATTACTGAAGATTTAAGTACAGATCTTTTAAAATTACAAGATATTTATGATACTATGGAGGGATGAACTTTGAAAGAAGTTTATCAATTAATTAAATTCTCAAACAATATTAATGAACGCTTACCGTTTGAAAAATTATTAAACTCTTATCAATATGGGGATAAAGTTTCACCATGAGAAGAAATGAATTATGAAAAATTAGCAACAATTGAAACAGAATTGAAAAAACGCGTTATTGGGCAAGACCATGCAATTGTTAAAGTCAAAAATGTTGTTTATAAAGCCTTTACAGGGTTGTCTGGGGTTCAATACTCTTCCAAACGAACAAAACCCAAGGGAACCTTATTTTTTGTTGGTCCAACGGGGGTTGGGAAAACTGAATTAGCAAAAGCATTAGCAAAGTTTTTATTTGGTGATGAAAAAAACTGTATTCGTTTTGATATGTCAGAATATAACCAAGAAGCTAGTGATCAAAAATTAATTGGAGCTCCACCAGGTTATGTTGGTTATGAAGAAGGTGGACAATTAACTAATGCCATTAAAGAAAAACCTTTTAGTGTTTTATTATTTGATGAAATTGAAAAAGCGCATCCTCGAATTTTAGATAAGTTTTTACAAATTTTAGAAGATGGGCGTTTAACAGATAATAAGGGCCAAACTGTTAGTTTTTCGGATTCCTTTATTATTTTTACTTCAAATATTGGGGCAAGCGAAGTTGATGATAGTTTGCCATTCTTAGAAATTGAAAAACAGTTTATTCAAAAAGTTTCGGATCATTTTCGTACCGAATTAAGACGACCAGAGTTATTAGGGCGAATTGGTAATAATATTATTCCGTTTAATTTTATTAAAGATATTAGTTTTAAAGCAAAATTGATTACTCAAAAATTACGTCCAATTCAAGTGGCTGTTTGAGAAAAATATAAGGTTAAATTAGAATTCCTTCAGTTGGAACAAATTTTACCAATTATTATTCAAGATGCTGATGATAAAAAAGGGGGGCGTGATTTATTAAATAGTATTGAAAAGCATGTTGTTGATGGGTTAAGCTCCTTTATATTTGCCAATCAAACTAGTTTTAAAGCAGGTCAAACAATTTTGGCCCAAGCTAATGGTCACCAAATTGAGTATAATTTAAAATAAAAAAATGAGTAATTTAATTAATTTTAATCGCTTTGTTTCTTTTACAACAATTGAAGGTCCGGGAAACCGTTTTGCCCTATGAATGCAAGGATGCATTATTAATTGTAAAGGATGCAGTAACCAAGAGATGATTCCTTTAATTAATCGGAATGTGATGGAAGTGAGTGACCTTTTTAAAGCAATTAAGGATGCCCAAGAACGCTTTCAGATTGAAGGAATTACAATTTTGGGCGGCGAGCCATTTATTCAACCCCGGGCATTATTGGAATTAGTGACGTTGTGTCAAGCAAACAATTTAACAGTGATTGTTTTTTCTGGCTTTTTATACGAGCTATTACAAGAAAAACACCCGGCAATTTTAGCTAAAATTGATATCTTAATTGATGGACCATTTATTATTGAAAAACTAGACAAAAAACGCCGCTTAATTGGTTCAACCAACCAGCGGGTAATTAAACTAAGTGATACTTATCAAAATAATGATTATTTTGAACAAAATATTATTGAAGCTGAATTTACTGTTACTAAAAATAATAGTATGATTATTAATGGCGATGGTGCACACCTCGTCAACAATGAAGAAACGATTTTAAAAAAAGAGGAGGACCAGAACGATGGGAGCATTTAAATTAGATGGTGATGTATTTTCACATATTAAACAAGATATTATTAAAGTTGGTGATAAATTAGAATTTAAAGCCACAAATGGCGATATGAGTGATTTTCATATCGATGATGTTAGCGCAAAATATAAAGTTATTTCGTCAATACCAAGTATTGATACTAGTGTTTGTTATACACAAACAGTTAAATTTAATGAAAGTATGAAGGATTATCAAAATGCTCGTTTAATTACAATTTCAAGAGATTTACCATTTGCCCAAGAAAGATGCTGTGAATCATTTAAAGATGAAGCGCATTTCTTAATTTCGGATTATAATTATCGAGACTTTGGGGCAAAATCAGGATTAGTTTTTACTGATTCACAAATTTTGCCACGAGCTGTAATTATTTTAAACGAAAATAATATCGTTGAATATCTTGAAGTTGTTAATCCCGTTGGTAATGAACCAAACTATCAGGCGGTATATGATTTCTTAAGTAGTAAAAAATAAAAAAAGTATTTTATAAAATACTTTTTTTATTTTAAGGTTAAAAGATCTTTGATTTCGTCAAGGTCGCGTAATTTTTCTTTATCAACATTCAGTTTAAAACCATAACCTTCTTCCTTTTTATATTTCGGAATAACATGTAGATGATAATGGAAAACTTGTTGAAAAGCTTCACTTTTTTCATTACTAACATAATTGATTCCAACAGGGTTTAAAACTTGATACATTTTTTGGGCAATTTTTTTGCCAACTGTTGCAACAGCTGCTAAATATTCATCGTCTGTTTCACTATAATAATCAAAGTGTTTTTTCGGAATTATTAGAGTATGGCCATCACTATTGGGGAATAAGTCTAAAAAGGCGTAAACAAGATTATTTTCATAAATTTTCTTGCTCGGAATTTCTTGGGCAATAATTTTACAAAAGATGCAATCACTTTTGTTCATTTTGACATCAGCTCCTTACAAAACAATTATAACAAACTTCTGTGATGAATTAGCATATTTTATTGTGGTTATAAAAAACAAATTGCAAGATATTGCAATTATTTTTGTTTAATTTTTTTCGATTTTTCTTTACTAGTCACTTTTAATTAGTGATCCTAAATTTCTTAATTTATGTTGTTTAAAAAAAGTATAATATATAATATAGTAAAATTTCAAATAAGGAAGGGCAATACTATGCGAAAGTACTTAGTAATTAACATTTTAGGAACAATTGGGCTAACTGTAGCAAGTACAACTACATTAATTGCTTGTCATAAAGTGCAGTCCAAACTAGAGCGACAAATTAATGTCCAACAACCACCAACAGGAAGTAACTGAGAACCGGTTTATGCAAATGATAATGCATTTAGGAGAATTGATTGTAAATATTATATTGTTATATGACATGGTTTATTTAATAATAATTGAAAAATTAATAAATTTAATAATAATGTAGTTCAAATAAGAATTGATATGGTTAG
This sequence comes from Spiroplasma sp. SV19, assembly GCF_030060925.1. NCBI lineage: Bacteria > Bacillati > Mycoplasmatota > Mollicutes > Entomoplasmatales > Spiroplasmataceae > Spiroplasma > Spiroplasma sp. SV19. The sequence goes on from NZ_CP045455.1 coordinate 1,072,258, forward strand.
TGATTGATTAATGAAAAATTTTGCTGATTTGCAAATAGGTTATGGTCGAAGTTGAAAAGATTGAAAAAATTATCCACATTATTTTAAAGCAGTTTATCGTTGAAATAGAATTAATGATCCAAATCTACCAGAAATTAATAAAGATGGTAATATTACAGATTGAAAAGAATAAAAAATTGGCAAGTTTTTTTGATAAAAATTGAAAAATATTTAATAATTTTTTATTTTTTTAACAAATTTAGTATTTTTTCTGTTATAATTAAATGCTATAAATTATTTAATAATTTCTTCAATTTTGTGGTATAATATATGTGTGTAGCAACCAGAATGAGGGGAGATGATTATGATGGAAGATAATCGCACAAAAACAGCTCATGATGAAGCTAAAGAAATCGTTGGGCGATATCGCATGCTAGGGGAAGATATTTATGAATATCTTGAAGTGTTAAAACATCAAATTAGTCAACGTAAAAAAAGTTCTAAACCAAATGATTTAGAACAAGCGGCCTACTTTGAAGATTTACTAGCATCTGTAAAAAAAGTCTGAAATGAAAAATATCAAGACTAATTAAATGTTTCATATTATGAAAGCAAAGCAGTTTGCTTTTTTATTTTTATCATAAAAAAAAGAAGATATTTTAATCTTCTTTGACAATAAATGATCCAATTGCATCAAATAAAGTTTGTGAATAAACATTTTCTGGATTATAAGCAAAGACTAATGAATATAATCTTGTTTTTGCTGCTGTTTGCAAGTTTGATTGCTGAGCAAAAGTATACTCAATTCATTTTAAAATTTGTCCTTTTACATTTGAAATGTTTGTTGGGATTCCGTCTTTATCATAAAGAGGTTGACCAGTTTCATCATATGTTCCTAAGTAACCTTTTTTGTTATATAACCATGATAATGAACGTTTAGCACCCCCTTGTTGGGCGACTCAAGCTTGATCAAGGTCAGTTGGTGTTCCTCCTGATCCATATCAAGTTAATGATAATGGTTTATTATTGGTAGCATTATTTTGATAATTGATATTCATGTTTTTCATTAAGTCAATTGTATAAATTGGTAAGACTAGAACAACTGATCCGTATTTTCGGTTAGCATCTAAAAATTGGTAACTTGATGGACTTGTTCCTTCTCCTGACTTAATAATCCCTGGTGTTGTTGCATCAATAACTTTTTGTTTATATGCATCAGCATTGTTTAACGTTGTAAAGATATCATTTGGATTTTTATTTTTATCAATTCCAACAAAACCTTTAAAACCACTAAGACCAAAGATGGGATCAATTCCTTCGTTAATCATATTATCAAATACATCGCCACCTTTTGAGGTATTAAACATATCTTTTAGGGTTTTTGTTAGAACATTTTCGTTATTTGTTAAATCAGTATTTAATGCTTCAACATTTTCTAATGGTTCACCACTAGCAAATAATTTATCTAAACTAGCTTTGTCTAATTTTAATTCTCAAACCATTTTAACATATGAATTTCAGCGAGCACCACTAATTGTGTCTCATGATTGAATGGCATTAAATAAGGCACTATTTCGGTTCAAATAAATTTCTGTTTTATCACCACTACCATAACGTTTAACCTCATTTTGGTGTAAATAAGTTGCGGTAATAATTTTATCAATAACAGCGGGAACTTCAACATGTTTATAGTAGTCATTAAAACGAATTTTTAAGGCAATTTTTTTCTGATCCTCTGTCATTTTATTAAAGTCACTATAGTTACTTCCAGCTGACTTAATTTGAATTTCAAAGTTACTTTCACCTTGTTCTTTTCGTGATTTAGTATAATCTGGTGATGTTCCTGCTGTTTTTCAGAAATATGATTGAACTCCACCAACATATCAATTTGCTGATTGGTAATCAGGGGCATATCCTTGTCCGGCAATTGTTAATTCTAATGGCGTATAATTTGATATTCCTGTTAAATATTTAGTATACAAATTATCAAGGGCAACTTGTTCAACAAAACTAACAATTTGTTTTGCTAAGACATTTTCTGGTTGACTAACATCGATTGTGACACCAGTATAACGAGCTCTTGTTGCTTCTTCTGAGGCATAAAAGAATTTTGAAATATTAGTATCTAATAATCGCACGGCCATTGTTTTTAAGTCTGCCTTTGTAAAGATATCATTAAATGAATATTTTACATAGCTTGATTGATTTTCTGAATCAATTTGGGCAATAATTCAACGTTTAACTTCATCAGCAATTGCAGGATCACTAAAACGTTCAAAGCTCTTTTTTCCACAAGCAACAACAGTAGTACTAGCAGAAGTAACAATTGTAATTGCGCCTAAAACACTTAGTAATTTTTTCATTATCTTCTACCTCCCATTGTGCTAAAGTCATCACGATATCAATTTTGATCACCGTTATTATAATATTTTGTTTTATCTGTTTCTCATGTTTTAAAATGATGGACTCAAAAGGCAGTCTGAGCAGGACTAGTATGAGTTCCTGAATAATTTGCTGTAATTTGTTCATCCCAATATTTTGACTGTGCAATTTTATCAACAATATCTTTTGTTTTAATTTCTGCGGCAGGTCCGCCAGTTTTATAATCTTGGATTGTTTTATTTTCAGCTTCAAAACTAGTATATAAGCGTTGAACTGCTCCTCCTGATAAGTTCGTTGTCATTGCACTAATAATTAATGTAAATCAATCAGCATTATTTTTCCCTTCACCATCTTTAAAAGTAATAAAGTTTTTTAATCATTGGTCAGGAGCTGCTCCATTTTGGAGAATTTTATTATTAAAATTATTAAAAAAGTCATAAATTCAGAACCATCATGTTTTGTCATCGGTTGAACCAGAAGATGAAGTTAATGTGGCATATTTTTTAACTTCGTCTAAAACCTTAAATTTAAGTTTACTAATACTATCATTATTAACTAAACTACGGTTTGTTAAATATCATAAATATTGGGCGTTAGCAAATTGGGTATTCATTTTTTGTTTTGTTTTATCTGTTGTTAAAATTTGTGATTTGTCAGACATTGCTTTATAGGCAATATTTGAATAATTTAAGCTTTTAAATTGTCAGTCACTATTATAAGCATTATAAGATGTTGGCGTTGCGTCAGCTAAATATTCACGACCATCAAGATGGACTAAATTTAAACCATTTGTATCAAAGAAGGCAACAACCATATCACTTGTATTTCCAATTTTTCAGTTTCCACTAATTGCATCAGCAGTAGCTTTTCTACCAATGGCAGTTACTGCCTTATCTAAATCATCAGCTGGTGCAGCGGCTGTAGCACCAATGCTATCATAAACACTTGCTTTTAAAATATTAGACTTAACAGCATCTGCTTGCGTACTTAGGGTTAATAAGTCTGTTGATGGTGTTGCAGTTCCCTTAATATTGTTAATAAAATCATCTCAATTTGCTGCTGTTTTTAAAGTAGCTAAATCAGTATTAATTTGATCCTGAACATTTTCATCAAAACTATCTTTTGTAAAACCTGTATCAGTTGGTGTTACACCTGATTTAAAAGCATAAGTTATTTTTGATACTGCTAAAGGTTTTTCATTTTGAAATCACTTTTCAATAAGATATTTTTGAAATAATGAATATTGTCCAGGGTCATATGATTGTGCTAAAAGGGGCGTTCCAATTGATGTTGAACTTGGATCAGTAAAAACAGGTGTTGATACTGGTGGGTATTTAACCATATATTTAGTAACATCATATCCTTCTGTCTTTAAGTTTGTTGCAATTGTGTCTAAACGAGTGTTAATTTCGGTAACTGTTAATTTGCTTAAATCAGCGCCAAAACTTCCGCTTGTGCTGTCTCAACTAAAAGCCAAAGCTACTTGTGTTCGTGAGTTTTGGTCATTAGTATTTCAATCTTTTGCTTGTCCGCCTCCTTTAAGAAAATCAGCAAAAGAACTTAATTTAGTTACTGATGTTTCTGCTGTATTAGTTTGATATGTACGCATGTTATTATTTAACAAAATGTTAGTTAACATTTGCGTTGCACTAATTCCACCATCAGCACCAGTTGTCATAATTGCCGCTTTATAGTTTTGTTCTTCAATTTCATATTTTCTATTTCCACTAGCACCAGAAATATCTTTATAATTTGAGTCTAAAAAATCATGATATTTTTTTTCTCAATTTTTTTGGTCGCTATCTTTAAAACTTTGTTTCTTTTTCTCAACAGTATTGTTTGTGTTTTGAACTAATAAGTTTCATTGATCTTTTAAAATATCTTTTAGATCTTTATAGTCTGCAATATCACCAACTGTTGTTTGTTTAGTTGGGAAAAATTTATCTGGGTTTGCTAAAATCGCCACACTTAAAATTTGCATTAATTGCACTGACATTTTAATTCTTGTTGCACCATCTCATTGTGAGGGGTCATTTGTTCATTTTCCATTTCCGGCATCAACAAAGGGGTTTGCTAAAACACTCCAAATATCTGGGGAAGTAATTTCCTTCCCACCATAAATTCCGGGAATTCAAGCTCAAATACTATCACCATTCCCATTTTTATGCTGGTTGTTTTTTTCCTTATTATTACAAGCCACCACTCCCGAAACTGTTGCTCCGACTATTACCATACTGCTCAGTATTGATAAAAGTTTTTTCATTTTGCTTCATCCTTCCTTTTGACTTTTCATTTTTTTGTACTTTTTGGTAAAAAATACTAAGTACATTCTATTAAAAAATTATAATAAAGTCTACTTTTATTGTACAATAAAAGTAGACTTTATTTTTAAAAAAATAAAGATATTTCACTTGGAAATGCTGTAAAAGACTCTTAAAAAGGAGGGGTAAAAATGCAAAAAATTGAAATTAAAGATTTGTTTGTTTCTGCTGATAATGAGATGATTTTAAATGGATTAAATTTAACTGTTAATATTAATGAAATTCATGCTTTAATGGGGCCAAATGGAAATGGGAAATCAACTTTGTTGTCAACAATTATGGGGCATCCCAGTTACACTGTTGAACGTGGTGATATTTTAATTGATGGGGAAAGTATTTTAGATAAAACAGTTGATGAGCGTAGTAAAATGGGGGTTTTTTTCGCAATGCAATCACCAGTTGAAATCTCGGGAGTTTTAAATTTAGATTTTTTAAAAGCAATTATTAATGCTCATCGTGATGCTCCAATTAAGTTACCACAATTATATAATGATATTAACCATAATATTAAGAATTTAAAAATTGATGATAGTATGATTCGCCGTTATTTAAATACTGGTTTTTCGGGGGGAGAAAAGAAGAAGAATGAAATTTTGCAATTAAATTTGTTAAAACCAACGCTAGCTTTAATTGATGAAATTGATTCGGGGTTAGATGTTGATGCTTTAAATGTTGTTAGTGCTGAATTAAATAAAATGCTACAAGAAAATTTTTCAGCAATTATTGTTTCACATTATGATCGTTTTTTTAATTTAGTCCAGCCAACACATGCCCATGTCATTGTTAAAGGGAAAATTGTTAAAAGTGGTGATTATAGTTTAGTTAAAAAAATTAATAAAGAGGGTTATGAATGATTATTACAAGAATTAAATTTAACAATTGATACTAAAACCGTAGAAGCAAAACCTTTAACTGGAATTGGTTGTGCTGCGCAAAAAGGAAAATAATAATGCGAGTTTTACTAAATCAGAGCGAAACAATTATTAGTGATAATCTTTTAATTAGTGACACAACCCAAAATGTAACAATTGAGAACATTAATCCTGGTGAAGTTATTAATCTTAATTTTCCAACTGATGTTGTTAATAAAACTTTTTTAATTTTTTTAAATTTAACGGCCGAAGCCACAATTAACTATAATATTCCTGCTCAAAATCAAATTAATATTATTAATATTTATAAAAAACGTGAATGTGAGCAAGTTGCTAATCTTTTTTATAATGTTTTAGAAAAAAGCCAGGTTAATGTTTATCATTTGAACATTGTTAACAGTAATATTACGGAAAATGTTACTTTCAATTTGCAAGGCAAGCGGAGCACCCTTAAATATTATTTAGCAAGTTTATCAACTCATAATTATCATAAAAATGCGATTATTTATGCTCATCACTTGGCACCAGCAACCGAAAGCAATATTAAAACCTATTCAATTGCAAAGGATAATTCCTTACAAACAGTTAAATGTACTAGTCACATTGAAAAAACAATGAGTAAATCAGAAGCTCATCAGGAGTTAAGGTTATTAGTTTTTGATAAGACCTCAAAAGCAATTTCTGACCCAATTTTATTAATTGATGAAAACGACATTAAAGCCAGTCATGCTAATGCCGTGGGCATGTTAGACCCCGAACAAATCTTTTATTTACAAACAAGGGGATTAACAGTTAACCAAGCACGAAAATTAATTTGTATGGGTTATTTTAAAAATGTGATTGATGCAATTGAAGATGAGACATTACAAAAAAATATTATTGATGAAATTGATAAAGAAATTGGAGAATAAGTATGATTGATTATAAAAAAATTAGAACCGAATTTCCTTTTTTTAAAAATAACGCTGATCAAATTTATCTTGATAGTTCAGCCACTAGTTTAAAACCTCAAGTTGTGATTGATGCAATTAATAATTATTATACTCATTATGGCACTAATCCCCATAATATTGATAGTGATTTAGGTTATGAAACAAATGTGCAATATGAAATGATTCGGCGTAAGATTCAACATTTTATTAATGCTAAAAAAGATAAGGAAATTATTTTTACCCCTGGTGCAACATATAGTTTGAATCAAATAGCGTATGGTTTAAGTGACTTTCTCTATGAGGGAGATGAAATTTTAATTACAAAACAAGAACATGGAGCAAATATTTTGCCGTGGTATCGTTTAGCATCAGAAAAAAAAGCGCATGTGAAATTTTTATCAGAAACAAATTTTAAAATTGATTTAGAGCAATTAGCAAAAGTAATTACGCCTAAAACAAAAATTGTTTCTTTTGCTAATGTTCCTAATATTTTAGGTTATGAAAATGATCCGATAGCAATTATTGCGGTGATTAAAAAAATTAATCCAGAAATTATTGTTGTCGTTGATTGTGCTCAAGGAATTATTCATATGCCAACTGATGTTCAAAAATGAAATGCTGATTTTATTACTTTTTCTGCTCATAAAATTTTTGGACCAACCGGAATCGGAATTTTATGAGGAAAAGAAGAGTTATTATTAAAACTAAAACCATTAATTCTTGGTGGTGGGATGAATGCTCGCATTGAAAGTAATGGCTTGGACTATCTTTTAAAAGGCTTGCCAGAACGCTTAGAAGCTGGGTCAGCTAATATTGGTGATATTTTTGGTTTTGGTGCTGCGATTGATTTTGTCAATATGCTTACGTTAAAAGAAATTATTAATTATACGCATCAGTTAAAACAATATGCGCTTGAACAATTTCAGCAAAAATTACAAGATAAGGTTATTATTTATAATGCTGATGCTAAAGCGGGCACATTAGTTTTTAATGTGAAAGGTGCTTTTTGTCAAGATGTTGCTACTCACTTAGGCAGTCGTAACAAAATTATGGTTCGCAGTGGTGATCATTGTGCTCGTTTAATTGGAGAAATTATTCCAGATAAAAATACGATTCGCGTTAGTTTTTCAATTTATAATAGTCATGAAGATATTGACTGATTAGTAACAGCGTTAGCAAATGAAACAGATTTTTTAGGAAGGTTGGTTTAAATGGAATTTGATAAAAATGATCCGATGTTTTTACGCCAAATTATTATGGAACATTATTCAGAACCACAATACAAAGGATTAACTAAAGAACCAACAGCACATTCAATTCACCAGGCTTCTGAATCATGTATTGATGATATTCATTTAGAATTAATTGTTACTGACCAAAAAATTATGATGGCACGTTTTGACGGTGTTGGGTGTGCTATTTCAACCGCATCAACAGATATTATGGCCCAGGAATTAGAGGGAAAAAGCATTCATGATGGTTTAGCAATTATTGACAATTATCTTGCGATGGTTTTTGATCAACCCTATGATGAAACAAAGTTAAATGACCTAATTGCTTTTATTAATATTGCAAAACAACCCAATCGAATTAAATGTGCCACAATTGGTGTTACTGGTCTTCAAACGCTATTATTAAATTTATTAAACACAAATAACAAAAAATAAGGGAGGTGTTATTTAATGCCAAAATTAAAACAAGAGAAACAAATTAAAGAAATTTCAAGTTATAAGTATGGTTTTAGTGATGGAGATATTTCTTACTATAATACAGGGAAAGGTCTTAATGAGGATATTATTAATGAAATTTCTGATCATAAAAATGAACCAGAATGAATGCGAGAGTATCGTTTACAATCATATCGTAATTTCTTAAAAATTAACAACCCAAGTTGGGGACCAAATTTAGAATTTATGAATTTTGATGATTATGTTTATTATATTAAAGCAACTGATCACATTGCTACAACGTGAGAAGAAGTTCCTGAGAAAATTAAAAATACTTTTGATCGTTTAGGATTACCGGCTGCAGAACGTGATTATTTAGCAGGAATAAAAGCCCAATATGATAGTGAACCGGTTTATGGAAGTATGTTAAAAGAAGTTGAAGAAAAAGGAGTTTTCTTTTTAGACTGTGATACAGCGCTTCGTGAACATCCAGAGTTATTTAAAAAATATTTTGGAACATTAGTCCCAAATACGGATAATAAATATGCTGCTTTAAATAGTGCTGTATGGTCAGGGGGCTCATTTATTTATGTTCCCAAGGGAGTTAAATTAGAAAAACCATTGCAAGCTTATTTTCGAATTAATTACCAAAACAGTGGGCAGTTTGAACGAACATTAATTATTGTGGAAGATGATGCAGAATTACATTATATTGAAGGATGCACGGCGCCAATTTATTCACGTGATTCTCTTCACGCGGCTATTGTTGAAATTTTTGTCGGTAAAAATGCTAAAATGCGCTATACAACAGTGCAAAATTGAAGTGATAATGTTCTAAATTTAGTAACAAAACGAAGCATTGTTGAAGAAAATGGACAAATGGAATGAATTGATGGTAATATTGGGTCAAAAATTAATATGAAATATCCAAGTGTTATTTTAAAAGGAAACAATAGTAAAGGGCAGTGTATTTCGATTGCTGTGGCAAAAGAAAATGTAATTCAAGATGCGGGTTCAAAAATGATTCATTTGGGGAAAAATACTTCTTCAAAAATTATTTCTAAATCAATGACCTTTAATGGGGGAACAGCCAATTATCGTGGTTTAGTCCATATTGGACCAAAAGCACAGTATTCAAAAGCACGAGTAGAATGTGACACCTTAATTTTAGATGGCAAATCACATTCAGATACAATTCCACAAAATAAAGTTTATAATAATGAATCACAAATTGAGCATGAAGCAACCGTTAGCAAAGTTTCTGAAGAACAATTATTTTATTTACAAAGTCGTGGTTTATCAGAACAAGAAGCTTTAGAAATGATTATAATGGGGTTTTTAGAACCTTTTACAAGAGAACTTCCAATGGAATATGCTGTTGAGTTAAATCAATTAATTAAAATGGATATGGAAGGTAGTGTTGGTTAATGTCAGGTAATAATAAGCAACAAATCCGACAAGAAAAAATAACCTTGCGTCAAAAGATTACGCCATCATTGCGAAAACAAAAAGAGCAACAAATTTTTAATTGCTTTTTTGATAATGATATAATTCAAAATAGTAGAAATATTGCGCTTTATTATTCAATTAAAGGAGAAGTTGGCACAACTTTAATTATTGAAAAATTATTGGCAGCAAAAATCAATGTTTTTCTTCCCCGAATGGTAGAAAATGATTTACAATTTTATCAAATTACTAATTTAACTGCTGATTTAGAATTTAATCAACGGTATGGGCTTTATGAACCACTAATTACATTGCCCTTAATTAATAAAAACGAAATTGATATTATTGTTGTGCCAATCGTTGCGTTTGATCAAAATTATTTTCGGTTAGGCTATGGGAAGGGTTATTATGATCGTTTTTTAAAGAATTATCAAAAAACAGTAATTGGGTTAGCTTTTATTGAACAATTAGTACCAGAACCATTACCAATTGAAAAACATGATGTTAGAATTGAAACAATTATTAGTGCTTAATTAGACAAGGAGTAACCATGAATTTGCCATTATTACGGATTGTTAGTAAATATTGATTTAAATCATTACATACTTATTTAATAACATTAGTTTTGCCCGTGCTACTATACTTTATTAGTGTTCGTGTTACTAATATGTTTAATAGTAATGCTAGTTATTTAGCATTACCAGGGTCAATTTTGCTGGTTGGTGTTTTAAATGGAATTCTTGATTTATCAATTGCTTTTTATGAATTCCGAAAAACAAGTTTTGCTCGGCAACTACATTTATTAAAAGCATCAATGTATCAATTAGTTTTTGTTTTAATTTTAATTAATGTGATTACTAGTTTAGTCGGATCATTATGATTATTTTTAATTGCTTTTCTAAGTTATGGCGAAGCAATTCATGTTGAATGAATTAACTGGTTTAGTTTTTTTTGAGCAATTATTTTAGGATCTTTAGTTGCTTCTTTAATTGGAATTTTAGTTGCTCTTTGTTCGAACGATTTAAAAGTTATTTTAGTAACTGCAATTACTGTTTTTTTAGTTTTTGCTTTTTTAGCAGGATTGTTTTTTCCCCTTGGGGTTGTTCGTAGTGATAAAATTTTAAATATTATTGGTTATTTATTAGTACCAAGTTATTCATCGTCAATTATGGGAAGTGCGTTCTTTTGATCAGTTCCGGAATGAATTTTAGATTCTAATCTATATCCAAATTTAACATATTTTGCTGAATTACATAATATTTGATTACCAAGTTTAATTAGTCTTACTTCTGGTCTTGCTTTTTTTAGTTTAATTTTTGTAATTAATTATTATCAAGATAAATAAAATATGATATGATATTTTTAGACAATTTAATATATAGTTATTTAGAGTTAGGGAATGAAGTGCAAATCTTGAGCTGTCCCAGCAACTGTGATATGGACGAACACCATAAGCCACTGAAAATATTTTTTGGGAAGGCGGTTAGTAGGATGAAGTTAAGCCAGTAGACCTTTCTAAATTTAATTAGTCTTATTATATAACTCCTGGGTGTGAGTCATGTAATTATTTTGCAAACAAATAATTTAATGATTGTTATATAAAAAGCATTTTGGGAATGCTTTTTTGTTTACTGTAACTAGAATTAAATTGTCAATTGCTAATCTGCTAGAAAGAGTTCAAAAAGAATATGAAAAAAATACTAATGGTGCTATTGAGTAGTGCATTTATTTTGTCTCCAACTGCCACAATTATTGCTTGTAAAAATATTGATGAGTTTATTTCATATCAAGATCCAGATTGGATTTATCAGATGAAAACTGCTGCATCAGAGCAATTTACCGTTGGTTATGATAATTATTATTTACCATCGGCAAGAAGTAGCATTCAAAAAGACAATTGGTTAGATCTTAACCAAGAAAGTCATGTTTATGTCTATTTTAAGAATATTACCAATATTGATGAAGTGATGAAAAAGTTATCATTTGGTGATACTGCTAATATGCGACTTGTAACTCAGATTTATGAGCCAATAATATTTACTAAAACCAATAATGGTATGTATATTTCTGATCCCTTTTTAACACAAAATACGGCTGTTGGAGAATATACAATGATGGCACAAGATAAGTGACAAGACATTAAAAATAGCAAAAATATGAAGCAATTAAATGATCGCTTTCAAAAAGAGTTTGAACAATATGGAACAATTGCTGATTCGCATCCAGTTCAAGGAGTAAATGGAACAAAATTTGTATGATGAGACTCAAATCGATGAGAGAGCTTATTGCAAACAGATATTCAAAAGGCAATTTATGGTGTTTGAAGTAGCACTGAAAACAAAATTCAAGTGGGAATGAACATTCCATTAAGCCTTGTAAGTAAAGGTTCAATCAAAGTGTCCAAGACAGATGTCCAAAATGTATTTCGGATTGATTTAAATTATCAAGAAGATTGAATAAATAATAGCTTTAACAAAATAAAATACCTACTACCCCACTGAGGTTTTTATTTTAAAATTAAAGGTGAAAATAATGCCCAATATGTTTCACCACAACTAATTCCTGCAATTAATAATGCCTTTCGTGCGTCTAACATTTTGACATATTTAAAATCAAAAAAAGTAAATTCTTTTAATACTGAAGGTTATAAAAATGCCAAAATAATTTCATAGTTTTCCGGTATAATTAATTTAATTATTGAAAGGAGAAAAAAATATGAAAAATTTGACATGACCAAAGATTTTAATGTTTATTGGTGCGGCTTGAATTATTATAATTGGAATCTTGTTTGCAGCAGGTGTTCCAACAAAAACTTCAATTTATGGTTGAGATACAAGTTGACCAGTATTACTGATTCTAGGGATTTTATATATTTTAGTTCCGCTATCAGTTAAACCGGGATTTTGATCACTATTGTGAGCTTTAGCAATTACTAGTTTAGCAGTCATTTTCCTAATTGGATTCTTTGTTAAAGCAGATTATCAATCACCCTGAACTTATTTAGGGGCCATACCTAATCTTTTCATTGGAGTTGGAGCATTAGGTTGGATTTTTGTCCATGAATAAAAAATTTTAATTTTTATGAAAAAATGACATTATTTACCATTAATGTCATTTTTTTTTTTTTTTGTTTTTAAGTTATTATTTAATTAAGAATATAAACAAAGTAAAAAAGGCAAAAATATGATGGGGGATTATTTTAAAAGGAGATGACTTATGAGTTCATATCAAGACGTAATATTAGATTTAAGTATTTTATCAGAACAAGAATTAGATTTTTATAATTTTACAATTCAAAACTACCATTTTTTAATTAACTCCAATTTAAAAGCTGTTAGTTGTCGTTATGGGGTTGGAATGAGCTTTATTTATGCTTTCTTCAAAAAAATAAAAGTAAGCGGGCTTCGTGATTATGTTTATAAATTGGGGATTTTAAAAGGAATTAGTTTAGCAAATATTTCTGATTATAATAAGGATAATAATATTTTAGAAAAAATTCAAGATAATTATCAAGTTTCCAATTATATTAATGCTTTAATGTTTGATGACCAACAAAAGAAAATTAATTGTTTGTTAGATGAAATTAATCGAGCAAAAAAAATTTATGCTTTTGGAATGGGACACAGTCTAATTGCTTTAAATGATTTATGTGGAATGTTAACTCATTTTGGGTATTCGACTTCAATCCTAGAAAAGGGAAAAAATATTGTCACAAGTAAAATTTTAAAAATCACGAAAGATGATCTTTTAATTGTATTTTCAATGCGGGGTTTGCATGCGTTTACGCAAAAATTATTGGCTTTATTAAAACGTGAAAAAATTAAGGCAAAAATTATTTTAATTACAAGTAACCCCCAATCAACTTTATTAAAATATAGTGATTTAACTATTTATATTGATAATCAAGTGCGAAGAATTAATGACATTGAAAGTAATTTAATTTTTTCACCATTATGAAGTTTTCTTTTTTTCACTGATTATTTAAAAAATTTATTATATGAAAAAAACAAGGAAAAAATTGATCAGTGCGACAGTTTCTCAAATGAAATGGAAAGTTGACATAACAATAAATTATTACAAAAACAAAAAAGAATGGAATAGTATTCCATTCTTTTTATTAAAATTACCGATATAATTTTGAAATGCATACAATTAAATTGCGATATAGGAGGAATAATAATGCGAAAAATGCTTTTAAAGTTATCGGTTGTAGGTTTAACGATGAGTTCTGTTTCACCAGTAGTTGCTTGTTCATGAACAACACCACCATTAAAAGTTGAACAACTTCGTCAGATTATGGCACATTTACAGTCTCAATCAGGATATAACAATCACAATCCAGGGTCTATTGTTGATTTAGGCATTATCGGTACGTTACCAATGCCAAAACCAACCATAGATGATTTACAGAATCCAACGGATCAAAAAGCAATCACTAACGCACGAACAGCTTCTGATAATATTACGAACCTTGTTAGTACTTATGTTACAAATAATGTTAATCAGCAAAAAAGTTTAACAGGAACTGATGATAGTAATTTTTATCAAAACAATAATCTTAATGCTAGTTTGTTTAAAGCGGCCTATTTTTCAGTTCGGATGGCAAATATTTATGGAATTAATGATGCTTCAACAACCTCCAAATGATTATATGATGGGGTAAGTAACCCTGATGTAATGACTAATTTTAAGTGAAAAGATAAAAATGATACAATAATAACTTTTTCAAATCAAAATCAACTTCCTGCTGAGGGGCAAGGAGGTAATTACTCTTATTTAAACATTGATAAACTATGAGAAAAAGGAAAAATTTTTAATCTAGATACTACTAATAATATTATTATCTTATTAAAAACTTATCAAAAGACAAATACTTTTGTTTATACCATTCGTTTTTTAATTACTTTTTCTCCACAAGCAAAATTTAACTTTGATCCAATTTACTTTTATGTTTCAGCAGATTTTAGTGATTAAAAAAGGAGGAATAACAAAAAATGGATAAAGATAATAAAAAAATTAAGATTGTGGCAATTACAGCTTGTGCTGCTGGAGTTGCGCACACTTATATGGCTGCTGATGGTTTGAAAAAAGCAGCAGTTGAAAAGGGCTATGAAATTTATGTCGAAACGCAAGGCACAATTGGTGCTGAAAATGCTTTAACCTTAGAACAAATTGCGGAAGCCGAGGTTGTTATTATTGCTGCTGATGTCAAGATTGATTTATCTCGTTTTAATGGAAAACGCGTTTTCAAAACCGGTGTTAACGCAGCGATTAAAAATCCGAGGGAATTAATTATTCAAGCATTAGCAGCAGCGACTATTTATGGCGCGAAAGGAACAAAAACAGGGGTTGTTACATTTGGGACAACCAAAAAACGAGGTGTTTTATCGCACTTAATGACGGGAATTTCTTGGATGATTCCAATGACAATTGCGGCAGGGATTTTAATGGCGATTGCAAATTTATGTGCTTTTCAAACTGAGTATGTTGATAATTATGGTGATTATGGACAGAATTGAGTTTTATCAACTCGTAAATTACCACAATTTTTAATGGATGTTGGCGCATTAGGATTTAAATTAATGATTCCATTATTTGCTGGATTTGTTGCTTATTCAATTGCAGATAAACCAGGAGTAGTTCCAGCAATGATTGCTGGTTGAATTATTAATGATAACAAAATGTTAGGAATTAATGTCATCGTAGGAACCACTAATTCGCCAATTGAGCCAGGAGCTGGTTTTATTGGGGCAATTATTGTTGGATTAATTAGTGGTTATTCGGTGCAATTATTAAAAATTATTCGTTGGCCAAAAGTTTTACAACCAATTGAGCCATTAATGATTATTCCAATTTTAGGAGTCTTTATTATGGCAACATTAGTTAAATTTGTAATTGGGGCTCCAATTGCAGGTTGAGTATTAGCAATGTTTGATGGGTTAAATAATCTTCAAAATAAA
This sequence comes from Spiroplasma sp. SV19, assembly GCF_030060925.1. NCBI lineage: Bacteria > Bacillati > Mycoplasmatota > Mollicutes > Entomoplasmatales > Spiroplasmataceae > Spiroplasma > Spiroplasma sp. SV19. The sequence goes on from NZ_CP045455.1 coordinate 1,087,817, forward strand.
TTTCAATCAACTGGCATTATTATTGCTTTAGTTGTCGCGATTATGATTTCGTTTGATCTTGGTGGACCATTGAATAAAACAGCGTTAGTATTTGGAACAGTTATTTTTTATCAGACATTAGCACAGGCAATGGCAGAAGGAAAAACATTTTGAGATGCCAACTTTATTCCGGGAACCGCAGCGCAAGCAGCGATTTCAGTCCCACCATTAGGAATGTGACTATCAACAATTATTTTCAAAAATCGTTACCCAAAAAATCAACGAATTATGGGGAAAGCTGCTTTTGGAACAGGAATGGTTGGAATTACTGAAGGGGCTATTCCGTTTGCTGCTGCTGATCCAATTCGAATTATTCCAGCTAATGTTATTGGTTCTGCTGTTGCCGGAGTTTTAGTAACAGTATGGAATGTAAAATTTGCGGCAGGATTAGGATCACCATTAGGAACATTTTTGGGTTATATTCAACAGAATTCAGCACCACATTGGCCGATGGCATGAATTCTCGCAATTTTGATTGGAGTAGTTATTACAGCTGTTATTGCTGGCTTGCTAAAACCAAGAATTAAAGGTGAAGAAGCAGAGTTATTAAAAACTGAAAAACTAGCCCGTAAACTTGCTGTTAAAAATGGTTGGCATAATGTTAAATTATTTTTTACAAAACCTAAACTTGCTTGGCAAAAGTTTAAAGGTTGGTGAAAACAATTGTGACGAATTCGTGCTCAAAATGCAAAAGAATATTGAAACTGAATTGGGACAAATATTAAAAACTATTTTGTTGGATGAGGGCAGTCGTTGAAACAAGGGTGACTTTCTTTTACTAATCTTTTTAAAAGTAAAAAACATAAGAAAAAAAATTCAGCAATACCAATTACAAAAGACAATGAGAAAGCAGAGTAATCTATAAAAATGAAGAAATGAAAAATTATGGTTGTTCCCCACACCCATTGGGACAAAGAATGATATTTTACAAAACAAGACTCTGATGTCATTCTTTGCTCAAATATAGAACAATATCTAACTTTATATCAGGCCAATAAAAATTGTTTTAGTTTTACCTATGATGGTCAAACATCAATTATTGATGATTATCTCACTTATCATAGTCACGAAGTTAATTCGTTGCTATGAGAAAGTTTAGCAAAGAAAAAATTAATTATTGGTCCATGGTATACGCAACCAGATTTATTTAATTCAACATCAGAATCAATTGTCCGAAATTTGTTATTAGGAATTAATGTTGCAAAAAGATATCGGGCTGATTATTTACGAGTTGGTTATGTTCCTGATTCTTTTGGGCATAATGGTCAGATGCCGCAAATTTTTCAACAATTTGGGTTGGAACATTTTGTTTATTGACGAGGAGCGCACAGTAATGATTTATTAAATTCTGTAGTACATTGATGAGAAGGAATTGATGGGACAAAAATATTAGCCTATAACTTTTATTTTGGATATTGGGTTATGGGTAGTTTTTTTCCATATCAAAATTTAACATTGACAAATTTACGTAAGCAAGCAAAAAATTTTTTACAAAATTTTACTGATATTCTTAATACTTTAAAACAAAAACTTGGTGGAGTAACAAATAATTTGTTAATTCCTTTTGGTGGTGATCAAGCACCAGTAACAAAATTATTGCAAGAATTCATAAATGAATTAAATGATGTTGATAATGAACATGAATGAATATTATCTGATTATGATCAGTATTTTGCAACAACAAAATTTAATAGATTAGTAACAGTTAATGGTGAATTAAAGACACCAGCTTTTGCAAGAATTCATAAAACAATTGCTTCACAACGAGTTGATTTAAAAATTAAAACTAAACAATTAGAATATAATTTATATAATAAGTTAGAACCCTTGGCAACATTTTTTTATTTGCAAACAAATGTTTATCAACATGAAATTATTGAACGAGTTCTAAAATTGTTAACAACTTCACAAGCCCATGATTCTTTGGGAGGATGTAACAGTGATATGACCAATGCGGATATTAAAAACCGTCTTGCTCAAGCTAATGATTTAGTTGAAAGCTTAACAACAAAATTGCTAAAGGTAATGGCGCATCAGTTTCAACTAAGCGATGAAGAATTTATTATTTTTAATCCACAATTAAATGCGTGTCAAGTTAAAAATAATTTTGAGGTAACATTATTTAGCAAAAAACAATATTTCGAAATTATTGATCAAAATCAACAGCCCGTTAATTTTATTGTTACAAAACAAAAACATCATCAAGGTGGGCAAAATGTTATTGCAACAAAGAATGGGGAAATAAATGTTGCCTTAGATAGTTTTTTTGAAACAAAAATTATTATGTTAGACTTAAAGATTTCGTTATTTACTTTTGCCAAATTTAAACTAGTTACTACTAATAGTAAAAATAATTGCTTACAGCCAAGTAAGGAGATTAAAACAAAACGGTGAGAAATTAAAATTAATCAAAATGGAACGTTAGATATTTATGATCAAAAATTTCAGATTCATTATCAAAATCAATTCTTATTAGTTGCTGATCATGACTGTGGTGACTCCTATGATTATTCACCTTCAAAAAATAATTCGTTATCTATTAATGAATTTGTTACTTCAACTGCTGAGATTAATACACAACAGGATTATTATTTTCTAACATTAGAAAATAAATATTTAGTATCAGTTAAAGAAAATAACAAAAAACAAGAACAAACTTTTAGATTAGATTTTGAAATTAATAATACTGATGAAATCAAAGTTAAGATTAAGACAAAAAATATTGGAACTGAAATTAGATGACGGATTAAAAATGAAATACCATTTTTAACAACACATTCTTATGCTAATCAAGCATATAGTACGATACAACGACCAACGCAATTAACAGCAGATTTAAAAGTTTGACAACACGAACATTGAAAAGAAAAGCCAGTGGCAATTGAAACTAATGAGTCATTTGTTTATTTACAACATAACAAAATTAAAACAGGTTATCTTACTTGTGGCAATAATGAATATGAAGTCACTAACCAAGCAAAAGGGGTTGCTTTATGAATTACATTATTTCGTTCTGTTCCTGTTTTGGGACGAGATGAATTAATTAATCGCCCTGGTCGTGCATCGGGAGTGAGTGAGATAACGGTTTTTACTAATGATGCACGATTATTAACAGATTTAAGTTTCCAAATGGTTTGGTTTTCAACAACTAATCAAGAAATCTGAAATCGGGCTGAAATAATGAATACACCAACCATTTTTTATCAAAATCAAAAGTTAAATTCAATTTTTCATCATGCTGATCATTTTTTAATTGCTGATTTAAATACTTTTACATTTAAAAAGCAAAAACAAGTTTTGCCATTTTTTAATTATGACAATTTTACAATTAAAGCAATTAAAAAACATGAGACACGCCAAACAATTGTTGTGCGGGGGTTTAATAATAGTGACAATAATATTGTGTTAAATTTTGCAAAGATAGCTAATGCAAATGTACAAGTCAATGTTCTTAACTTATTAGAAGATGTTATCGTTGAAAATATTACAGCCGATACATTAACTAAATATCAAATTAGAACTTATGAAATTATCATTAAGAAAGAAGGAAACTAAAATGAATCAAAAACTATTTAATATTAATCATATTTATTTAAATGTTGCTAGTACAACAAAAAAAGACGCTTTTAATTTTATTGCAGCTTCTTTTGTTGAAAATGATGTTAGTTTAAATTTTAAAAAATGTTATAAAGGATTAATTCATCGCGAAAAAGAAGGATCAACAGGATTTAATGATGGGATTGCAATCCCACATGCTAAAGTAAAAGAAATTATTCAACCAGGGATTTTTGTTTATCAATTTGCAGAGCCAATTGCTTGGAATTCAATTGATGGTTCAAAAGTAAAGGTCGCAATTGGTTTGGCAATTCCTGATGTGAGTTCAGGAGTAGAACATATTAAAATGCTTTCTTCTGTGGCGCGAAAATTAATAGATGATGATTTTCGTAAAAATTTATTTAATGCAACAACAAAAGAAGCCATCTTAACATTAGTTAATGAAATTGAAATTATTTAATAATGAATTTAGTGTTTGATATTGGTGGCTTAAGTACAAAATATATTCTGTTTGATCAAAAGAAAATGATAATTTTACAAGATAAATTTATTTATGGTGGTTTAATTAATCATAAAACAATTGAAAAAATTATTACACAAATTTACTATAAAATAATTGGAGACTATCACGTTAAAAATATTGCAATATCTTCCTTAGGTGTTATTAATACTGTTACAGGAGAGATATCAGGATTGGGAGCAATTAAAGATTATCATTTAGTAAATTGAAAAACATTTTTTAAAAATAAGAATGTTAATGTTTATTTAGAAAATGATGCTAATTGTGCTGGTTTATATGAAATTAGTGTTGATTCTACTTTAGTAAATGCAATGCTATTTATTGTTGGAACTGGTTTGGGGGGAGCCATCATTATTAATCGTGAACTATTTAAGGGGAGTCATTTTCAGGCGGGTGAATTTGGTTGTGGTTTAGAATTTATTCAAAATAATGAATATTATAATACTTCAACACAAAG